>DAOOPK010000024.1:5522-20914 GCA_035388205.1 Bacteroidales bacterium
GCATTGTGAAAGTATATTCTTCGCCGGCAGTAACTTCAACTGTAGTAATAACCGACAAATCTTCAGCAATTACATCAATAGCAGAGAATTGTTTTCCGGCTTCAATATTTGAAATTGTAACCGTAACAGTTGCCAATTCTTCGGCTTCAGTAGCAGGATTAGAAACTACGTCAGCAGTCCCGCCTGTAACATTTATTACAATATCATACAAAGGTGCAGGGATGTCTTCCAAAGTTACCGTAATAGTAACATTTTGAGCAGGCATTGTGAAAGTATATTCTTCGCCGGCAGTAACTTCAACTGTAGTAATAACCGATAAATCTTCAGCAATTACATCAATAGCAGAAAATTGTTTTCCGGCTTCGATATCAGCAATAGACACAGTAACGCTTTCGCTTTCTTCACAATTAGAAGCAGGAAGAGTGGTTACTGTAGCAGTTCCACCTAGGACAGGGGCAATCGTTATATTATAAACTGCTTTTGACTGTTTTGTTAATGATAAATCTTGTCCTTGAGCTTCGTTAAGTAAAAAACCAAGTGTCATTAAAACAAATAAGAGAGTAAAATTTTTCATAATTAAAAAATTAGTTGAACATTAATGTTTAGCAAAAATATAAAAAAAGTTTATTAAATAAAATAAAAAATAAAAAAATGCATAATAAATAAAATTGTGTTAAAATAGTTATACATTTGCATTCATTAATCTTAAAATTCTCTGTATGACTGAAAAAATTCAAAAATTGATGAGAGATGTCCCTTCAATAAGATGGACAGCTTTGGTGTTATTATCTTTTGCGATGTTTTGTTCGTATATCTTTATGGATATACTTTCACCGATTAAAGACCTGATGGAATCGACACGTGGGTGGGATTCCGCAGCATTTGGAACTATGCAGGGAAGTGAAACATTTTTAAATGTTTTTATTTTCTTCCTCATTTTTGCTGGTATTATTTTGGATAAATTAGGAGTTAGATTTACTGCTATTTTGTCTGGAGTTGTGATGTTATGTGGTGCAGTTATTAAATGGTATTCTGTAAGCAATGCATTTACTGGGTCAGGTTTAGAAGCTTGGTTTACTGCAAACTTAAATTATATTCCCGGATTTGATGAATTAGGAATTTCACCATTTTATAGAGGTATGCCTGCATCTGCAAAACTTGCATCAGTCGGCTTTATGATTTTTGGCTGTGGCGTTGAAATGGCTGGGATTACAGTTTCACGTGGTATTGTGAAATGGTTTAAAGGCAAAGAAATGGCATTGGCTATGGGGTCAGAAATGGCATTGGCTCGATTAGGAGTTGCAACATGTATGATATTCTCTCCACTAATTGCAAAATGGGGAGCAGATGCTACCAGTGATACTTTTTTAATGGATGTAAACGTAGCAAATTCTGTTGCTTTCGGAGTAATTTTACTAATGATTGCTCTGATAATGTTCATTGTTTATTTCTTTATGGATAAAAAACTGGATGCACAAACCGGTGAAGCGGAAGAAAAAGACGATCCATTCAAAGTGAGCGATATCCGCAAAATATTTGCAAGTACCGGATTTTGGCTGGTTGCTTTACTTTGTGTACTATATTATTCTGCAATTTTCCCATTCCAAAAGTATGCTGTTAATATGCTACAATGTAATCTAACATTTGTTGAGCCAGAAGCCGGAACTTTCTGGGCTTCTAATACAGTTACCTTTGTTCAGTACGGGATTATGTTAATTGTTGCTGCTTTTGCATTTATTAGCAATTTCCGCAAAGGCGCCCAAAAATACATATTCCTGGGAATATCAATAATTGCCCTCATTGCTTTCTGTTATATGGGTTATATGCGTCAGTCGGCTGAAACTATTTTTGCTGTATTTCCTTTATTGGCTGTGGGTATTACTCCAATTCTTGGTAAATATGTTGATACCAAAGGGAAAGCTGCATCAATGCTTATGATAGGTTCTATTTTATTAATAGTTTGCCATTTAACATTTGCATTTGTATTACCATTAGCCAAAGGCAGTGCCATTGGTGGTGTATTGATTGCTTACGTTACTATTTTAGTTCTTGGAGCTTCTTTCTCATTAGTCCCTGCTTCTTTGTGGCCAAGCGTACCAAAATTAGTTGATCAAAAAGTAATCGGTTCTGCTTATGCTCTAATTTTTTGGATACAGAATATCGGTTTGTGGATATTCCCATTGCTTATTGGCAAGATTTTAAATGCTTCAAACCCTGATATCGTACGAGCTGTAGCTGATAAAAAAATGACTTCTGAGGTTGCAGCTGTTTCATACAATTATACTAATCCTTTGATAATGTTAGCTGTTTTAGGAGCTGCTGCTCTTATATTGGGATTTGTTCTAAAGGCTGTTGACAAGAAAAAAGGTTACGGTTTAGAGTTGCCAAATATTAAAAATTAATTAATATACTATATGTATTTATGTCCTCAGATTTATTAAATTTGAGGACATTTTTTATTAATATATAGAACTATGAAAAAATCAATTTTGCTCGTACTAGTTTTTTTAGTTGGCATCTCTTCATTTTCTCAGTCACTACTTTGGAAAGTTTCAGGTAAAAAAATGAAAACCCCATCATATATATATGGTACAATACATATTCAGGACAAACGGGTATTTTCTTATGATCAGACAGTAACAGATGCATTTGAATCTTGTGATGCATTTGCAATGGAAATTTTGATGGATGAATTAGATCAGGAAGAAATAAAAGATGCTATGTTAATGAAAGACAATAGTTTGGATAAACTTTTAACAAGTGAACAATACAAAATTCTTGATAGTATTGTAAAGGTCTCTACCGGTTCTGGTATATTAATGTACAATAAAATGAAACCATTTTTTCTGTCAAGTCAATTAATGCAGATGAATATGTCTCAAGATATGGACTTGGCTTTGGACTTATACTTTCTAAATAAAGCCCGGGAAGCTGGGAAAATGTGTTTTGGAGTAGAAGAGTTTGCAGATCAGATAGATGCAATTGATGCCATAAGCCTTGAGGAGCAGGCAGAGATGCTATTTGACGGACTTACAGACACTACAGTTAATAATGATATGGAACAGTTGGATGAAATGCTTGCAGAGTATATGAATTTTAATCTTGAGCATTTATTTGACATGACAAATGATACTGCTTTGCCTGCCGAGTTTAATAAAGCCTTTCTAATAGACAGGAATGTGGGTATGGTTAATAGTTTTGTCAAAATATCAAAAAAGCATAGTTTATTTTGTGCTGTAGGAGCTGCTCATTTACCAGGTGAAACCGGCATTATTGAATTGCTTAGGAAAAAAGGATATACGGTCGAACCAGTTATATTTACATGGATAAAAGAGTAAATGAGTTTTTTATTTGATAATAAAACCAAATTAACCAAACAATTGAATAATGAAAAAACTTGTGTTAGTTCTATTGGCAATTTGGATAACTATTTCAGTACTTAGTCAGAGTATTAATGATCTTGCTTTGAGTTATGCTAAAGAAATTTTCGGAACAGATAATCTTTTTATTGATAAGATAGTAAAGAATTCACAAAATGAGCAATGGCCGATTGTTTTTACTTATTTTAATGAAACATGTTTTTATTATCAATGGTCAATAGAATTGGATTATCAGCCTGTTATGATATCAAATCACAGCATACAGGAAGCAAGAGATAAAACAGAATATTATGTTTTTAACGAACATCAGGAGTTGATATATTACTTGTTGAAATATGGAGATGTTGAAGTCTCGGTGAAGTATGAAAACGAAAAATCAGAGTTTTTAAAGAATTATAATATTGATTTGTTGGACGAATGGAGTTATTTTATAGATGTAACTACATATTTTAATTTTGATATTGCAACAAAAAGGATGAATTTACTTATTGCAAACCTTTCTGTAATGTGGGATTATCCGAGTTTTCCCACTGAAGTCCAAAAAATAGATGAATTTTGTCAAAATATAAATGCTTATAGTTTACTTGAAACTAAGACAGTTGAAAATGCTAAGGGCTATTACAAAGACGGTAATCTGGTTAAAATAGTATGGAATCAGGATATATTAAGGGAATACTATCTTGATAATGGGAAATTGGTTTTTGTTCATTATCCAAAAAATGAAATCAACTCGGATGTTAAAATGTATTTGTTTAATTCAAAGGTTTTTAGAGTAAAAGTAAATGGAGAATATATAAGTAAGAGCGATCCATTTTTCTTTGAAAATATTTATATGTTGCCTATGCAAATAGAAGAATTATTGTGGCAGTTTTCCAAATAACCAAAATTTAAAAATATGAAAAGAATTTATTTAACCGTTGTGATAATAACAATAAGCTATTATGGTTTTTCACAGATAGACTCAAGAAGAGGATATGATTATCTGGCAGAATTTGGTGATACAAGTATGTTATATACTGATATATTTTGCAGTAATTATGATGACGATCCATGGCCGGCAGTCGGAACATATAGAACCGAAAGAGCTTTCCATTATTCAGACGACTATAGATGCGAAGAAACGTTGCACATGATTACTGTGCATAGGTCAATAGCTGCGATTCAATATTCCGAAATCTATATATATGATGTATTTCAAAAATTAGAATACTATATTTACAAAACTGATGATACTGAAATGGTTTTACATTTTTTGAATAATGAAGCTATTACATTGAGGAGTATAGGTATAGATAAATTGTTGGATAATTATTTTATTAATGAAGATGAAACCTATTTTATGAGTGACGAAATTATTGTCAGATCAAATATTGAGTTGGATATTTGTGAAAAAATGACCGGAATTCCGAATTATAGTAAAGAACTTCAGATAGTACGAGATAGATATAAGGAAACAAATGCCAATGCAAATTTGAAGTTGGTTGTAAAAGATGATGCTAAAGCATATTATAATGGAAATGAACTGGTTAAAATAGTTGTCAAATCAGATATAACAAAAGAGTATTACATTGAAAACAAAAAGTTATATTTTGCATTTTATACTGCTAATTCTGACACTCCTGAACAAAGGCTATATTGCAGTAGCAATGGATATCCTTTTAAAATGGTGTATGGTGATGAAAATTTTGCCAAAAATGATGAGAAATTCTGGAATTATTCAGAACTCATATTAGATGATTTTATGAATACTATTTCAATTTTCGAATAAGAAAGCGGGATTTCTCCGCTTAAATTTAGATTTTCTGGTCTTTTTGCTCAGCTGCCTTCGGTTGGGAAGTTTTAACAATAATCTGATTTCCCTGAAATTCTTTTTCATTTAATCCTTCTATAGCAGCGTTTCCCTCTTCATCGTTTGAAAATTCGACAAATCCATAGCGTTTTGAGTTGCCTGTTTGTTTGTCCATGATAACTTTTGCAGATATCACACTGCCAAATTGCGAAAACAATTTCTGTAAATCTTCTCCTTTGGTTGAAGGGTGAAGGTTGGCGACGAATAAATTCATAAGAAAAAATTTAATAAAACAATAATTTACTTTTTTGAACTAAATACAGGGTCAGGTATTTAATTCTTTTGCAAAATAAAGGAAAATTTCAATATAAAAATGAAAAAACATATATTATTTTATAAAAAAAGCATTTTTTGAGGAAAATAGAAATATTATATTGTCAGTTTAGATTTGAGTTATAAGTTTCACATCTTTATCTTTTAAGTCAATTACCCCTTTACGAAACAACGCCCCCAAAGCTTTTTTAAAGTTTTTCTTTGAAATACCAAATGTATCATAAATATCCTGTGGCTCTGACTCATCATTAAGATGCATAATCCCTTTATGAGCTTTTAAATAATTGAGGATTAAATCTTCAAATTCTGATATGTCATTATGATCATTTCTAAAGAGTCTTAGGTCAATTTTATTGTCTTCTCTTATTTTTTTAATAACCGCTTTATGTATTTGTCCAGACTTCAAATCTTGGAAAACTTCGTTATCATAAAGCAATCCATAGTATTTATTTTCAACAATGGCATTGTATCCCAACTGTGATTTTCCAATTATCAGGATATTAACTGATTGTTGTTCGGTCAAATCCGGTTTTTCTTCCGAAATAAACTTATCTATTTTTGTAGATGCTGTAAGTCTGTTTGTTAATTCATCAATATACACATAAACATTGTGATATGTATTTATTTCAAGAGGTGTCTTTTGTTCAGCGAAAGGGCAAAAAAGGTCTTTCTCAATTCCCATATCGAAGAAACTTCCGTATTTGGTATTAGCAACTACTTTAAGTCTTGCAAATTCGCCTGAATTTACAATTGATTTCCCCAGATAACCTTTCATACTGCCGTCATTTTCAGGCAACAAAAAAACATCTACAAATTGTCCTTGCGTATATTTCAGTATCAAATCGTTGTTTATTACTTCAATTTCACCGTATTCTCCGGCATCAAAAGTTATTACATCTCCATTGACTTTAATGACTTTTAGACTGTTATTCTTTCCTGCTGTTGGCATGGTATTGAAATTTTTACAAAGATAGATTTTTATTATTTAGTTTGTTTTTTTGTTGCAAGATTTTTAAGCACATCCTCTTGGATTGATTGAGACATAGGCATATACTTGAGAAACTCCATGGAATAATTAGCTCGCCCTGAGCTTATATTTCTCAATTGTGTTGCGTAACCAAACATTTCCATAAGTGGCACCAATGCAATAATTTTTTGTGAACCTTTTCGATAGCGTCTCATTGATTCAATTTTACCTCGTCTTCTGTTCAGATTTCCGACAATATCACCGATATATTCATCGGGGGTATTGACTTCAATCTTCATTATTGGTTCAAGCAAAGCAGGTTTAGCTTTTTTAAATCCTTGCTTGAAACACTCCTGAGCACAAACCTGAAAAGCCATATCGGAAGAATCAACAGGATGAAATGTCCCGTCATAAAGAACAACTTTAATATCTACTACCGGGAAGCCGGCAAGAATTCCTCTGTCCATTATTTTTCGAATACCTTTATCTATCGAAGGAATATATTCGTTAGGTATTGCACCACCTTTAATAAGACTCACAAATTCGTAACCTTTTCCGGTATTAGGTTCCAGTCTGATAAGTGTATGAGCAAATTGCCCTTTTCCGCCTGTTTGCTTAGAATGTTTATAATTGGATTCAACTACTTCTGTTATAGTTTCACGGAAAGCTACAGAAGGTTCGCCTACTTCAACATCTAATTTGAATTCTTCTTTCAATCTATCAATGATTATTTCAAGATGTAACTCTCCCATACCTGAGATAATTGTTTCTTCTGTTTCTTCATCGAATCTTGAATTGAATGAGGGGTCTTCGTTAACCAATTTTGATAATGCTTCAACCAATTTTTCTTTGTCTTTTTGCTTATTTGGTTGGATTTTTAGTTCTATAACTGAAATTGGAACATAAATTCTTTCTAAAAGTAATTGATTTTCAGGATCACATAGGGTATCACCGGTTTTAGTAAATTTCATTCCAACTAAAGCAACAATTTCCCCTGCACCGGCTTCATGTATCTCTTCGCGTTCCTTTGCTTTAATTCTAAAAATTCTACCGACTCTTTCGTATTTAAGTTTTGATGAATTATATATCTGCATTCCGTTTACGAGCTTACCTGAAAATACTCTTATAAATGTTTGCTGACCTACATAAGGGTCATTAATTAATTTAAAGGCAAGTGCTGAAAAGCTTTCATTATTAGAAGGATTTCTTGTATGTGTTTTACCTTCAATATACAAGTCCTGACCAACAACAGCACCAAGATCTATAGGAGAAGGTAAATAATTCACAACTGCATCCAGTAGTAACTGAATTCCAATATTTCTGTAAGCAGCACCACATAATACCGGTGTTATAAGCAGTTTAGTTGTGGCTTGCCGACATGAGTTCATAAGTATTTCAGGTGAGATATCGTCACCTTCAAGATATGATTCCATTATTTCAACATTGTAATCGGCAAGTTTTTCAATTAAAAAATTTCTTGCTGAATCTAAAGCATCTGTATATTCGGAAGGAATATCAATTTCCTGACGTGAATTATTATTAAATGTATAAGCACGTTTTTTTATTATATCAATAGTGCCGATGAAATTATCTTCTGCACCCATTGGTATCTGTATAGGAACAGCATTAGCATCAAGATATTTATTCATTTGGTACAGGGTTTCCTCGAAGTTAGCACCTGTTCTGTCCATTTTATTAATGAAAGCGATTCTGGGAACTCTGTAACGGTCTGCCTGATTCCAAACAGTTTCGCTTTGAGGTTCAACGCCCCCGACAGCACAGAACACAGCTATCATACCATCAATTACCCTGAGAGAACGTTCAACTTCAATTGTAAAGTCAACATGTCCGGGTGTGTCAATGAGATTTATCTGATGCTCATTCCATTTACATGATATAGCTGCTGAAGCTATTGTTATACCACGTTCCTGTTCTTGTTTCATGAAGTCCATGGTAGCTGCACCATCATGTGTTTCACCTGTTTTGCGTGTTGTCCCTGTAAAAAAAAGTATTCTTTCTGTTACTGTAGTTTTGCCTGCATCAATATGAGCTGCAATTCCGATGTTTCGTAATTTGTTTAATGACATTTTTAATATTTTAATAATAATTTTTAGTGTCTGGAGATTCAATGATTTAACAAATAGCAAGTCAAAGAATTCTCTTAGCTAAAAAAGTTTGCAAAATTACTTTTAAAAATTGAGAAAAATCAAAGTTTTACAGCAGTTTTGAAATTATTATACAAAACCTGTGAAGTTACAGATTCATGACAGTTTTTCAGGTCTTGATTAGTACCTGCAAATATCAGATTACCGCCCAAATCTCCACCGCCGGGACCTAAATCAATTATCCAGTCTGCAAAACGTATTACTTCAGGATTATGTTCAATAATAATGAGAGTGTGGCCTTTTGCTTTCATTTGTTCAAAAGCCTGTAGTAGTTTACTGATGTCGTGGAAGTGCAAGCCTGTTGTTGGTTCATCGAATACAAAAATTGAAGAATTCATATTTGTAGTGCTAAGGAAGCTTGCCAATTTAATTCTTTGGCTTTCACCACCGCTTAATGTACTTGATGACTGCCCAAGCTTGACGTAACCTAATCCCACGTTCAGATAGTTTTGTAACAGATCAGCAATTTTCTTTTCAGTATTACTTTTACCTTCTTTAAAGAAATCAACAGCTTCGGAAACAGGCATTTCCAAAATATCAAATATGTTTTTGTCGCGATACTTAACATCAAGAATTTCTTCTTTAAATCTTTTTCCGTTGCAGGCTTCGCAAACTAGGTGAACATCAGCCATAAATTGCATTTCAACAGTGATTTCTCCTTCACCCTGACATGTTTCGCAACGCCCTCCGCTAACATTGAAAGAAAAATGCGATGGCTTATAACCATTCGCTTTTGCATATTTCTGGTCGGCAAAAAGTTTTCTGATTTCGTCAAATGCTTTTATATATGTTGCAGGATTTGATCTTGAAGATTTTCCAATAGGATTCTGATCGACATATTCAATATTATGGCATAAATGATAATCACCGTCCAGTTTAGTGAATTCTCCTGTTTTGTCAGATGTAAATCCGCACATTTTCTTTAAAGCAGGATATAATATGCCTTTTACCAAGCTGGTTTTTCCTGAACCACTTACGCCTGTAACGACATTAATAACTCCAAGTGGAAATTTTACATTTATGTTTTTTAAATTATTATTTCTGGCGCCAATTATTTCGATATAGTTTTTCCAAGGAGTAGGTTTTATAGTAATACTGTTTTTCAGAATTCCTTTTAAGTATTGTGCAGTCAGAGAGTCTGAACACTGCAGCATTTCGTTGAGAGTCCCTGCAAATACTATTTCACCACCTTTATTCCCTGCCAAGGGTCCAATGTCAATAATATAATCAGCAGCCCTAATAATTTCTTCATCGTGTTCAACAACGACAACCGTATTTGACCTGTCTCTTAGACTTTTAAGAACACGAATAAGATTTTGTGTATCTTTTTGATGAAGGCCAATGCTTGGTTCATCAAGTATATACAGAGAACCAACCAGCCCTGAGCCGAAGACAGTAGCAAGATTTATTCTTTGCGATTCGCCACCTGACAAAGTAGAAGAAAGCCTGTTCAATGTTAGATATGCCAGCCCAACATCAATTACGGAATTTATTCTTACTAAGATTTCTTCAATTAGCCTTCCTGCAACATCTTTTTCGTATTTTGTTAAAGTCAGATTTGAGAAAATGCTCTTCAGTTCTGTAAAGGACAGATCAATGAGGTCACCTATGGATTTTCCATTAATTTTAACGTAGAATGCTTCTTTCCTCAGTCTTTTGCCTTTACACTCGGGACAGGTTGTTTTACCACGATATCTGGAAATCATTACTCTGTACTGAATTTTTTGTTTTTTTGATTCCAGATATTCGAAGAAAGCATATATCCCTGAAACA
The DNA here is from genome assembly GCA_035388205.1 of Bacteroidales bacterium. Classification (GTDB taxonomy): domain Bacteria; phylum Bacteroidota; class Bacteroidia; order Bacteroidales; family ML635J-15; genus Bact-19. The sequence goes on from DAOOPK010000024.1 coordinate 15,930, forward strand.
TCATCTTTTCCATGCCATAAAAAATCTTTTTGCTCAGATGTCAATTCGTAATAAGGGCGATGGATAGGGAATTTGAAATATACTGATTTTCGTATGAACAGGTTTTTCCATTCCTGCATAACTTCGCCTTTCCAGCATACAACGGCATCGTCATAAACAGATAAACTTTTGTCAGGAATTACCAAATCTTCATCAATACCAAGTATTTTTCCAAAGCCTTCGCATAAGGGGCAGGCTCCAATTGGATTGTTAAAACTGAATAAATGTTCGGTAGGCAACTCAAATTTAATTCCGTCAGCTTCAAATTTATTGGAAAAAGAATGCTTTTTTGAAGTTCCGTTATTCAAGGAATAAACACAACATTCCCCTTGACCTTCATAGAATGCTGTCTGAACAGAGTCTGCCAAACGCGAGTATAAATTGTCAGATTTTTTTACGATAACACGGTCAAGAATTATATGGATCTCTTTTTCGTCTGTTAATATATTATTTCTAATAATTTCTTCTGTTTTTATGGCTTCATTGTTATATGCTATTCTTGAGTATCCTTGTTGTAATATCAATTCGAGTTGTTCCTCACGGGTTTGAATATTGTTAAACTTGTATGTAAAACAAATAAGAGCAACATCGTCTTCTAGAAAATTCAAAATAGAATTTACAACATCTGAAACAGAATGCCTTTTTACTTCAGTCCCTGAAATCGGAGAAATTGTTTTACCTATTCTGGCATAAAGAAGTTTTAGATATTCGTATATTTCAGTACTCGTTCCGACAGTGGATCGGGGATTTCGATTGTTAGTTTTTTGTTGGATTGCAATTGCCGGAGGAATACCATCAATAAAATCCACTTCAGGTTTGTTCATCCTGCCTAAAAACTGACGGGCATAAGATGAGAGACTTTCAACATAACGTCTCTGCCCTTCAGCGAATAATGTATCAAACGCGAGAGAAGATTTTCCTGAGCCTGATAATCCTGTTATTACAACTAATTTTCCGTGTGGAATATCTAAGTTTATGTTCTTTAAGTTATGTACCCTAACTCCTCTTAGTGATATTTTATCTTCAGCGTGCATAAAAAAATAATAGACTGCAAAGAACGTCAATTTCAAAAAGATAAGCAAACAAGTAGATATATTTTTATTAAGCGATATCTAATTATGGTATATAGAATGCTGAAAACTTTTTACCACATTTATTGTCATGATTGTTTAGGTGGATTATTCAAACTGTTAGTTTAATAATCCACCTAAAATATTCTCCAAAATTTTTAAAATCTTGGAGAATAAAGATACAATTATTCAATCGTAGTATTAGTCTTCAAAACTAACTTCAGGAGCATTTTCAGCGCCTTCTTTGGCTTTAAAATATGCTCTTTCTTTGAAACCAAACATTTTTGCGAACAAATTTCTTGGGAATTTTAATACCAGCACATTATAAGCTTTTACTGTAGTATTAAATTCATCTCTTCTTACAATAATCTCTGATTCGATTACTTTAAGTTCGTTTTGTAAGTCAAGAAAATTCTGATTTGCCAATAACTGAGGGTAAGCTTCGACACTAACAAGCAATCTGCTTATGGCTCCGGTTAGTTCTTCCTGAGCTGCATCAAAAGCTGCAATATTTTCTTCAGTCAGATTTTCAGCATCAATGTTGATTGAAGAAGCTTTAGCTCTGGCTTCGGTTACTGCTGTGAATGTCTCCTGTTCGTGTTCTGCATATCCTTTTACTGTTGCTACAATGTTTGGAATAAGATCCAAACGCTTCTGATATGCGTTTTCGACATTCGACCATGAGTTCTTTACGGTTTCGTTTGCCACAACACATTTATTGTATGTAGAATATGTGTACCATCCAATCCAAAGCATAAGTAACGCAGTTCCAATTATTAGAGGTAGTCCGAAAACTGTAAATCCAAGACATCCAAGTCCTTTTACTTTTGGTTCATTTTGATTCGTTGCCATAATAATATAATTTGATACAAATATATAAAATATTTATGAAAATTCACAGTATGTGTTTTTTCAACACAAAAAAAGGCTGTATCATTACAGCCTTTATCAATTTTGTAAAATACAATCTTTTAGAAAGCGAGTTTACCAGCTAAGCTAATAACATTAGCAGTTTGGGCATCTATAGCCTCATATTTTGTACTGATATTTTGAAATTCCAATGCTAGTGAAAATCCATGATTAATATTATAACATAAATTTCCATAAATTACACTATTGTTAGTAATGCTGCCTGCTGCAATTGTTTCATTAGTGTATTTATCCATACCATAACCAATAACAAGTGTGAAGTGATCATTTAATTCTGATACAGCGTTTAGCCACATTCCCATGCTTGATTTGTCGTTTTGAACAACGTTTCCTGCATCAAAATTCCATGAATGATTTCCTGCAACACTAAAAAGATTTGCATTGTTGAGATTTTTACCGGTATTAAATTCAGCATTAAGGCTAAAATATTTATGAATAGGAAGATTAATATCTACTCCAATACCTGTTGTATAATAATTGAAATCATTCTTTAAAGTGTCCAAAACTATGATTGTGCCAGCAAATTCCTTATATGTACCATAAACACCCGAAAAGCCAATTGTGTATTTATCTTTTATCTTAACTGAAAGACGACCTTGCACCATAGGAATCCCAGCAAAATTGTCTTTCCCTAAATCAGCAATATCTTTAGCAGTTTCACCCACAGAAATTTGTATCATAGGAAAAATATTCTCAATGTTAAATTTGTAACTTGCTTGTAATTGAGCTCTTCTAAATCCATAATTTCCTGCAAACCACATGTTTCCATTTGTATTGTTTGTAGTTGCATTATTTGGTGAAAATAAATCCCATTGCTGTCCCATCCTTAATTCAAAACCGCCCTTTGATACAGAAGCATAGGCTAATCTGAGACGTGGTTTTGTATTTGCATCAAATGGACCTCCAAAAAAGTCTATTTCAACAACTCCGCCAGCTTTTACTTTTTCTCCAGTGGAGCCTTTTAACCCAATTCTTGTATGTTGAGCTGTAAATCCCATTGCTGAGTTCTCGTTGCTAGTCGCAATTTGAGGAGCAGAAAGATTTGCACCACCAAACGAATTTACTCCCGAAGTTGAATAAATGGCATCTCCTTTTAAAAATCCATAAGGTTTAAGTTCTACTTTTTGTTTTTTTTCTTTATTGTCTGTTTTTTCTTGCGAAAACAATTGGCTTGTACAAAGAATCAAGCTTATAATTGTTAAACCGATTACTTTTAATTGCATGTTTTTCATTTTTTTAGATTATTAGTTAATATTAATAAATTTTCATTTTTTTAAGCCACAAAAGTATTAAATATTTCTTAATTTGAATGACTTTTATTTCATTGAAAAAGCATTTGAATTTGTGTTTTATGACATATTTGATAGATTATTAATGAAATTTAAATAGTCTGTTTTCTTGTTCAGATTTTGATACCATAATCCGGGAGAAAACTTAAATTTTTTAACATTAAAATATCTTAGAATATATGTTATTTTTCGAATATCTTTATCTAGTAAACTTGTTATTATTGGTATAATTGATTTTTTATAAATTGCAAATAATGGTTCATACATATCTTTATCTGAAACCGGTATAACTATATCGTACTTATCAGTCTTACAAATCATTTTATGAATCATTTCAGTATTAACAATTGGAATATCGCAGGCTGTAATAAAATTAATATCAGTTTTTGAATAACTCAAACATGATAATATTCCCATTAATGGACCTTTACCTGATTCAATATCAGGAACAATAGGCAAATTAAGAAACTGATATTTCTCGATATCGTTTGAGCCAATAATTATATTATCAAAGTGCTTTTCAAGTTGATTTACTATATATAATATTAGTGGTATTCCGTTTATGGAAAGCATACTTTTATCTATTCCATCCATTCGTGAGCTTTTGCCACCCGCTAGAATTATTGCTGTAGCTTGTTCTTTTATTATCCATTCATTGTTATGATAACTTATTCTTTCAGGTTGAAAATCCCAATTTGTGTTTTTAAAGTTTATATTTTTGTCAGCAAATTCAAATGTAGAAGTGTAACTCTCTTTTAAATGTTCATCTTTATTGTTTCGAATGAGTACAAACAATCCGGGTTTAACATATTGTCTTAGATAGTTAGACTCACAGACAATAATTGAATTTTTAGGAATATTTTTTATTAACTCAGAGAAAGCAAGTTCTAATTTATTTTTTTCGCTTTTAATGAAATATACTTTTTCTGCTCCTGAATAAAGCATTCTTGAAGTGTCTTTACCTGTTGTTGTGTCTGTTTCTTCTGATATCTGAAAACCTAGTTCATCTATTTTCCCTAACAAACACTGTTTACATAGGTTATCACACTCATCTTTATTTGTACAAATCCTCTTTATTTTTATTGCATAAACAGGAAATTTATTTTTATGGTTTGCAATTATTCTGCAGGCGAATTCAGTTTTTCCTGCATTTCTTCCCGATGAACCTATTAAAATAAGATTGTGTTGCTCTGTCATGAGGTTTGTTCACTATGGTGTTCAAAATAAAATAAAAAAAGAACTTTAAAAAAGTTCTTTTTTTATTTTATTTTAATAGGATTATTCGGTTGGAAGTTCTTTCTTGTAACAAGTATAATAAACAACTCCTATAAATATCATACCACCTACGATATTACCTATGGTAACAGGAGTTAGGTTGTAAATCAGGAAATCGCCCCAGCTAACTTTTGCTCCGTTGAAAATACCAGCAGGAATAAAATACATATTAGCTACGCTGTGCTCAAAACCTGATGAGACGAAAGCCATAATTGGGAACCATATTCCGAAGAATTTTCCAATCATATTCTTTGCTGAGAATGCGAGAAGGATAGCAGTATTTACTAATAAGTTACAAGCAATACCTTTCATGAAAGCCGACCATAAACCTGCAAATCCGGCAGCTTTGTAACCTAAAACTTTAGCTTCGGCAATTTTAACT
>DAOOPK010000025.1:0-20311 GCA_035388205.1 Bacteroidales bacterium
TTAAGATGCCCCTGAACAATTCTTATAGTATTTAATAATTTCCCTAAGCCTTCAAGAGCAAAAAATTCACATTGAACAGGAATAAGAACAGAATCAGATGCAGTAAGGGCATTTACAACTATCAATCCCAAAGAAGGAGAACAATCTATCAAGATAAAATCGTATTCATCTTTTAACTTTTCGAGAACCAGTTTAAGAACTTTCTCTCTATTTGGTAAATCTAACATTTCAATCTCTGCTCCCACAAGGTCTATATGACTGGGTAAGAGAAACAGACCGGGAATACTGCAAGATAATATTACATTTCTGGGATCTTCATCCCTGATGAGTGTTTCGTACAATCCGGTACGTACATTTCGAACATCAAAACCAAGTCCTGAAGTTGCATTGGCTTGAGGATCGGCATCTACTATCAAAACTTTATACTCCAATACTGCAAGACTTGCAGCAAGATTAATTGCTGTTGTCGTCTTCCCAACTCCACCTTTTTGATTAGCTAATGTTATTATTTTTCCCATTTATTCCTTTTTAAAATTTTGAAAGTCAAAATTACAACTATTCAACCAATTATTTATTCCATTATCTGCTGTTTTATCAACATTATTAACAATAATTGTCAAATAATGACATAAGCAACTATATATCAGTTGATTACAAATGTTAATTGTTGATATTTTCAAGAATCCTAATCAGGTCCTGGAGATTGTTTATTCCCTGTGGAAGTTGGAAATCGGTATACTTTTCTACAAAGTCATAAACCTCACTTTGATTATAAACATTCTTTTTACTATCTGTTTTAATTTTTAAATGTTTATCACCAGCGACTAAGAAATAGCCGTGAAAGAATTTACCTGCAGTTTTGCACGCACATGTTTTTACTTGGAATTTCGTTTCCACCAAAAACACAGTATTCCCTGATAAAATCTTCCCGAAACTCCATGACTCCATTCCATAATTATCCTCATCAAAATAAATACTAACATATCCTAAATCTTCAGATGAAATATTTTTAACTTTTTCAGGAGTTAAAATCTCAGATTTTTTTGAAGTACTATCCTGTCTGGCTTTAACGTATGTAAAATATGAACTGTTTTTATCAAGGATTTGTAACTGTTTTGAATTACCATCCTGATAAGTCACATTAGCACCCTGCCAACTGTTATTTATTGAACAGGAATTAAATAATGAAACAAAAATTAAAATACTAGATATCCTCAAAATAATCTTCATCTTCCATAAATTCTGTACCAAATTCCTCCCAAAGAGAGTTTTCCAGATGAAGCATTTTCAGTACAGCAATAGCTGCTTCATCGCCTTTATTTCCGTGTTTTCCGCCGGCTCTGTCAATTGCTTGTTGAATATTATCTGTGGTTAACACCCCAAAAGATACAGGGATTTCCATATCAATGTTAAGCTTCATAATTCCTTCAGATACAGCAGAGCAAATAAAATCGAAATGTCTTGTTTCGCCCTGAATAACACAGCCTAAACATATTACTGCATCTACCACCGCATAATTTATCAGATATTTCGCTCCAAGTACCAATTCGAAACTTCCGGGAACATATTTTTTAATAATATCTTCTTCTGAATAGCCATACTTTTTTAATGTATTAATTGCTGCATCTGCAAGTTTATCAGTAATATCCCTATTCCATTCGGATACTACTATTCCTATAGTAAATTTTGACTCTTTATTCTGAAATTTTATATTTGACTTTGAATAGTCTGACAAATTTTTTCTTGAACTAGCCATAATATTAAAAAAATGGGGCTTCTTAGCCCCGATTTATAAACTAAACATTTGTATTATAACTTCATTTCCACTCTTTTGATATATTTCTCTATTTCTTGCTGTTGAGTGGTACCGTAATATTCTTTATCTATTTTTGTATAAATATCCAAAGCTTGCTGAAAATCACCCAGCAATTCACAGGTGCGACCTGCTTTCATTAAAAAAATCGGCGATAAAAACTCATTATCGGCTTCTGTGGCTGCTTCGAGATATAATTCCAAAGCTTCGTCCATATCGCCTAATTCCATATTTGCATCACCTATCAGGCAAATTGCCATTGCACCAACCATTGGGTCTTTACTTTTAAAGTCTTCGAACATGTCAATTGCTGCTTCATAATCACCGAGTCTCATATAGCAAACTCCGGCATAATATTTTGCTGCATTTCCCATCGGTGTTCTACCATAGTCATCTATAATTTCAAGAAACCCAGGATATGCCAAATCACCGTTCAATGCAAGATTGAAAGAATCTTTTTCAAAATAAAATTCTGCTTTGTATGATTCAGACCATGCATCCTGAATACGTGGCTCTCTGATTAATTTAAAATATCCGATTACGAGTAAAACTAACACCAAAACTCCACCCAACCCGTACATAAATGCCTTTTGGTTCGTCTCAATAAAATTTTCAGCCCGACTTAAAGCAGATTCTACCGATTTAAAACTATCACTGTTCGGTACATTTTTTTTACTTTTTGCCATGTCAATATAATTTCAAAATTAAGGCTGCAAATTTAAATTATTTAATTGAATTATTATTATAAAATATACTTATTTTTTTAAATTTATTATTTATAGGTTTGATTCATGAATCAAACCTATATAATTGCAGTAATTGACAATTGCCTAATTTTTTGACTTTTGTTTTTTAATTATTGAAATTTCTCTGAATTTTCATAGTTTTGTATCCAAATTAATTTGATGTACTTAAAGAATATATCTTTGGTTAACTTTAAAAATTTTGCAAATTTCGAAATGGAATTTTGCCCTAAAATAAATTGTTTTATCGGAGATAATGGTACAGGCAAAACCAATATTTTAGATAGCATCCATTATTTATCTTTTTGTAAAAGTTTTATAAATTTCAGTGACAGACAAAATATCAGAACCGGTGAAGATTTTTTTGTAATACAAGGGAATTTTGACCTATATGAAAAATCTGAAACTATTTATTGTGGTATGCAGGCAGACAAAAGAAAGTCTTTTCGCCGTAATGGAGTTGAATATCAGAAACTATCTGAGCATATTGGGTTACTGCCTGTTGTTTTTACTAATCCATGCGATTCAAACCTTATCCACGAAGGTAGTGAATGTCGAAGAAAGTTTTCGGACTCTGTTATTTCTCAATTTGATCACGAATATCTGAACAATCTGATTAAATACAATCACATTCTCGACCAACGTAACAATATGTTAAAAAATTTACAAAAAGGATTAAAAATTGACAAAGATGAAGTGGAAATATGGAACATACAGCTTGCTGAAACCGGAAAAAAAATCCATAGTTCAAGAAATGCTTTTACAACTGAAATATCCGAGTTTTTTCAAAATTATTACAACTTAATCTCAGATAGTAAAGAAAATGTTCAGCTTATCTATCAGTCTCAGTTGCATAATGATAATATGCTATTGTTACTCGAAAAAAACCTTGAAAAAGATATCGTTCTAGGATATACTTCAGCGGGTATTCATAAAGATGATTTTGATTTCAGAATTGAAAATCAGCCTATTAAAAGATACGGTTCGCAGGGTCAACAAAAAACTTTTGTGATAAGCCTAAAATTTGCATGGTTTAGCTACATCAAACACAAAACAAATATGGCACCGATATTGCTCCTTGATGACATCTTTGACAAACTAGACAAAAAACGTGTTAAAGTGATTACTAAACTAGTTTCAGAAAATGACTTTGGACAGATTTTTATTACTGATACTAGTTATTCAAGAATGCCTGACATATTAAAAAATTTGCAAATTGACTATAAAATATTAAATTTGTCAACAAATGAAATATCATTAAACGAAATTAAAACTTGATCTTTAATAAAAAATGTTTAACAAATAGAATTTGAGAACTATGAAACAAATTATTTTAATTATTGCAACAATTATTATTAGTTACGGAAATATTTTTAGCCAGAACTTAAAATCTGAATACACAAAAATGATTGTTGGAACATGGAAAGTAGATTCTCTGGAGATAGGAAGTTTTAATCTCAGTCCGCAATATGAAGAAATGATAAGGCAAAAAATGCCGGAAATAATTGCTATGACAGAAGTAAGATTTATGTCAAACAAAAAATATTTTAAGCAAGGTTTTGAAGGAACAACAGAAGGTCGTTGGGATATATCGCAGGACGGTCAGTTTATCATTGTTAAGTCAAACAACAGTTCAGATGTTTCAAGAACAAAAATTGTGTCACTCACAAACGACAAACTCATTATGGCTCCAGATGACGAAAATTCTGTTAATTCAAAAGCTTATCTATACAAAGTTCAATAATGGAAATTAATAACGACATTCTTACTATTGCTGTTGATTTTGACGGAACAATAGTTGAGCATAAATATCCTGAAATAGGCCAAATAATACCGGGAGCATTTGAAGTTTTACGCGAACTGCGGGAAAAAGGACACAGACTTATTTTATGGACTGTTAGGGATGGAGTTGAACTGCAAGAAGCTGTGGATTTCTGCCTTGAAAATGGAATTATATTTTATGCTGTTAACGAATCTCATCCTAACGAAGAATATAATAAATACTTAAGTCGTAAAATTGATGCTGATATTTTCATAGACGACAGAAACATTGGAGGTTTCATAGGTTGGAATAACATCAGAAAAATTCTTTTGTCGGAATCGCTCAGCAATGAGACCTCTAAAAAAGAAATCACTCATGAAATTAAAAAGAGTTTCTTCCAAAAGCTGTTTGGCAAATAATACCAATTGTAATTATAAAACAGTCCAATAAGATTTAAACAAATTTTTGTAATTGTTTTATAATTTTACAATGGTTAATGCCGATGATAAATATGTTTAGTCAAATCAAACGTTTGTGCTGAGGGCACTCGAAGTAGAGTGCCGATTGGACTATTACATATTTATCATCGGTATAATCTATAAACATAGTTTTAATCAGAGTTTATAATGACCTCATATACCATTATTTATATTCTCATTTAATTTGACATACTTTTTTTATACTTTTGCAGTTTATAACTGTTGATGAAAATTTCTGTCATAATAGTAAATTATAATGTAAAACATTTTTTGGAACAATGTCTTAACTCTGTTCAGGAGTCTGCAAAACATTGTGCAACAGAAATTTTTGTTGTTGATAACAATTCTGTTGACGGATCCTGTGCTATGGTTAAAAAGAAATATCCGCAGGTAAAGTTAATTGAGAATAAAAAGAATTACGGATTTTCCTATGCTAATAATCAAGCAATCAAACAATCTGTAGGAGAATATGTTCTTTTATTAAACCCGGACACTGTTATTGAAGAGAAAACACTTTCAAGTATCTGCAATTTTATGGATTCACATCCCGATGCCGGATGTCTTGGAGTTAAGATGATTGATGGGAAAGGACGTTTTTTGCCAGAATCCAAACGCGGACTGCCAACTCCAAAAGTTGCGTTTTACAAAATCTTTGGATTATCCCGATTATGTCCAAAGTCAGCAAAGTTTGGTCAATATCATTTAAGTTATCTTGATAAAGAGAAGACACACGTAGTTGATGTAATAGCTGGGGCATTCATGCTTTTAAGAAAAGACACACTGGATAAAACAGGGCTACTGGACGAAACTTTTTTCATGTATGGCGAAGATATTGACATGTCTTATCGGGTTAATCTCTCAGGATATAAAAATTATTACTACCCTGAAACTACAATAATTCATTACAAGGGCGAAAGCACAAAAAAAAGCAGTATAAATTATGTTTTAGTTTTTTATAATGCAATGATAATTTTTGCAAAGAAACACTTTTCGAAACGTAATGCTGGAGCCTTTATAGCATTGATTAAATTTGCAATTTATATAAGGGCTGCTTTTGCAATACTCTACAGATTTGCCAAGAGTGTTTTCCTTCCTCTTATTGATGCAACAATTATTTTGTGTGGATTTTTCCTGATAACTCCAATCTGGTCAAATTTCAAATTCGGGCACGAAGACGCATATCCACATGAGGTTTACTATTACGCATTGGCAGGTTACATTATAGTATGGATATTGTCCCTTATGTTTTTGGGAGGTTATGATAAACCCGTTAAACTGATTAGTGTATTTAAAGGCTTACTTGCCGGCACACTAATAATTTTGATATTATATTCACTGTTACCTGTACATTTAAGATTCTCCAGAGCAGTAATTTTACTAGGTTATGCTTGGTCAACATTATTGATACCTCTAATGAGATTACTGTTGCATTATACAGGCAGAAACACTTTTAGGATTAGTTTACCCGGAAAAAAACGTGTCGCAATAGTCGGATCAAAAAAAGAAAGTAATGAACTTCTAGAGCAATTGAATAATAACAATCCAAAGATAAAGATTAGTGCATTTGTAAATCCCGGAAAAGAAAACTCAGACGGCTATTTTACTGGCGACTTGTCCCAACTTGATGAAATTATCAGAATAAATAAAATTGACGAGATTATCTTTTGTGCTAAAAATTTACAGGCTCAGCAAATAATCCAGACTATGCTGCAACTGAATAATTCACGTCTGGATTACAAAATCGCAAGTCCGGATGGTTTTTCAGTGATTGGAAGCAATTCTATAAACACGACAGGAGAATTGTACAATATTGATATAAATAGTATAGCTAAACCTGAAAATCAAAGAAATAAGCGAATGCTCGACTTTGCTTGTTCATCTTTACTTTTAATCTTTAGTCCATTGCTTGCTTTTTATGTAAAAAATCCTTGGGCTATGTTTAAGAATTTATTTTTGATTTTAACCGGAAGCAAGACATTTGTATCATATTGCGAATTTCAGGGTGTAGATACCGGAATGTTACCTAAGATAAGAAAAGGTGTTTTTTCGCCGGTAAGTATTTTAAAAAAATCTGATATTTCTATCGAAATCGTAGAACGTTTAAACTTGATGTATGCAAAAGACTATAAACTATTTCAGGATTTGACAATAATCTTAAAATCATGGAGAAAACTGGGAAAATATTAGAAAACAACACAATTCTTTTAAGGAAACCGGAACCTGAAGACCTCGAATTTTTATATAGTCTTGAGAATAATCCGGATTTCTGGTTTGTCAGTGACACCCATACTCCATTTTCGAGGTGGCAAATTAAACAACACATCGAAAATAGCGTTTATGATATTTTCACGAACAAAGAATTGAGGCTGATAATTGAGCAAAAATCAGATAATAGCAAAGTGGGAATTATTGATCTCTTTGAATTTGACCCAAAACACAATCGTGCCGGAGTAGGAATTTTAATAAAAAAGGACTTTCAAAATAAAGGATTAGCTGCTCAAGCTTTGTTATTGATAATAGATTACTCGTTTAAAATACTGCTATTGAATCAGTTATGGTGTTTTATTGATGTAACTAATGAAATTAGCATCAAACTATTCTCGAATATGGGATTTGCCAAATGCGGACATTTAAAAGCATGGAAAAGGACCGACAAATCATATTCAGACACTTTTATTTACCAACTTTTAAATACATGAAGTTTTAATCATGAAATATGAAAAAATATAAAAATCATTATTTATCATTCAAAGCAACCTTGCTCATAAGTATGATGACAATACTGGGATTCACGTCTTGTGATGGTGATGATATCCAGCCTGAATACGGAGTCCCTGTTGTAAGAGAAAAACATATTAAATCAATACAAAAGGAAAACGATCTGATAATTCAGAAAGAAGATGATTCAAAAGAATTTAAAACAAAAGAATAATGGGTTAATCATTCACTAATTCATCAAATTTCTTTATTCTGTCAAAGAATTCGACACCTTTTACTTTATCACATTTACCCATAACTATAGTAAGACCATTTGTAATAAAAAAGAACGGGGCTTCTATTACATAATTGTAGTTCCATATCTGATCAAAAACATCCTGTTTAAGTGTTACTGTCGGTGCTTTGCACTCAATTATCATCAAAGGTTTGAATTCTTTATTATATACTAATGCATCAAATCTGTATTTACGTCCTGCGACTGTCAATTCTCTTTCTATGGAAACTAAACTTATTGGAAACGAATAGTCCGAAATTAATAGTTTTATTAAATTTTGTCGCACCCACTCCTCAGGAGTGCAAACTATCCACTTCTTACGAAATTCATCAAAAATACAATTCTTTCCTGCATCTGTTTTGAGCTTGAATTCGAATGTTTTAAAGCCAAGATTATTAAACGGATTACTCATTTTTAAATCTTATCATTAAATAATCCATACACGCTACATTTTCATCTTTTGCTTCAGTCCAAACATAAACAGTATCATTACCCATACGCATATAGTTTATATTCAAAGGATAATCAATTAGAGTGTTCTCATATTTCCAAACAGAAACATCCGGACGCTGCTGAGGATAACTTGCACAGACAATCATATTTCCAATGCTGGCAGACATTTCGTACAATACCATTTCGTCCGCTATTTTCAGTTTCATTGTATCAAATACAATTGTATCACTATTAAATATCCGAAAAGTCGTGCCAAAATATAATGTGTCGTTAACTTTTTCCCATTTCTCATAAGAGCTTCCCGTTTCCGATTGAATTTCCCAAATCCCTTGTAACCAATATGGGAAATCCGGCATTTTTTGTGAGAAAACAGCACTATTAAGGAATACAAAAAATATGTAAACTAAACATCTTTTCATCGCTCAAATTTACAAATATTCTCGATAATCAAAAAACAAGCCTTACTTCCTAAAAAACTGTTATAGTTATTTTTTCGATTGCAGGTTTTCTATTTTAATTCTCGCAGATACAGTTTTATAGTGTTATCCAAACCAAGATAAAGAGCGTCCGATATCAATGCATGTCCTATTGAAACTTCGAAAATCCCGGGGACATTGTTTACAAAATATTTCAGATTGTCAAGATTAAGATCATGACCTGCATTTATTCCCAATCCAAGGCTCAAAGCTTGTTGAGCAGCCTCGGTGAATGGTTTTACCGCTTTCTCTTTGCTTTTTTGGAAATTTGTTGCATAAGGTTCGGTATATAACTCTATTCTGTCTGTTCCACTTAACTTCGCTCCTTTTATGTTTTCAATATTAGTGTCAACAAAAATTGAAGTTCTTATGCCTGCATTTTTAAATCTTTTTATTACACTTTTTAAAAAATCCATATTCTTTATTGTATCCCAACCAGAATTAGATGTTAATACATCTGGCGAATCCGGAACCAATGTTACCTGATCAGGCTTTACTTTTAACACCAGCTCAATAAATGATTCAGAAGGATATCCCTCTATGTTGAATTCTGTTTTAATTATTGGTCTGATATCAAAAACATCTTTATATCTGATATGTCTTTCATCAGGACGGGGATGCACAGTTATTCCCTGTGCGCCAAACATTTCGCACTTTTTTGCGGCTAACTTTACATCAGGGATATTTCCACCTCTGGCATTGCGGATCGTTGCAATTTTGTTGATATTTACACTTAATCTTATCATTTTTTTGAATATTTTTTAAAGTACAAATATATTGATTATGTTTGCATCTTATTGAAGATAATGTAATAATTATGATTGCCAGAGATTTAATTGTTGATTCTATTCCGATGGTAAAAACTTCGGATACCGGCAATGATGCATTAGCCTGGATGGAAATGCACAGATTATCTCATTTGCCGATAGTCAATAATGAAGAATTTCTTGGACTTGTCTCTGATACGGATATTTATGACAATAATTGTCAAGACGACCCTCTCGGAAATCATAATTTGTCTTTGGTAAGACCTTTTGTTTTTCATAATCAGCATATCTTTGAAGTAGTTGATATAGTTGCCAGACTGAGATTAACTATAATACCTGTTTTAGATCAAAATAAGCATTATATTGGTGCAATAAGCTTGTTTAGGCTTGTAACAGAATTTGCAAAAATGATAAGCGTTGAAAAAGCCGGTGGTATTATAATACTTGAATCAAATATTCATGATTATTCCTTATCCGAAATTTCTCAGATAGTTGAAACAAATAATGCTAAAATTCTTATATTGTTTGTTTCTTCAACAGACGATTCTACAATGATCTCTATAACAATAAAAGTTGATATTACTGACCTTTCCTCAATTGTTCAGACATTCGAAAGATATGATTACAAAATAAAAGCTTCTTTCCTAAGTGAAGATATGTTAAAAGCATTCTACCAAGACAGATACGATTCATTTTTAAATTATCTTAATATTTGAGAAGAATTCTCATAATACTAAACGCAATTATTGTATTAAATATATCCGAAGCCCCGGCTCAGTTTTCTTATTTTGTCGTTAGAGAATTTAATGTTACGGGTAATACTAAAACAGAATTATCTGTGATAATGAGAGAAAGTACTCTGAACGTTAACGATACACTAACTCTTTTACAGATAAATAAATTACTTGAAGAGTTCCGGGATAACCTGATAAAAACTTCACTATTTAATTTTGTCAATATTGACCATACTTTCGATTCTGTTTATGTTGACATTCAGGTAAAAGTAGAAGAGCGCTGGTATTTTTGGCCTTATCCTATACTTGAACATGCCGAGCGTAATTTAAGTACTTTTATCCATAATCACGATTTTAATAAGATAAACTATGGTGTTGCTGCTGATATTTATAATATAAATGGTACAAATGCAATGGTCAAGCTTAAAGCCAGATTTGGCTATAAAGAACATTTTTTATTGGCTTTTCACAAAATCGGATTAGGGCAAAAGAAAAACTCTTCTGTAAAAATACAGGTAGAGCTCTTCAGACAAAAGGCTACTGAATATGATGTTGCAAACAATATTCCTTTATATGTTTCAAATGAGGATGTTTATATTAGTCATTGTTTTTTATCTGGAATTAATTACAGCTATAGACCTGAATTGAATTATGTTTTCAATTTTGGAATGAAATATAAATATTCTGTTTATAAGGATAGTTTGTTTTTTGCAGATTTCTTAAATTCAGGGAATGAGCTAAGAACAAGTTATTTTAACCCTTACTTTAATTTCAGTTTTGATTCAAGAAACAACAAGTTATATCCAGTTAAGGGCGTTTTAATGGATCTGTATTATGGAGAAAACCGAAGTCTTAGCAGTGAAACCGGTTCATATACGACACTGGGAATAAATGTACAGTATAACAAACAAATTATAAAAAGTGTTTTTTCAATCAGATCAGAATTGTCATATTTTTACTTGAAAGATTACGGTCAAAAACCCGTTCTGTTTAAAGATATACTTGAGTTTTCCAGAAATTTCTGGATAAGAGGTTACGAACTATATTATCTGATAGGTCAGCAAAGTTTCGGTTATCAAAATACAATCGGGGTTAAAATCAGCGATTTTAAGATTCACAGATTAGCTTCATTTTTACCGGATAAAATTTCAAAAACCTATTCTCGCATTTATTTTGACTTCTTTTTTGATATTTGTTATGTTCAAAGTTGGAATGACGAATTTGCAAAGCTGAATCCGATGAACGATAAATTGTTGTTCAGTACAGGAATGGCAATAAATCTCGAAACTTATTATGACAGATTATTAAGTATTTATGTGGCTTATTTAGGATATTCAAGTAAAACAGGTATATTTGTAAATTATAAAACACCATTATATAAATTGTTTTGATTATGACTATAGCAATTTATGGCAGAAATTTCGGCAGTAGTTTTTTTGGGATGGCAATCCAGCTCTTCGAGGAATTAAATAAAAATAATGTTTCAATTTACATCAATAGCAAGTTTGCAGAATTTCTTAGAACAAAGGTTTTCTATAATCCAGTTGTTAAAGGATTATATGAACAAAATCTTCCTTCTGATATAAAATTCGACTTCTTATTAAGTATTGGTGGAGACGGAACTTTTCTCGAAAGTGCTACAATAGTTAAAGACAGTGGAATTCCTGTGTTGGGTATTAATACGGGACGTTTGGGCTTTTTAGCTTATGTAAACAGTGGAAATTTATTAATGGCAATAAATCAATTAATAAAAGGAGAATACAAATTCGAAGAAAGAATGTTGATTGAAGTTGAAGCGGAAAATAAATTCTATGGGGATATTAATTTTTGCCTCAACGAATTTGCAATTCAAAAGAAATCAAGGTTAAATATGATTAAAACAAAGGTGTATGCAGATGGTAATTATATTAATACATATTGGTCTGACGGTCTTATTATTGCTACTCCGACAGGTTCAACAGCATATTCTTTGAGTTGCGGAGGTCCGATTGTTGCACCTTATTCTGATGTTATACTCATAACTCCGATTGCAAATCATAATCTTACTGTCAGGCCTTTAATTATTCCTGCAAAAAGCGAAATAAAAATTTCTGTTGATTCTGCAGAAAGTAAAGTCTTGGCATCACTTGATTATAGAGCTTATGGAATTACAAATCTTAAAGAAATTACAATAAGAAAAGCAAAATTTAATATTATTTTTGTAAATTTATTTGAAAATACGTATTTTAGCACCTTAAGAGGTAAACTTATGTGGGGAACCGACATAAGAAACTAAGTTGTTGAAAATCAACAATTTAGAGGAAATTGATATATATGATTAAAATGAAGAAAATTGTCATTTTATGTGGAATTTTGATTTGTACATCGTTTTTTGTACAAGCTCAATATAATGTTCACTGGAGTAAAATCCGTCATGAAGTTTTCTTAGGTGCTGGTTCCATTAACTTTTTTGGTGAGTTGGGAGGTGCCAATACAATAGGTTCACATTTTGTTAAAGATTTTGATTTACAATCCTCAAGATTCCTATTTGAAGGCGGATATAGCTACAAGTTGTCGGAAGCATGGGCTGCAAGGGCTACAATATTTTACGGCAGAGTATATGGTAATGATAGTTATACCGAAGAATATCATCGTCATAGCAGAAATCTTAGTTTCCGTTCCCCTATAGTTGAGTTGTCTGCAACAATTGACTTCTCTATTGTCCGCGAAAAATATGGACACAGATATGACCTTCGTAGGGTAAAAGGACAAAGCAACCGACCGAATTTTTATATTTTTACTGGTGTCAGTGCAATTTATTTTAACCCAAAAGCAAGATATCTCGATGGCACTTGGTATGAGCTTCAACCATTAGGAACAGAGGGGCAGGGGATTATTTCAACAAGAGAAAAATATAAACGTGTTACTCTTGCAATTCCTGCCGGGTTGGGGTTAAATTTTATCATTGACAGAAACCTTGGAATAGGCTTCGAAGCTGGAGTGAGATATACTTTTACGGATTATGTTGATGATGTCAGTAATACTTATATTGATCCTGCTTTATTTACTGACCCTATAGCTGCTTTTTTTAGTTGTGGTACTGCGAACCCTGATTGGATTGGGACAGGTCCAGGACAACAAAGAGGTCAAAATCAATATAATGATGCTTTCATATTTTTAACATTGAAAGTTTCTTATAAACTCAGACCTCCTGCACCAGGTAAAGCAAAATTCTAATGATAATTGTAATATTTTTATTACTTGTGCGTTTTAATTGTTATGTTGGATAGAATGAAAATATTGTTTAATTCTATATTTGATTTGTTAAAAATAAAGTTTCTTGTTTTTATATGCTTCATTATAACATTGTTTTTGTCCTTCAATGTTTTTCCACAACAAGGTGGTGCAGAAATAGGAGCTTTAGCAGGAGGATCATATTATATGGGAGACATTAATCTCGCTAAACACTTTTATTCTCCACATTTGAACGCGGGAATATTTGCAAAGTATCATTTCAATTCTAGATATGTTCTTCGATTTAGTGGTCTTTATACCGAATTGTCTGCTGCTGATGCTGATTTTACTAATGATTTTCAGTTATCCAGAAACAGAGATTTCGAAACTATGCTGATAGAGTTGGCAATGCAGTTTGAAGTACATTTTTTACCTTATGAATTATGTGAAATGAAAAGAAGAAGTTTTACTCCATATATACAGACAGGTCTGGCAGTTTATTTTGCCAGCTCTTCCCAAAGCACTTTTGGATTGGCATTACCCATTGGATTTGGAATAAAGAAAAACATCAACTCTCACCTTGTTATCGGTGCAGAATGGAGTTTTAGAAAAACATTTACTGACAATTTGGACTCATTATCAGGTGAAGATCTTGATGTATATAATCCAAATTATGGGACTCCACTCAGTGAAGCAAATATGCATAGACAGATAGGGTTTTTATATAACAAAGATTGGTATTCTTTGGCAAGTATTACTTTGTCATACACATTTAAACTGGGAGGATTGGGATGTCCAGCATATTATATTTATTAACAGAATCGTATGTCTTATATTGAAAAGATAAAGAAAGAAAAAATACCTGCACATGTTGCCATTATAATGGACGGAAATGGTAGATGGGCAAAATCTCAGGGAAAAATGAGACTTTCGGGTCATCAGGAAGGTGCGAAATCTGTAAAAAGGGCAATCGAAGTGTGTGGTGAATTAGGAATTAAATATTTAACTGTTTATGCTTTTTCCACAGAAAACTGGAATAGACCACATTCCGAAGTCAGTGGATTAATGAGTTTGCTTTCTAATTCTATTGATAAGGAGTTCGATGAAATTAATAAAAACAAAATAAGAATCCGCGTAATCGGACAAATTGATAAACTCCCTGAAAATGTTCAGAAGAAATTGAATCAGGCTATCGAAAAAACAAAGGATAATGATTCACTTAATTTTGTTATTGCTCTCAGTTATAGCGGTAGATGGGACATTATTAACGCTGTTAAAAAAATGATTAGGGACTGCGATGATAAGAAAATTTCAAGAGATTTGATTGACGAAGAAACATTTAGCACTTACTTATCAACAAATGGAATTCCTGATCCCGAATTACTTATCAGAACTAGTGGAGAGGAACGAATTAGTAATTTCTTATTGTATCAGTTGGCATACTCCGAGTTGTATTTCACGACTACATTATGGCCGGATTTTTCGAAAGAAGATTTTTACAAAGCAATAGTTGATTATCAAAACAGAGAGAGACGATTTGGAAAAACAAGTGAACAATTAACTTAACAGAATCATTTAATGAAAAACATATACCTTTTACTTCCTTTTTTCTTACTATTTTCGCTAAGTTTTTATGCTCAGGACGACTTAAAAACAAGGTTGACAACGATTGACTATTCAGAGCCAAAAGAGTATGAAATAGGCGGAGTAACAATTTCAGGAGTACAATATCTTGACCAGAATGTTTTATTATACTTAACAGGTTTAGAAATTGGTCAAAAAATAAATATCCCCGGAGACGAAATCACAGACGCAATAGAAAAGTTATGGGACCAAGGATTATTTTCAGATGTAAAAATATCACTGACAAAAATCATTAATGATAAGGCATTTCTAGATATATATCTTCAAGAAAGACCAAGATTGTCAAGATTTTCATTCACTGGAATAAAGAAATCTGAAGCTGATGATATAAGAGATTTGATAAAACTTATTAAAGGGACTCAAGTTACAGAAAATACTTTGTTGACAGCCGAAAAATACATAAAGGATTATTTTATCGATAAGGGTTTTAGGAATGTCGAAGTTGATATTGTTCAGGAAAATGATACTCTTTTAGTAAATTCGGTTATCCTGACGTTCAATGTAAACAAAAAAAATAAGGTAAAAATTGACAATATAGTTTTTATCGGGAATGATAGCATTGGAAAAGAAAAAAAATTCTATAATTTTTACCGCGAAGACAAAGTTGTGGCTGATGCTATGTTACGAAGAGCAATGAAAGAGACAAAGCAGAAAAGATGGTATAATCTCTTTAAACCTTCCAAGCTAATCTCTGATAAATATGAGACTGATAAAACAGCTATCATAAAGAAATATAATGAATTAGGATTCAGAGATGCTAAAATAATTTCTGATTCGATAATTGTAAATGAAGATCAAACCATAAATCTGATAATTAAAATTGATGAAGGGACAAAGTATTATTTCAGGAATATTACATGGTTGGGAAATACTAAATATAGTTCTGATGTTTTATCAAAAATTCTTGGGATTCTCCCCGGAGACGTTTATAATAGTACATTGCTTGAGGAAAAATTACTTTATGATCCGGCAGGTGTAATGTCAGTCTATCAGGATAATGGATATCTGTTTTCTAATATTACTCCTGTTGAAATACTGGTCGAGAATGATTCCATTGATATTGAAATGAGAGTCTATGAGGGCAAACAAGCTCGGATAAACAGAGTTACAATAACTGGAAATTCAAGAACCAATGATCACGTAGTCATAAGAGAGATTAGAACACGCCCCGGAGCTCTTTACAAAAGATCCGAAGTGCAAAGGACCATTAGAGAATTGGCACAATTAGGGTATTTTGACCCCGAAAAACTCAATGTTGACTTTCAACCCGATCCGGTTGCAGGCACAGTTGATCTTGAATATATAGTTGAAGAAAAACCTTCCGATCAGGTCGAATTATCCGGTGGTTATGGTGCAGGAATGATTGTAGGCACACTTGGTCTTTCGTTCAATAATTTTTCTCTTAAGAATATTTTTAATCCAAGAGCTTACAGACCTTTACCTACAGGAGACGGACAAAGACTTTCGATAAGAGGGCAAACCTCAGGTTTATTTTATCAAAATTATAGTTTTAGCTTTGTTGAGCCATGGTTTGGCGGGAAAAAACCTAACTCTCTTACAACTTCTGTTTATCATTCTATATTATCAGACAAATACACTTCAAAGGATACTGCATCATATTACTACAAAGTCACAGGTGCTGGAATTGGTTTAGGCCAAAGATTGAAGGTTCCTGATGACTATTTTACACTATATTCCGAATTAGGATATAAATATTATGATTTGAATAATTATCCAAATTTTTCACTATATCGAACAGGTTATTCAAATAATTTAAGTTTGAAGACCGTCTTAGGAAGACATTCCTCGGGGCCAAACCCAATATTCCCGACAATGGGTTCGACATATTCACTATCTATTGAACTTACTCCACCGTATTCCTTGTTCAACGGGAAGGTTTATTCTGACGATATGTCAGCTCAGGACAGGTACAGATGGATTGAATACCATAAATATACATTCTCAGGTCAGAACTTTACTACACTATTCGGCAGCAGGGACGGAAGCTCGCGTGCTTTAGTGTTAATGACAAAATTTGAATTCGGAATGTTATGTATGTATAATAAAGAAGTCGGACCATCTCCATTCGAAGGATTTCAACTGGGAGGGGATGGTTTGTATTCATACAGTCTTTATGGGCTCGAAAATATCGGACTTAGAGGTTATTCAAACAGTTCATTGACTCCTGCAAACGGAGGTAATATTTACGATAAGTTCTCTGTTGAACTGAGATATCCTCTTTCATTAGCTCCAACTGCTACTTTGTATGCTATAGGTTTTGTGGAAGCAGGAAATGCATGGAACAGCTTCGATAATTTTGATCCTTTTAATGTTAAACGGTCTGCTGGCGTTGGCGTTAGAATTTATATGCCTATGATTGGCATGCTGGGCGTGGACTGGGGTTACGGATTCGATGAGATTGATGGATCAACTGGTCAGAATGGCAGTCGATTTCATTTTGTTATCGGTCAACAATTTTAATTTATTCTTTGGAACGTAATTTGTAAATGGCTAAATTTGAAACAAATAAAATATAAAACTATGAAAAAACTATTTTTATTCTCATTAATCGCTTTGTTTTCGGGTATTATAATGGCTCAGAAATATGCATATGTTGACACTGAATACATTTTGAACAACATTCCTCTCTATGAAACTGCAAAAACGCAACTCGATGATCTTTCTGCAGAGTGGAAAAAAGAAATTGATCAAATGAAAGAACAAATAGACAAAATGTATAAAGATTATCAGGCAGAAAGAGTATTGTTAACAGAAGAGTTAAGAATAAAAAGAGAAGAAGAGATAATGCAGAAAGAAAAAGAAATGAGAGAATTGCAACAGAAATATTTTGGTAAGGAAGGACTTTTATTCAAAAAACGTGAAGAACTTATCAAACCTATTCAGGATGATATTTATAATGCAATCAAAGAAATAGCAGTCGAAGGTTCTTATGCTGTAATTTTTGACACGGCAAACAGTCTTAATATGCTATATACTGATCCTCGCTATGACAAAAGCGATGATGTATTAAAGAAATTAGGTTATAAAAACTAATATTGTATTATATTTGCCAAAATTTAAAATAAAAGATTATGAAAAAAATTAGTTTATTATTATTGATATCTGTGTTTGCAATGAGTTGCTTTGCTCAAAAAGGAAAATTCGGACATGTTGATTCAAATACTCTGTTTACACTGATGCCTGAAAAAGAGGAAGCCACAAAGAATATCGAACAGTACGCAATGACACTTGAAAAACAGTTATTGGCACTGAACGAAGAACTCGAAACCAAATATAATGATTATACGGCAAACGAAGCTACATATTCGCCATCTATCAAACAAATGAAACAAGAGGAATTAGTCAATCTTCAGCAGAGAATCCAGACATTTCAGACACAAGCTCAGGAAGATATGCAAAACAAAGAAGTAGAGTTACTTGAACCGATTTATACAAAAATTCAGGATGCAATTAAACTTGTTGGAGAAGAACAAGGTTTGATATATGTTTTCGACGTATCTACTTTGTTGTATTTTTCTTCAGAAAGTGTTGATATTACTCCATTAGTTAAAACAAAATTAGGAATTCAATAATTAAAATAATTTTATTAATTTTAATCCCGGAATTTTTCGGGATTTTTTTTTATAAAATTTCAACTTATTATTAAAACATGAAATGTTTTCTTTTGTGAATTAAAAACCAAATTATGACCAGATCCATTGGAGTTTTTGATAGCGGGATAGGTGGACTTACCGTTTTAAAAGAACTTTTAGAAAGACTTCCTAATGAAGATTTTGTATATTATGCTGATAGCAGAAATGCTCCATATGGACACAAATCGGCTGAGGAAATAATCGCGATGTGTGATTATATTATTAGGTTTTTACTTGACAAAAATTGCAAAATAGTTGTTATTGCATGCAATACAGCAACAGCAGCAGCAGTTCAGGAAATGAGAAAAAGATTTAAAATACCTATTATAGCAATGGAGCCTGCTGTTAAACCCGCTTGTCTTAATACTAAAACACGACATATCGGAGTACTTGCAACAGAAGGAACATTTCGCGGAAACCATTTTCTTAAAACAAGCGAGAAATATAAAGATTATGTCGTTTTGCATCTTCAGGTAGCCAAAGGTTTAGTTGAACTTGCCGAAAAGGGAATATTTGAAGGTAAGGAAGCCGAATCACTGGTTAAGCAATACACAAATCCATTTTTAAATTCAAATATTGATCAATTAGTTCTTGGTTGTACTCACTATCCATATTTCTTTGATCTGATAAAAAAGACGGTGGGAACTAATGTTACAATTGTAGATTCAGCTGAACCTGTTGCAAGGAGGACGAAAGATATGTTGATGACAAACAAGATTTTTAGAACAGATAGTCATGTTAGAAAAGTTGTTATACATTCTTCAGGAGATATTGAAATAATTCAGAATGTCATAACAAAATTATTTAATATAGATAAAAACAACACCAAAGTAGAATTAAATTTAATTTGACGTTTTTTTTAAAACAATTTCATTAATAACAGCGTATAAAAATATGTTAATTATAGAAAAGTTGTATGAATTGTATTATTATAGATGATGACCCCATAATACAAAAACAACTTTCTTCATTTATTAATAAATGCGATTTGCTGAATTTTAAAGGGGCTTTTAAAAATCCACTCGAAGCAAAAGATATAATTTTGAACGAAGAAATTGATATTGTCTTTTTGGATATCGAAATGCCCGAAATGAGTGGTTTGGAATTTCTTGATGAGGCTGACGATGATATCAGAATCATCATTATTTCTGGAGACAGAAAATATGCTTTAAATACTTTCGATTATGATGTAACAGATTATTTGTTAAAACCTATCGAATATCCAAGATTTTTAAAATCTGTTTATAAATCTATTGAAAAAACATTGCAGATATATGATAAGGAAAAGTCCGATAGGATTTTTATAAGAATGAATAACCGATATATTAGATTAAAAACACATGAAATTATAAGCATATTAAAACAAAATGGCGAAGATTTAATTATAACTAAAAGTAAATCCTTTTCTGTACCGGATTTTCAGTTTAACATTGAAAGTCTTTGTAATAACTCTAAGTTTTATAAAATAAACAGTTCCTGTATTGTAAATTTGAATGAAATTAGCTGTGTCTGTAATAATTTTCTTATTTTTAAAGATTCTGAAAAAATGAATAACATCAGTGTAGAAGAAAATATTGCAAAA
>DAOOPK010000026.1:0-20111 GCA_035388205.1 Bacteroidales bacterium
ATTTTTGGATTGATTTAAAGCAAGCTGCACAGAAGCACACATATAAACCCGGTGTAACACAAGCAGGAGAAGTAAATCAAGATGTTGCAAGGACATTCAATCGCCAAGGCGATCATGGACTTAGAATTGGTCATCATTTCAACCCAGAAACAGGACAATATGAAGGCCAAATATCCGATCGCGAAGTTATGGACGAAACAAGACCTTGGGATGATTTTGCTGACAGAGAAGTTAGAAACTATGACGGAAAAACTGATGCAGGAAGACAAGGTGGAAGATATAGTTATTATATGCATGAAAAAGTTCATATCTATCCTGATACACTATGTTGGATAAGTGATTTTACGTATTCTTACAATGAGCCTATGACAAAAATGTATTTCTGGCATCCTGCGTACGATTATTATCCAGTTGTTGGCGTTAGTTGGGTTCAAGCAAATGCCTTCTGTATGTGGAGAACAATGTTAAAAAATTCATATCAGAGAACGACTCAGGATTATTATCTAAATGAATACAGGTTACCTACAGAATCAGAATGGGAATATGCAGCACGTGGTGGTCTTGATTTATCAATGTATCCTTGGGGTGGTTTATATACTCGTAACTATAGCGGATGTTTTATTGCTAATTTTAAACCTATGAGAGGAAATTACTATGATGATGGTGGCGTACAGACTCTTATGGTAGCAAGCTATGATCCTAATGAATGGGGATTATATGATATGGCAGGTAACGTAGCCGAATGGACAAGTAATGCATTTGATGAATCAGCATATAGTTATACTCATGATCTTAATCCTGATTATCAGTATTATGCACATCCAGATGACCCACCAGCTAAAAAACGTAAAGTAATCAGAGGGGGTTCATGGAAAGACGTAGCATATTACATGCAAAATGGTACACGTACCTACGAATTCCAAGATTCCGCAAAAAGTTACATAGGGTTTAGATGTGTTAGAACTTATTTAGGAAGACACAGAGCTGATGGAACATCATATTCACAAGTTTATTAAAGAATTAAATTTAGAGTATAAATTAACCATAGTATTAATTAAAAACTGACACAATTATGAGTATTAGTGAATTTACCGCGAGTAAGAAGTACAAGAAAATCATGGGTTTCGTTTACGGATGGGGAGCATCAATTGTTATGATTGGTGCATTGTTTAAAATTCAGCACTATCCTGGATCAGGACCTATGTTGGTTATTGGTTTGTTAACTGAAGCAGTTATTTTCTTTTTATCTGCATTTGAACCACCTCACGAAGAAGTTGACTGGAGTTTAGTATATCCGGAGCTTGCAGGTGTATCAGAAGATTTAAATATTTCTGACAGAAAAAATGCAATAAATACAAAAAAATCAGCACTAGAAAAGTTTGATGCAATGATTGAAAATGCTGAAATTACTCCTGAGCTATTTGAGAAATTAGGTCATGGATTAAAAAACCTAAATACAACAACAGAAAAATTACATGATGTGTCAGATGCTGCAGTAGCGACTAATAATTATGTAGCTAATTTTGAAAAAGCATCAGAGAAAGTTTCTACTTTCGCTGATATGTACGGTAGTTCTGCTGAAAAACTAAATCACCAAGCTGACAAATTGGCAACGACTTATGAAAAATCAGCTACAATTGTTGGGAATTCAGGAGATGCCCTTGCTTCTACATATAATAAATTAATCGAATCAATGAATAAGGAGTTGACAATGTCAACAGGTGAAGGTAAAACATATAATGAGCAACTCAGCATAATGAATAAGAACCTCACAGCTTTAAATACTGTTTATGAACTTCAATTACAAGGAACAAACCAACAGATTGAATCTTCAAAAGCATTATATAGTGGTTTGGATGAAATTCTTACCAATATGAAACAATCTGCTGATGACACGAAACGTTATCGTGAGGAAATTGGCAAATTGAGTCATAATCTTGCTGCTATGAATACTGTTTACGGCAATATGCTGTCTGCAATGAATTTTAAGCAGGATTAATTTTTAGAGTAATAATTTTATGTTGAATATTAAAACTTAATTATATGGCTGGAGGAAATTGCCCGGAAACCCCGAGGCAGAAAATGATTGGTATGATGTATTTGTTTTACACTGCTTTGTTGGCGTTGAATGTATCTGGAGAAATTGTCACTGCTTTTGTTAAGATTAATGAAAGTATCCAGAAAACTACTGCTAATTATTCAGAAAAAACTAAATCTCTATATGCCAAAATAGATGGTAAAGCTAAAGAACAACCTGGAAAATATAATAAACTCGCTGCCCAAGCTCATGAGATAGAAAAAATGGCAAACAAGTTCTATAATGATATTGACAGGTTAAAACTAATGATAATTCAGGCTAGTCAAGGCAAAGATGCAACTTTAGAAAGTGAATTAAAGAAAAAAGATGATATTCATGCTGCAACAATGATTATGGTTGGAGAAGGAGGTCCAATGATGGGGGACAGTTTAAGATCTTGGATGGATAATTATCGTAAAACTCTTTTAGATATTGTCGGAGATACTGCTAATGTTGTTTACAAAAATATAGCTAAAAACCTTGAAGTGGTTGATCAAACATCTGAAGACGGTGATCCATGGACTTGGCAGGAAACGATTTGTCGAGGTATGCCTATGATTGGGACAATTGCTGTTTTATCAAAACTACAAGCAGATATTCGTAATTCAGAAGCTGATATTCTTGAGTTCATGATTGCTGACTTAGAAGGGCTTGATATTCGTATCACATCTCTCGAAGGGCTTGTAAGTTCACCAAGAAGTTTCATAGTAAGAGGTGGAGTTTATACATCGAATGTATTCCTTGGAGCACGTGATACATCTATGAGACCGACAATCTATTTAACTTATGATGCTCCTTTCTATGACTCGTCAGTTGTTGATGGCAATGTTACATATAAACTTAGAGCTGGAGCAAATTATGATACTCTTCCGTTAGATGCTAGTGGTAAAGGTATTCATACAAGAGATTGCGGTGGTGTTGGTGACTTTGATTATGGAGGTCTAGTACATTATGTTTCTAATAAAGGTGATATGTGGCTTCCTTACACAGCAACTTATCAAGTTGGCGATGCAGGATTCACAGTATCTGCAACGAAATGTAATGTTTTTTATCGTGGTCTTGAAAACCCTGTTGAAGTTGCAGTATCCGGATATCCTAAAGAAAGTGTCAGTGTTAGTATAAGCGGAGGAGCTTCGATAAGAGGTGCAGCTGGGGGTTATATCGTTACAGTACCACAATCTGTAACTGCTAAAGAAGTTCTTATTACTGTTTCTGTTAGAACTGAAGAAGGTGGTAGAACATTAGGATCTGCGAAATTCAATGTTCTGAACGTACCACCACCATCAATTCTTGTTGCCGGTGCTTATAAGGACGGTTCAGAATTACCGAAAGCTGCTCTTACTAGAAATCCATATTTGAGTGCAAGATTGGAAAGTGATTTCTTCCCATTCGAAGGTGTTACATATTCAATTGCTAAATATGACTTTTTCTATACAGTTCGTGGTGTTACTAATAAAGTAACTGTACAGGGATCTCAGTTCTCACAACAAGTCCTAAATGAAATAGGTAAAATGGGACAAGGTTCTCAGGTCAGTTTCTCTAATATTTATTACAACGGACCATCTGGAACTAGACAAACTAATGGTGTTACAGTAATCGTAAAATAATATATTATGAAAATGCTAATAAAGTTTTTCCCGCTAATCACATTTCTAAGTTTGGTCTTGACGACACAAGCTCAGGTATTGGATGGTGCATATATGAGAGAAAATACAGTAGAACGTACTTTCGTCCCTTATCAAAACATTAGGGAAGCAGACGCTATGTATTCCAAAAAGATTCTGAGAGTAATAGAACTCAGGGAAAAACAGAATCATTCTCTTTATTTCCCTATAATTAGAATGACTTATCCGGCAGGTGTTGGTGTTCAACCACAAAGAAGTCGTGTTAATTTTTTATATCTTATTTATAACATTGGTATTTTAGGTGAAAAATATGATATTATTACCGGAGAATTGGTTGATACACTTCAAGGTAAGAAATATCCTGTTTATAAGCTAAACCCAAGTGATATAACTAATTGGCATAGACAACCGTTAGAAGCTGATGATCCAGTTCGTAATGATTTGTTGGCTTACTTCGAAACAATTCAGGAAGCAGATATTGATGGAAATTTAGTTGACGTTACAATTCCTGCTAAACTCGAAGATACAAGAGTTATGGATATGCTCTGGATCTGGGAAGAATGGGTGTTTGACAAACAAAGATCATTGATGGATGTGCGTATCGTGGCTATTTCGCCTGATGGTTGGCAAGGAGAACAACGTATATGGCCTTTCTGGATTTATTTTCCAGATTACAGACCTTTACTTGCATCTTATGAGGTTTTTAATACTGAAAATGATGCTGAACATAAAACTTTTGACGACATTTTCTTCAAGAGAAAATTTACCAGCTACATTGTCGCAGAATCAAACAACTATGACAATAGATTGATTTCTGATTATCTGCTTGGAATTGATGCAATTCGCGAAGGTGAAAGAATACAGGAAGAAATATTTAAAATGGAACACGATCAGTGGGAATATTAAACGATTTAATAATTATAAAAAAGGAGCTTAAAGCTCCTTTTTTATTTTATTCCATCTCCAAATTTGAGTTTCGCTTCATTTAATAAATCCGATATTTGCTGTTCATTTTCTCTTTTACAAATTAATAATGCTGTTTCGGTATCAACAACAATCAAATCTTCTATCCCATGTAAAAGGACAACTTTACCAGGACTTGCTGTATTTATGTAATTATTAAAAGATTGGTTCATTAAAACCTTATCCCCAACTACAACATTGTGGTTTTCATCCTTGTCATGAAGACTGTACAAAGAATTCCATGTTCCCAAATCAGACCATCCAAAATCAGTCTTTAATACACATACATTCTGAGCTTTTTCCATTACTCCAAAATCAATTGATATGCTTTTTGCATCAGAATAAATCCTATTTATCACTGCTTTCTCTTGCTTAGTTCCAAAGATGTTCTTATTTTCAATGAACAAATTAAACATCTCAGGTAAAAATTCCTTAAAAGCTTTTTCTATTGATTTCTGTTTCCACAGAAAAATACCTGAATTCCATAGGAAATCGCCACTGCTCAAAAAGAATTTTGCCAGTTCTAAATGGGGTTTTTCTGTAAAAGTTTTAACTTGAACAAATTTTGAATTGGCATCATCGTTTGCAATCTGAATATATCCATATCCAGTTGCAGGGCGATCTGGAGTAATTCCGAAAGTTAATAATAAATCGTTAGATTTGATAAAATCAAGACCTTCCGAAATATTTTTAAGAAATTCATCCTCATTAACAATTAAATGATCCGCAGGTGTTACAACTATATTTGCCTCCGGATTTCTTTGTCCTATTTTAATATTTGAATACAAAATACATGGGGCTGTATTTCGTCTCATTGGTTCACACAATATGTTTTCATCTGGAACTGATGGAAGTTGTTCATTAACTATCTTTCTGTATTCTTCATTTGTCACAACATAAATATTATCTGCAGGAATTATTTTATTCATTCGGTCAAAAGTTTGCTGAATCAAAGTCCTTCCTGTTTTCATAATATCTAAAAACTGTTTAGGCATATTGCTTCTACTTATAGGCCAAAACCTGCTTCCGATACCTCCCGCCATAATTACACAATAATCTTGTTTCATTGTCATGTCTTTTGAATTAAAATAATACAATATAGTAATAATTTTTTTCTTTTGCAAGAGAGTTTAATTAAATTTGTAATTACATTTATAATATGAAACTTTTTTCCGTCATAGGACAATATCTAATACTTATGAGTGCAGTATTTACAAAACCAATACGCACTCGAATTTTCTTTAAACGTGTTTTTGAAGAAATTGAGCAAATAGGTATGGATTCTATTTGGATTGTTTCAATTGTTTCGGTTTTTATGGGTGCTGTTCTTACTTTACAAGTAGCAATTAATTTCACATCACCAGTTATTCCACAATATTTGATAGGACTAAGTGCCCGCGATACATTTATATTAGAGTTTTCAAGTACAATTATATGTCTTATCCTAGCTGGAAAAGTCGGCTCTAACATCGCATCCGAAATTGGTACAATGAGAATAACAGAACAAATTGATGCCTTGGAAATTATGGGTGTAAATTCTGCTAATTATTTGATATTACCAAAAATTACTGCTGCCTTAATTTCTTTTCCTTTTCTTAACCTTCTTAGTATAATTCTTGGCATTTTCGGTGGCTATCTTATTGCAGTTATGACTGACGTTGTAACAATTTACGATTACGTTTACGGATTGAATTATATGTTCATACCATTTTATATTACATACTCACTGATTAAAATATGTGTGTTTTCGATAATAATTACTTCTGTTTCTGCTTTTCATGGGTATTACACTTTTGGCGGGGCTTTGGAAGTTGGTAAAAGCAGTACAAAAGCAGTAGTTTACAGTATAATTCTTGTCTTATTGTTCAACCTGATTCTAACTCAACTCTTACTTACATGATAGAAGTTAAAAATGTAAATAAAAGTTTTGGAGAGCAACTTGTGCTAATAGACATTAATGCTGTCTTTAAACCGGGTAAGATTAACATGATAATTGGTCGTAGCGGTTCAGGAAAAACTGTTTTGTTAAAATCCGTTATCGGTTTGCATAGTCCGGAAACAGGAGAAATACTATTTGACGGTAGAGAATTTATAAGAGCAAATATTAAATTCAAGAGAGAAATCCGCAAGGAAATTGGTATGGTTTTTCAAGGTGGGGCTTTATTCACTTCTCAAAGTGTTGAAGATAATATTATGTTTCCTCTCAATTTGTTTACTAATATGTCAAAAAAGGAAAAAATTGACAGAGTAAATTTTTGTCTTGATAGGGTTAATATACACAATGCCAATAAACTTTTCCCATCAGAAATAAGCGGGGGGATGCAAAAAAGAGTTGCTATCGCCAGAGCGATGGTGCTTAATCCAAAGTATTTATTTTGCGACGAACCTAATTCCGGACTTGATCCTCAAACTGCTATTCTGATTGACCAACTGATACACGAATTGACTGTTGAATACAATATGACTACAATTATTAATACACATGACATGAATTCAATAATGCAAATAGCTGACAATATTATTTTTATTTTTGAAGGACGAAAGTGGTGGCAAGGTGGACGTGAGGACATATTTTATACTGACAACACTGAACTCAACGATTTTGTTTTTGCATCAGAATTGTGTAAGAAAATTAAAAAAAGTAATTCATGAAAAAAGCTTGTATAATCCTCTTATTATTTACATTAACTTTTATTTCCTGTATTTTTGAACCGGAATATGAAACGCCAAAAGGTGAAAATATTATTCCTAAGGATTCTCTCGAGTTAATTATTTATGATATCCATCTTAGTGATGCAATTATTACTTCTCAAGTTATGAAAACCAAAGACAACAAAATCGCTGATTCTCTTTTATATGTAAGCGTATTTGCAAAACATAATTACACACGCGAGCAATTCGAGCAAACCTTACTGTACTATGTTCATAACGAAATGGATACTCTTAATAAGATTTACGACAGAGTAATTGACCGTTTTAATTTAGAAAAAGCTAAGATTTATTAGTTCAGATGCGACATTTTGCTGCTAATTATATTTTTGACGGAAAATCCTTAATCAAAAACTCAATTGTAAGTGTTGATGATTCAGGTTTAATTACTTTTGTTGGTAAAGAAAATGATGCTCTAATCGAAAGACCTAGAATGGTTTTCTATAACGGCATTATTTCTCCGGGATTTATTAATTCACACTGTCACCTTGAATTGTCAGATTACAAAAAAACCGATGAACAAGCTAAAGGACTATCATATTTTATTTCTAAAATCTTAAATCAAAGAAATTTATTTAACAATACAAAAGTAATTGAATCCTATGACAAATCAATGTTTGAGAAAGGTATAAATCTGGTAGCAGACATCGTTAATACCGACAAAACTATTGACATAAAGACCAGATCAAGAATATTTTACATAAATTTTATTGAAATTAGTAGCACAAATGATTTTCAAGCTGAAAGTAAAATAGAATGGGCTGAAAATCTTGCATCAAAATTCACATCATCCGGATTGTCATCTAATATAACTTTACATTCATTATATTCAATTTCACATAATCTGTTTTCCCATTTTGCAAATAATTCCGGAAACAAAATTTTAAGTATCCATTTTTTAGAATCAGAAAAAGAAGAAGAATTTTTTAGGGGAAAACAAAACTCTCTATTTAGAATTATTTCAAAAATAAATCCGAAATTTACTCCAATAGCAAAAAACATTAAAGAATTATATGCCCTGGTTGAGAAGCTATCGGTGCCTTCGAGAATAATCCTCGTTCACAACGTCAAAGCCGACATTAGTAAAACCAAGACTTTAACCAACTGCTATTACTGCTTATGCCCTGCATCTAACTTATTCTTAAACAATGAGTTACCCTCATGTAATTTTGTTTACAACAACATAGATAAAATCATAATCGGTACTGATTCAATTGCTTCAAATACGGATTTGGATGTGTTCAAAGAAATAAAACTATTATCTCAGTATTATCCTGGTTTACAGCTTATTGACCTGTTGAAAATGATTACTTCTACAGCAGCAGAAGCGATAAATAGTCCGGATTTCGGGAAATTCACAATAGGCAAAAAGCCGGGAATTGTACTAATTAATAATATAGACCTCATTGATTTAAAATTGACCGATCAAAGCTATATTAAGAGAATTTTGTAAGCATGTCTGAAAGATACGTTGAAAAATCAAAAAACATATTAATATGTCCGCTTAACTGGGGATTAGGGCATGCCTGCAGGATTATACCTATTATTGAATACTGCATTGAAACTGACAAAACAATAATAATTGCCAGCAATGGTTCTTCATTTAAATTACTGAAACAGCGATTTCCATCATTGATACAAGAATATATCCCCTCTCCCATTCTTAACTATGCTAAAAAGCAAAGCATTGGTTTTAGGTTTTACTGTAGTTTCCTTCTACTTTTTCTGAATATATATCGGGAAAGAAAATATGTAAAAAATATAATAAAGAAGTATGCCATTGATACTATTATTTCTGATAATAGGCCTGGAATTTTTTCTCGAAAAGTCAAATCAATTTATATAACCCATCAAGTTAATGTTTTTAACTCTGCAAAAAAAGGATACCTGTCTGGAATCTTGACCAAACTGCATTTACGAATTATTAAAAAATACACATATTGTTTCGTTCCCGATTACCCGGACAATAGCATAGCTGGCAGACTATCAGAAAATACCACCGGGCTTGAGCTGGTGTATCTCGGACCATTATCAAGGTTTTCAAAAATGGAAAATAATATTCCGGACGAAATTACACACTACAATATTGTTTGTATAGTTTCAGGTCCCGAACCTCAACGAACAGTTTTCGAAGAATTATTGATCACAAAATTTAAAAACACAAAGCATAATGTGCTGATTTTGAGAGGATTACCGGATAATGAAAATTTTAAAACTCAGATTGGAAGTATTGATCTGTTAAATCACTGTAATGATTCAACACTTTTTTCATATTTAAAACTATCAGAATTCATAATATGTCGTAGTGGTTACAGTTCAATTATGGACCTAATAACTATCGGTAAGAACGCAATCCTTGTACCTACTCCTGGTCAACCTGAACAAGAGTACTTAGGGCAATACCTTCAAAAATATGGTTTTAAATATTTAGAACAAAAGGATATTTTAGATTTTGATTTTAACTCGATAAATTTACCCACTTTAAAAGCATTTGCACAAAATAGTATGCATTTAAAAAAAATATTAGATTTGTATTTATGAAGGTATGCGGATTTAGTTTTATTAGAAATGCTATAAAATATGACTACCCGATAGTGGAAGCCATAAATTCAGTATTACCTGTATGTGACAAATTTGTTATCGCAGTAGGAAATTCTGAAGATGACACATTAAATCTAATAAAAAGTATATCACCGGAAAAAATAAAAATAATAGAAACAGTTTGGGATGACAATTTACGCGAAGGTGGAAAGGTCTTGGCAGAAGAAACAAACAAAGCATTTCAAAATATACCTGATGATTTCGACTGGTGCTTTTATATACAAGGAGACGAAATTGTTCATGAAAAATATTTACCGTCTATCCTACAGGCAATGCGAGAAAACCTGAATAATTACAAAGTTGACGGACTACTATTTAACTATCTGCATTTTTACGGTTCATACGACTATGTTGGAGAATCGTTCCGCTGGTATAGAAACGAAATAAGAATCATTAGAAATAACAAAAAGATATATTCATTTCGTGATGCACAAGGATTCCGAAAAGATAATGATAAAATGTTGAACGTTAAACAAATCCCGGCTTACATTTATCATTATGGCTGGGTAAAAGACCCGCGTGCAATGCAGATGAAACAACAGGATTTCAACAAACTCTGGCATAATGATGACTGGATTGATAAAAATGTTGCTAAATCAGATCAGTTTGACTATTCGGCAATTGATGTTTTACGCAAATTTACCGACTTGCATCCTGCAGTCATGTTAGACAGGATTAATAGGATTAACTGGAAATTTGATTATGATCTTAATTTAAACAAGACAAAAACAAAAGATAGAATTAAAAAAATATTGGAAAGACTTGGAATTGGTTTTGGTCAATATAAAAACTACAAATTACTAAAATAAAAAAGGGGCTTTAAGCCCCTCAATATCTTGATTATTCTGCTGCTGGTGTTTCTTCTTCTCCAAATTTTTGCAATGTCTGTAACACAGTACCGACCTCTTGATAAATACTCCCTTGACCATTAATAGCGTGCTGGTAAAAGTAATTAACGTTTTGTCTTGTATGAATTTCCTTATTCTTTAACATATCCAATTCCCAAATAGTTGAATACTCACCATTTGCATATTTTACAGAAGTAGAATAAGTAGAATCAAAACTCCAAGTGGGAGTCTCTTCACTATCTTCGCTAATAGTCATAGTATACACCTGAATAATCTGTTTTGATTCCTCAATGACAACTGCCATTCTTTCTTTATTTTTATAGTCATCTATGTTTCCCAAAAAATTCCACGTTCCTGATTTTTCTTCGAATACTCTGAATTGAGTAAAGCTAGATTCTTCAGAATCTTCACCGGTAGGTTCTTCAACAGTGTATTCATATTCGTATGTCTGCCTGTAAATTCCCTCTTTATCAAAATAAACAAAGTTCCTATTCTTTAAGACTTTTCCCTCAACTAACCTTGTACTGTCTGTATTTAAAATCTCAGTATATTCTGACCATGCCAATCCGTCAATAGTAGTTGTTGTTCTTACCTGAACATCAGTGTTGTATGTAGTTTTAATAATAGACTCCATATTAGTAATATTCCATTTCCCAGTTACTCTGGCTTTACGGGTATACATAGAAAAAAACGGATCGTCTTCACCTTTTTTAAAACAACTGGTTGTCAACAAAGGAAGAACTATTATCATTCCCAACAATACTAAACTTAAGTGTTTTTTTGCGTTCATAGTTATACTCTGTGTCAATTTGTACAAAAGTAATTTCTTTTTAAATAATTTACAAATAAATAGAAAATATTTTTAATAATCATAATTTTTTAACAATTTTTACTCTTTTTAATAAAAAAATGTTTATAACATGTTAATATTTAAAAAAGTAAATGTAAAAATAATCTTTTTTTTCTAACTTTTTCTATTTTGCTAATAATAATTTAAAAAAAAATCTAAAATAATATTACCAAATATAATGATTCTTCTAATAACAAACATATTTTTTAGACAATTAATAAAAATTCAAATTCACAGATATATATTATAATCTTTATTAATATAACTCATTGAGAATCAAGTTTGTTGTGTAAATGCCTTTTAAAACTTTAATTAAGAGTTTACGATGAGTGCCAATGTGGGGCTTTTGGCGTATGTATTTGCATAAGTTTTGGGCTGTGAGGTGGTGCAAATACTGTGACAAAAGCCCCCGATGGATCAAATATGACATAAATATTTTTGTACTAAAAGAGATTTTGATTTTTCAGATACTTTAAATTTTGATATAGTTTTATATCACTAAGAGTTATTTTTTATATTTTTGAAATCTAATAATATAATAAAAATATGGTAATAAACACAAAAGAAATTGCATCAAGGGTAAAATTAGGAACCATGTTGATTACCTTGGTATATGCAGGCATTTTAGTTGGCTCTCTGGTGTTCAAATGGTCTCCAAAGCACTATTTCGAAATAATTCTAACAATAGTATATCTACTGTTTATGTTAACAATTTTTATAAAGAATTATTGCTACATTTATTATAACTCGGACGGGCTTAAAATAATTATGAGATATACATCCTTGCAACCTTTGTCTGCAGGTAATTTTTCAATTGAAATTCCAAAAAGAGATTTTGTTAAGGCAGAAATAATTAATTCAATGATTGGATTAAGAAAAAGTCTTGTTTTTTATGTAAAAACTCCCCAAGGAGTGGCAAAATTTAAACCAGTAAGTCTCTCCATTCTGAAGAAATCTCAGATTGACAGCATAATTGATGAATTGAATTCAATTTAGACCATCACGAATTCCACTAAAAATACTCAGACGATTGAAATTCATTATTCTTTAAATGACTGAAAAAGAAATAAATAAAGTGGATGATAAATCTTCAGGATTTGTAGATGAAAGATTATATAGTCTGGCAGTATCATTTCTTTCAGGTGTTGGTGATATTAATGCAAAAAAACTCATTTCACGATTCGGAAGTGCAGAAGCAATTTTTAAGTCATCGTTGAGTGAACTTAAAAAAGTTTCAGGAATAGGTGATTTGATATCAATTCGGTTATTTAACAGTTTTGCTTCTGCAATCCAACAAGCCGAAGAAGAATTACTTTATATTTATGCTAATGATATTGAATTTGTTACTTATACTGACGCAGAATACCCTTCAAGGTTAAGAGAGTGTGATGATGCTCCAATGGTAATATATTATAAAGGAAAAGCTGACTTCAATAGCCCGAAGATTATTAGCATTGTAGGAACCCGAAATGCAACAAAGTATGGGACCGACTTTTGCACAAAACTAATTGAAGCCATTGCTTCAAAATATCCCGAAACAATTATCGTTAGTGGATTAGCATACGGAATAGATATTTCAGCACATAGAGAAGCATTAAAGAACAATCTTAAAACATGGGCAGTCATGGGACACAGTTTGGAGACTGTTTATCCTGCTAAGCACAAAAGAATTGCTCAAAAAATGATTGATACCGGCAGTGCTATAATCAGTGACTTCCCGCACGGCAGCAAAACTGAAACTTCAAATTTTGTCAAAAGGAATCGAATTGTTGCAGGACTTTGTGATGCATTGGTGATTGTGGAATCAGGAGTAAAAGGAGGTTCAATGATAACTGCAAATATTGCAAACCATTACAATAAAGATGTTTTCGCTCTTCCAGGAAGTGTAAATTCAATTTACTCTGAAGGCTGTAACAGACTTATAAAAACGAATCGTGCAAATCTTGTAGAATCACTGGAGGATATTGAATATATAATGAATTGGTCATCTAAATCAAATAATATAGTTCAACAAAACCTGCAACTTTTAGAGGGCTTGACTGAAAATGAAAAGATTATTGTTGATGTCCTTAAAAACTATGAATATCTCGACATTGATAACATTCTCCGGCAATCAAACCTTAATTCGGATGCACTTAGTCTGTGTCTGCTTGAACTAGAATTTAAAAACATTGTCCGTGCATTGCCCGGAAAAATCTTTACACTGAAATTAAAATAACTTTCGATGATCGATTCGCATTGCCATATTTACCTTGATGATTTCGCAACAGACCTTGACGATACAATACAAAGAGCAGTTTCCTCCGGAATTAGTAAAATGATTTTGCCTAATATTGACAAACATTCTGTCAAACACTTAACATCGCTTAGCTCCAAATATCCTAACCTGTTTATAAATACTTTAGGACTTCACCCAACGTCAGTTAAAACAGATTTTAAAGAGCAACTGAATATTATTTTTTCTACAGATACATTAATATATGGTATAGGTGAAACTGGTATTGACTTATACTGGGATAAAACTCATATTAAAGAGCAACAGGAAGCGTTTGATTATCAATTAGATAAAGCTTGTGAACTAGACCTGCCAATAATTATTCACAGTCGTAATTCATTGAAAGAAGTCATTGATATAGTAAAAATTTATGTCCCAAAGGGAATTAAAGGAGTTTTTCATTGTTTCCCCGGAAATCAAGAAGATGCTAAAAAAATCATAGACATGGGTTTTTATATAGGAATCGGAGGAGTCCTTACATATAAAAACAACAACATGACCGAAGTAGTCTCAAGCATTCCTCTCGAATATATCCTGACAGAAACAGATTCTCCATATTTAACGCCTGTCCCGCATAGAGGAAAAAGAAATGAGCCTTCATATATACAATATATTGTAAAAAAAATTGCTGAGGTTAAAAATCTTGACAAAAATATCGTTGATAAAATAACAAGCAGGAACAGTAAAAAGCTTTTTGGATTTTAATAAGTACTGTTACAAAATAATTATTTAACATTTTGCGAACAATCAATTTTGTTGTAATATCCTGATTTACTGCATATTTAATTGATGTTAATTACTTTCAGGTATAAGTGTTATAAATTTTAACGTTTTTTTTTTCTTAGCATAAAATAATTTACTATTTTGCGAAACATTTTGGGCGTCGAATCTGGAGAGATGGCCGAGTGGTCGAAGGCGCACGCCTGGAAAGTGTGTATACGGTCTGAAGCCGTATCGTGGGTTCGAATCCCACTCTCTCCGCACATTGAAATGTTGAATAAAAAGTTAGAGATAAAATAAATTAGAGATAAAATTAAATTAGTATTAATAAAATAAGTTAAAATTAAAAGTAAAATAGTCATGAAAAAACTAATCGCATTGTTTACATTAGCAGGGATGCTTATTTTAGCAAGTTCATCATTTATTTATGCACAAGATGAAACCGCAAAAGGTGATACTGCAACAACTACAGAACAGGTCGAATCTACTGAAGCTCCGGCTGATGAAGCTGCTCCGCAATCCGAGGATAAACCTATGCATCAGCAATTAAAAATTAAATTCATCGAAGGTGGTCCAATGTGGATGGCTCCTATTCTTATCTGTCTTATCATCGGATTAGCTTTGGTATTTGAAAAAATTATTTATTTAAATTTTGTAACAACAAACACTGAAAAACTATTAAAGAAAGTTGAAGCTGCACTGAATGAAGGTGGTGTTGAAGCTGCTAAGGAAGTTTGCCGTAATACCAGAGGTCCTGTTGCAAGTATTTTCTACCAAGGTCTTGACAGATATCATTCCGGCATTGATGTTGTTGAAAAATCCGTTGTTTCTTATGGTGGAGTTCAGATGGGACAAATGGAAAGCGGACTTACTTGGATAGCACTGTTTATTGCTCTAGCTCCTATGTTGGGATTCCTTGGAACAGTTGTTGGTATGATCCAAGCTTTTGATGCTATTCAGATAGCAGGTGATATTAATCCATCTCTTGTCGCTGGAGGTATGAAAGTAGCTCTTATTACTACTGTTGGTGGTCTTATTGTAGCTATGATTTTACAGGTTTTCTACAATTATATTTTGGGTAAAATTGATAGTATCGTTAATAGTATGGAAGATGCTTCTATTTCTCTCATTGATATTTTGGTAGATTATAGTACAAAAAATAAATAATTTTAAAACAACTTATCATGTCAAATAAAATAATTAAAATAATCGGATATGTAGTCTTTGGCTTGTCTGCCATAGTAATTTTACATTTCTTCTTAGCTGATGTAGGAGGTCTTGATGATGGTTTAGCTAAGATGCAGGATTTATCTCCGGAAATGAAAATTGATGCTACAGAAGAACTAGCTAATGGGTGGGGTGGTTGGATTCTTAATTTCTCAGGTATATTATTTGCTTTATGTGCTATTGCCACTATAGGCTTTGCAATCTGGCAGTTCATTAAAAACATTATTGAAAAACCTAAAAAAGCACGAACCACAGGAATAATTGTTTTAGGAACCGTAGCAATCGTTTTAATTTCATATTTTATGGCTTCAGATGCTATTCCTGTATTTCTGGGATCAGACCAAATTGAAATTACACCTAGTACTTCTAAATGGATTGAAACATTCCTTTATGTGATGTATATAGTTTTCGGACTCTCAATCGTTGCAACAATTTACAACGAGATTTCTAGAGTCTGGAAATAATTTTTATAAATAATAATATAAAATTATGGCTAAAAGAGAAACACCACAAGTAAATTCGGGTTCGATGGCTGACATAGCTTTCCTTCTTCTGATTTACTGGCTTTTAACTACAACTATGGATGTGGATACCGGTATTGCCAGACAATTACCTCCTATCCCTGAAGCAAAAGATATTACTGATGTTGAGATTAATAAACGGAATGTTTTTATTGTTTTAATAAATTCACAAGACAGATTGTTGGTAAATGGAAAGCCTATGGATGTAGATGAATTGAGGGAAAAAACAAAAGAATTTGTAAAATCTGATCCTAATAATCCAAATATGCCAGAATATGAACCTGTTTATATTAAAAAACTAAATAAAACAATTGATATCGGTAAAGGTATTATATCACTTCAAAATGACAGAGGAACTACTTACGGAAGATATATTGAGGTCCAAAATGAACTAGTTGCTGCTGTAAATGAATTAAGGGACGAAGCGGCAATGCAGTACTTTAATACATCCAAATTCGACATGCTTGATGAAGAGCAACAAGATGCAGTTCGCGAAATTGTTCCTCAACGTATATCTGAAGCTGAACCAAAAAATATAGGAGGTAAATAATATGGCACGATTTGGTAATAGAGAGAAAAAAACAGTTGGAGCAATCGGAACTTCGTCTCTTCCCGATGTAGTATTCATGATTCTTTTCTTCTTCATGGCAACTACATCAATGAGAGAAGTTGAATTACAAATAGAGCTCAGATCCAGCGATTTACCTCAAGCAACTGAAATTAAAAAACTTGAAAAAAAGTCGTTAGTCAGTTATATATAC
The DNA here is from genome assembly GCA_035388205.1 of Bacteroidales bacterium. GTDB lineage: Bacteria > Bacteroidota > Bacteroidia > Bacteroidales > ML635J-15 > Bact-19. The sequence continues at coordinate 17,178 of DAOOPK010000026.1, forward strand.
GTAGGAAAACCTAAACCTGCTTTTCAAAGAATTTATGGTACCGAACCAAGAATTCAATTAAACTCTTCTTTCGCTGACCTATCAGATATTTATGAATATATCCTTGCTGAAAGAGAAGCCAGAGACGAATATGACAGACCATTTATGACAACTTCTCTAAAAGTTCATCAAGACACTAAAATGGGAATTGTTACTGATATCAAGCAGGAATTAAGAAAAGCCAGTGCTTTGAAAATCAATTATTCTGCAAGAAAAGACATTTAATTTTTCAACAATTTAATGATAATAAAATGCAATACATTATGTGTTGCATTTTTTTATTTTGTAAAAATATTTGCTAATTTTACATTCTTTAAGCCAACCAAATTTGGCTTATGACGTTATATGCATATAAAAACTTTTAACAATATGAAAATTGTAATATTATTTTTAGCAATCTCAACAGTATTTGCAACACATTCAATGTCCCAGCAAACGCTTAATGTGGATTCTCGGTTGTCAGTTGTTTATAATCAGGATTATATAAATAACCTAATCCAAAACAATCCTCAAGAATTAGAATATTTAAACTGGTACCTTGATAATTCGTACGCAATAATATATCCGGACTATGAAAAGCTTCAAGGAAACGCTTATCTTAAATCATTCATTCCTATTACCAAAACTGAAGGCGATATTATAACAAACCTTGATTACAATAACATTAATGTTTTCTATTTATCTTTTGTTAGACCTTATGATAAAGATGCTATTTATAGAATTGGTGATACGGGCGATGCTATTGTATTCTTCTCAAGTAAAAAATTAGCTAAATTATTTAATCAATACCAAAAAAGTAAATAATATGAAAAATTTCATAATAATATTTTTGTTATTTGTCACTTATACCGTTTCGGGACAGACATATTTAATGAACTCCACAACAAATGGTACAACTATTAATACTTGCACAGGCACTATTTATGACTCGGGTGGGGCCTCAGGTCAATATCAAAATTATGAAGATTATGTGTTTACAATTTGTAGCAACACAGGATCTACGGTTGAGTTAACAATTACATCATTTGCAACTGAAAATAATTACGACTATTTATATATTTATGACGGAACTAACACTAGTGCCCCATTAATTATATCTTCTTCTGGAAGCCCAGGAATACAGGGTCAAATATTTGAGAGTACGGGAACATGTATCACACTTCGCTTTTCATCTGATGTTAGTTCGACATTTTCTGGTTTTCAAATTGCAATTGCATGCGGTATACCATGCCTTGACTATTCTATTGATTTAGTCTCAACAAATCCCACTGTGACAAACACAGACTCACTTTGGATAGATATATGTTTAGGAGAAAGCATTACTTTTACATCTCAAGGTACATATCCAAACAGCGGCAATGGATATACACAATCTGATGCAACAACTGATTGGTACTGGTCTGTTAGTTCTTCTGGGGCTCCAGCAGAATTTAATGGTGTTGGTATGACAAATTTTACATATACATTTGATGAATCTGGAGGATTTTTTATTGATTTATACGCTATAGATGCGAATGGTTGTATTGAAACATATGATGAACAATTCAGAGTAAGAGTTTCAATTCCACCCTCATTTTCAAATATAACACAAGATCAGACAATTGTTTGTCCCGGCGAAGATGTTAATTTTACAGGTGATGTAACAACAAACTCATGGGTCATGTCTATTACTGACACTCAAGTTGTTCAGGAATGCATTACTGATGACCAAGGAGTGACACAATCGTTTTGTTGGAACGTAAATGCTTTTCAACCAGGGCAGGAAATCGAATCAGGTGATGAATTGGAATCAGTCTGTATGAATATTGAACATTCTTGGGTAGCAGACGTATGGATTTATATACAATGTCCAAATGGTCAACAAGCTGAAATCAATTATTACAGTACTAGTAATCCGTGTTCAGGAGATGAATTTGGCAACCCTGATGAATTGGACAACTGTAATCCAGGAGTAGGATATGATTATTGTTGGACAATGAATGCTACACAATGTCATACAGACTGGTGTGATGACATTGGAGGCATTATTCCTTCCGGAGATTATTTACCTACAGGTGATTTTAATGATTTAGTTGGTTGTCCAATTAACGGAGAGTGGTGTGTTGTGATAATTGATGACTGGGGTTATGACGACGGTACTTTATTTGCAGTTTCAATGAATTTCGATAATTCCATTCTTCCAGTTGATACATGGAGTATGAGTCATACTTACGATTCCAATGATATGACATGGTCAGGTGATGGTATAAATCCAAATTCAGGAGGTACTGCAACAGCAAATCCGACTACACCCGGTGATCAAACATATACCTTTTCAGTTGTAGATGATTTCGGTTGTCAATATGACACTACATTAACAGTTCACGTTAGGAATTTTGACGATGCATTATGTTGTGAATACCCCACTACTTCAGCTGGCACTGACGCCCATGTTTGTACCGACACCTATACTTTTAATGCTACTCTTGGTACTGGAAACACTGGTACTTGGTCTGTTATTAGTGGTCCGGGAACAGTCAGTTGGGCAAATCAGAATTCACCTCACGCAACTGCCACAGTAGATATTTGGGGAGTATATGAATTTGAATGGACAGAACAACACCTTACACCAACTTGTAGTAATTCTGATCAGATCATTGTTGAATTTTATCCAGTTCCCACAACAACATTTACTTACGATCCGATTTTGTGTAATGCGGATCATAGCATTATTACTTATATTGGAAATGTTGATGCTACTGCAACATATAACTGGGATTTTGACGGTGCAACAATTGTAAGTGGCTCGGGACAAGGTCCTTACGAAATTTACTGGACTTCGGGAGGGACTCATTACATGGCTCTTCAGGTAAGTGCTAACGGTTGCGATTCACCTGATACACTTGTTAATATTAT
>DAOOPK010000027.1:0-19807 GCA_035388205.1 Bacteroidales bacterium
CAACTGGTGATTTACAATTGCGAAATTTTGATGATGCAAAGTTGCTGATTACAAGTCCCCAATCAGTCACGGAGGAGCTGCAAAAATTTAACTCTTTTTTATTGATAATTATAGCATTTTACAAGCAACTATTTCGTAATTTCAGCGTTTAGAGAAAAAACAGATTTTTTTTTATAGTTTTAAAAATTATGTTTAACTTGCATAAATATTTGTTTAAACAAAAACACTGTATTTAAGATGAAAAAAATTACTATCCTTATCATTAGCTTTGCATTGCTATTATTAAGTTCTAACTTATTTTCACAACAAAGTTACGGAGGTCTTCCAATAAGTTTTACCAATAAGAGTTTAACTCAAGAAATTGATAGAGTTGTCATTTCTCCCCCCGATATGATTTCTATACTGGCAGAAGTTGAATTATTTGAAAAAAACGGTCAGATTTATAAGATCGCAGAATTAATTCCAACTGACATAACTATGGATAACTCCGGAACTTGGGATATTCTCGGCGATGGAACAAAAATTTGGCGCTTATGTATATCCTCAAAAGAGGCAAAAGGCTTAGCTTTGTACTACAAAGATTTTTATCTACCGCTGCATACACAGTTATATTTGTACAACAACAACAGAAAACAGCTCATCGGCTCTTTTGACTATAGAAACAATCCAACTATGTTCCCAGATTTTTCTACCGAAATCATTCAGGGTGACAAAGTTTATCTTGAATTAATTCAAACACCTGAAGCTACCGAGGATGCTAATATCCATATTTATGAAATCTCTTATATTTTTCGCGGAGTAGAACACCTAGTTGGCAGATACGAAGATGAAAAAACTCCTGGTGGTGTTGGATCTTCAGAAGGTTGCGAAGTAAACATAAATTGTCCTGAAGGTACCAACTGGCAAACACAAAAGAAAGGTGTTGCTGAGTATTTTACCGGATCAGGTCTGTGCACAGGAACCATTGTCAACAACACGTCTAATGATGGTACACCATATTTCCTTACTGCTGACCACTGCGGTGGTTCTGGTACAAACTTTACAGGCTGGCAGTTTTATTTTAACTATGAAGCATCAGGTTGTACAGACCCTGGTTCTGAGCCAGCCTATAATACCGTAACTGGAGCGACAAAACGTGCCAGAGGTGACCAAAATACAGGATCTGACTTTTTATTACTGGAATTAAATACGACAGAGGCTACTTTGGCAGGCTACAATGCTTACTATAATGGCTGGGACAAAGGCACAACTGCTAGTCCCAGCGGAGTTTCTATTCACCATCCCGCAGGTGACATAAAGAAGATTTCGACTTATTCTGCCACATTGACAAGCGGAACATTTGGTAGCTGCCCAGCTAATGCTCACTGGTTAGCTCAATGGGTATCTACTGTAACCGATTGGGGAGTTACAGAAGGAGGTTCCTCAGGCTCTCCGCTTTTTAATAATAACAAATTAGTTGTTGGCACTTTAAGTGGTGGTTCATCTTATTGTGGTGCTCCATTATCATCTGCAAACGATTTATACGGGAAATTTAGTTACCACTGGGAATCTAATGGTGGAACTGCAGCTGTTCAACTTAAACCATGGCTCGATCCCGGAAATACAGGTGCTACAACTTGTAATGGTTATGACCCCAATGCAACCGGAGATGCTCCTGTTGCTGATTTTATAGGAGATCCCACAACTGTAGCAGTTGGCGGAACTGTTGACTTTACAGACCTTTCAACAAATACTCCTACTTCATGGTCATGGACTTTTGCTGGTGGTACTCCAGGAACCAGTACTACTCAAAATCCATCTGTTGTTTACAATACTGCTGGTACTTATGATGTTACTTTAGTAGCTACAAATGGCGATGGAAGTGATACTGAAACAAAATCTCTTTATATTGAAGTTACTGAAAGTAATATTCCGGTAGCAGATTTTATAGGTAACCCAACTACTGTTGTTGAAGGTGGAACAGTTGATTTTACAGACTTATCAACTAATAACCCTACATCGTGGTCATGGACTTTTGCCGGTGGTACTCCGGGAACAAGTACTGCTCAAAATCCATCTATTGTTTATAATACTGCCGGTACTTATGATGTTACTTTAGTAGCTACAAATGGCGATGGAAGTGATACTGAAACAAAAACTTTGTATATTGAAGTAGTTGCAGATGGTACTGTTGCAGCAGATTTTACAGGAAACCCAACAACTCTTACCGAAGGAGGTAATGTAGACTTTACTGATGAATCTCTAGGTGATATTACAAGCTGGAATTGGGCTTTCGAAGGTGGAAATCCTGCCACTTCGACTAATCAAAATCCAACTATTAACTATCCTGCAGCAGGAATATATTCGGTAACACTCACAGTAAGTGACGGAACCAACTCTGACGACGCAATAAAAGTAGATTATATAATTGTCAATCCTCTATCAGGGGAACTGCAGGCTGCTTTTGTTGCTTCATCATACAATATCACTGCCGGAGATTGTATAAATTTCAACGATCAATCTACAGGCACTCCAACATCATGGAGCTGGAGTTTCCCAGGAGCCGAAACCCTTACCTCATCAAATCAGCACCCGACAAATATTTGTTATGAAACGCCGGGCATTTATGATGTTATCCTTCAAGTTCAGAATTCTACTGAGCAGGATACTTACATCTGTGAAGATTGTATCACTGTAAATCCTGATCCTTCAGTTCCGATAGCTGACTTTGAAGCAAACATTACGACTATTCCTGTCGGAGGGGTTGTCCATTTTACAAATCTTTCGCAAAACGGACCTTTTAATCAATGGTCATGGTCATTTGAAGGTGGTACACCAACTGAGTTTAACGATTCTACTCCTCCTCCAATTGCTTATATGCAGGTAGGTCTCTACGACGTAGAGTTACGTTGCCGTAAAACAAACAGTGTTCAGGATATTGAAGTAAAACACGATTATATTAAAGTTATTCCTGCCGGAACCGTATCTCCCGTAGCTGACTTCACGGCTAATTACACAGTAATAGAACCAGGCGAATCTATTAACTTCATTGATCTTAGCTCAGGCAATCCATATCATTGGAGCTGGCAATTCCCGGGGGCTGTAACAACAACAAGCGATCAGCAAAATCCATTAGGAATACAATACAATGACGAAGGAGAATTTACAGTTACATTGACTGTTTCAAATAATTTGGGTGAAGATACCATGACAAAAGAATTATACATCAAAGTGTCTGAAGAAGACCCATGTGTTACTGCTCCAAGCGTAGCCTTTGATGCAAATCCGCGTCTTATAGCGGCAGGACAATCTGTTCAATTTGAAAATTTATCTACAGGCTATCCAACTTATCACACCTGGTCTTTCCCAGGTGGAACTCCAAGTTACAGTAACGAAGGCTCACCTACAAACCCGATTATTTATAGCACTCCCGGTATTTATGACGTAACCCTGACAGTTAATAATGGCTGTGGAGCAAGTTATATTACAAAAGAAAACTATATTTATGTATTTAGCGGAAATGTTCAATCATATTGCGATACCCTTACTACTATTAATCCCGGAGAAGTTGTGGAAGCCAGAATCCCTGAAGGAACATGGGGGTTCTTAGCAGGTCACAATGGCTTAACTATTAAAGAATATGCAAATCTCTATGAAGACCATACTTTCAGTCAGGTTAAAGCTGTTCTTGTACCGGTAATACATGCAAATTACGGAGCATACTCTTCAAAAGTTAGATTCTATGTTTCTGATGGTAATTATCCTACTCCAGATACAATACTAGGATACAAAGATGTGTATATCAGGGACTTGGTAGCAAATCAAACCAATCTGGTTACTTTTAGTAATCCAATAGAAATTGATGGACCATTTTATGTAGGTTATAAAATTACCTATGTTGACGGCAATAGCGATGGTTACAGCGATGATATGTTTGTTATAGGAATGGCTGCACCAAGAGCAAATGTTCCAGAAAATAACCAGATGTACTTAAAGAAATCAAATGTCTGGTACACTTGTAACGAATATTTCAATTTCAGTTCTGCTCTTCCATTAAGACCGATTTCATGTCTGGTGGATGTCGAACAACTTATTGCAGAAAACTCAGTTAATGTATATCCAAACCCAAGTACAGGTTTTGTAAACATTCAAATAAATGATGAAAGTGTAAGTAACTTTAATATCGAAATATATGATGCCCTAGGACGAAAAATTATCAACGAATTCTCTGACAACGGACCAAATGAATATATTGCCGATTTAAGTTCATATCCTGAAGGACTGTATATCATTAGAATTTCTTTTGGTGAAAGAATTGTTAACAAAAAACTATTACTGTCAAAGTAATTATACTTTAATATCTCAACCTCTGATTATCTTTGCATAATCAGAGGTTTTTTTATGTACAAAATGTTAGACATACTTATTCTTTTCATTTCTGCTCTTATTTTAAGTGCTTGCAGTAACAATTCTCCGAAAAGACCTGAAGGTGAAATTGTTAAAAACAAGTACTCTGACAATTTTGAGATACATAAAATAGAAAATGGATATATTTTAAAAGTAATTGATCATTCTACAGGTTCAGTTGCCGACACCAATGATTATCTTCTCTCATCAGATATACAGGTTGCAAAAAATGACAATACTATAATACATATTCCTGTACAAAAGGTGGTCTGTTTGTCAACGACACATTGTGCTTTTATCTCTACACTAGGTGGCTCTTCAAGTATTAAAGGAGTCTCAGGAGCGAAATATATTTTTGATAATTCACTTAAAAAGTTGATTGAAAAGAATGAAATTGCAGAAATCGGTTTTGATAATCAACTAAATTATGAAAAAATATTATCTATAAATCCGGATGTTGTTTTTGCATATAAAATTGATGAAGCAAGAATTACGGCATTACAAAAAATCAAAGATGCGGGCATTCCCGTAGTAATAATTAACGACTATATTGAATCAGAACCCCTTGGTAGAACAGAATGGATAAAGTTCTTTTCATGTTTTTATGACAAACTTGATTATGCTACACATTATTTTGATAGTGTTGAGCTAAGATATACAAGTATTATTACAGAAATGCATGAAATGAATTTTGAAAAACCCAAAGTTATTGTTGGTATGCCATGGAAAGGAACATGGTGGGTACCAGGCGGTAATTCGTTTTTCGCTAATTATATAAGAGATGCAGGAGGGGATTATATATTTGATGACAACGACAAAAGTGAAAGCATCCCCTTAAGTATCGAGGAAGTCTTTTCGCGTGCAATTAATGCTGATATATGGTTACATCCGAATGACGTGGACAATATTACAAATATTCCTGATGTAGATTCGCGTTTAAAAGAGTTCAAACCCCTGAACAATGCTATGATTTTTAATAATAATAAAAGGAAAGATATTAATGGGGGAAATGACTTTTGGGAATCAGGCATAGTCCATCCCGACATAATACTTCAGGATTTGTATCAGATATTTTGCCCGGACACAAATTCAACACGTGAAATGTATTATTATAAACAATTATATTAACGGTCGAGATGAGAAAGATTCAGATTTTATTAAAATTCCTGATCATTATTTTAGTCTTATTTTCGTTACTATATATAGACCTGATAACAGGATTTATAAGAATCCCTTTTTCAGAAATTTCGAAATTTATTTTTAGTTCCAAAGACGTATCAGAAGATTATTTTGTTCTGATAAAAGAATTTCGTTTCCCAAGAGTTATTGTCGCGATGTTAGCGGGAGCCTCTTTATCTGTGTCGGGATTGATAATGCAAACGATATTTAGGAACCCTCTTGCAGGACCCTATGTTTTGGGTGTTAGCAGTGGAGCGAGTCTGGGTGTCGCTTTAGTAGTCCTTGGAGGTTCTGGAATTGTATTTAATGCAGAAAATTACTTCAGTTCACATGCCCTTCTTCTCTTTGCTGCCGGATTAGGATCTGTTGTCGTTTTAATGCTTATTCTTGCTGTTTCATCAAAAGTAAGAGACATTCTGTCTGTTTTGATAACCGGAATTCTGATAGCTGGAGTAGTAGGTTCCTTAGTAAATATTCTTCAATACTTTGCTACAGATGTAAATGTTAAATCTTTTGTCGTCTGGACTATGGGAAGTCTTCATTCTGTTTCCTATGCTGATATTTCAGTATTAACTCCTGTTATAGTTATTACAACATTGATTATTTATGTTTTTTCGAAAAAGCTAAATCTACTACTTGGAGGAGAGAACTTTGCAATAAGTATGGGAGTTAATCTTAGATTATTGCGGATAATAAGTTTTATTACTGTCAGCGTATTGACGGGTGCAATAACTGCGTACTGCGGACCCATTGGTTTTATAGGAATTGCTGTACCACATATTGCAAGATGGATTTTTAATACTTCCGATCACTTTATCTTAATACCTGCCTCTATATTGCTGGGAGGAATTTTTATTTTGGGAGGAGATGTCCTATCATGCTCTTTTTCCGAAAATGGAGTTTTGCCCATAAATGCTATTACAGCAATTCTCGGGGCGCCTTTTATCATTTGGGTAGTAATCAAAAACAAAAGAACCATGGTGTAATGAATAATTTTGTTTTACATACTGAAAATCTGGAATTCGGATATAAAACTGTTCTTACAAAGCCGGTATCTTTAAATACTAAGCTTAACGATATAATATGCGTTATTGGGAGGAATGGTGTGGGGAAGTCAGCTTTATTAAATACCTTGTCCGGGATACTGCCTCCATTGTCAGGTAATATATATTTTGATGGCATCGAGTTAAAAAAAACCAAATCATACGAACGTCCGAAATTTGTAAGCTTTGTCCCCTCAAAACCGGAATTTCTTATGAATTTGACTGTTTATGAAATGGCAGCATTAGGAAGATATCCATATACGAATATTTTTGATATTAAAACTTTCTCTGACAAAAACATTATTGAAGAAACCCTGAAAGAATATGATTTGGATAATTTAAAAACCAGACCTCTCTGGGCTTTAAGTGATGGCGAAAAACAAAGGGTAATGATATGTCGTGCTGTTATTCAGCAAACCCCATTAATTATTCTCGACGAACCCACAGCATTTTTAGATTATATAATGAGGAAAAAGCTACTCAACGATTTGAAAAATCTAGCAATTAATAAAAATAAATGCATTATTTTTTCTAGTCATGACATTGAGATTTCCCTTAAATACTGTACTAAAATATGGTTTTTCATCGATAATTTTATAGAAACTTTTTCACCTGATGAATTCATAAATAGTAAAATATTCAAAGACTTTGCAACATTTAGGGAGTTGTGAGTAATGCATTAATGCCCAATAATGAAATAAAAATCACAAATCTTCGTTTTTACTCGTGTAAAGACAGTTAACGAGCTTTTTCAATTTAAAAAAAATAAAAATTATATTTATAAAAAATGTATCTTTGCAAAATGTTTAAAAAGAGTTTGAAATATTGTGTTTTTGTAGTACTTATGTCGCTATTTTTCAGTTCGTGCAGTGATTATCAAAAAGTGCTAAAAAGTACAGATTATGATTTGAAATATCAAAAAGCGGTTGAATACTATGAAGAAGGTGATTACTACCGTGCTCAATCATTATTTGATGATTTACGTGGCATATATCGCGGAACTGATAAGTCCGAAAAAATAAGTTACTATATTGCCTATTGTTCATACGGGCTTGGAGAGTTTTCATTATCGGGATATTTATTCAAAGAATTTGCAAAATTATATCCATTAAGCGAACATGTTGAAGAAGTTGAATTCCTTGCCGCATATTGTTATTATTTGATTTCTCCTGAAACATCACTTGAACAGTCTTACACAATAGCAGCAATAGCAGAATTGCAGAGTTTTGTAGATAAATATCCGAATTCTGAAAAACAATCTGAAGCAGAAGAACTGATTGACAAACTGCAATTAAAACTTGAAACAAAAGCCTATAATAATGCAATGTTGTTTTATACAATAATGGATTACAAAGCTGCAACAATTGCTTTAAAAAATGTACTTAAAGATTTTCCTGACACACAATTCCGTGAGGATATTATGTTTACAATTCTTAAATCATCATATTTACTGGCAGAAAATAGCATATATTCGAAACAAAAAGAAAGATTCGAATCAACTATTAAAGAATATTATGCCTTTGTTGATTTTTTTCCACAGTCAAAAAAAATAAGAGAAGCTGAAAAAATATATACAAATTCATTAAAATTTATTGAGAATAAAAATGGACTTTAAAAAATCAGAAGCACCTGTTACTACTGTAACTAGAAATGTATTAGAGATAGCCAGAAAAACCGGCAATATTTATGAAGCTGTTGTAATTTGTTCTAAATATTCGGATCAGGTTAATGCAGAGATAAGAGAAGAATTGTACAAAAAACTTGAAGAATTTGCAACCTATAACGATAATCTGGAAGAGGTACACGAAAATAGAGAACAAATCGAAGTTTCAAGATATTATGAAAAATTGCCAAAACCTAGTTTAATTGCAGTAGAAGAGTTCCTTAGCGATAACATTTATTACAACAGGGTTGAAAACGTTACTGAAACAACAGAGCAGTAAGTTTTAAACCGATAATAATAATTTCATTTCGAATGCTTGCAGGAAAAAAGATCTTACTTGGAATAACAGGCAGTATAGCGGCATACAAAGCTGCAACATTGGTAAGGTTATTTGTCAAACAGGGAGCAGAAGTAAAAGTAATAATGACTCCTCTGGCAAAGGAATTCATTACTCCACTAACTCTTGCTACTTTATCCAAAAATCAAGTTCCTGTTGAATTCTTTAATCCTGAAAATGGAGACTGGAATTCGCATGTAAGCTTTGGATCATGGGCAGATATATTTCTAATTGCTCCTGCTACAGCAAATACAATAGGCAAAATGGCAAACGGAGTCGCTGACAATTTGCTGCTGACAACATATCTTTCGGCAAAGTGTCCAGTTTTTATTGCTCCGGCAATGGATCTGGATATGTATAAACATCCTGCAACAATCAAGAATATGGAAGTTCTAAGATCCTTCGGAAACTTATTTATTGAGCCTGCTTGTGGAGAACTTGCCAGTGGTTTGACTGGTAAAGGTAGAATGGAAGAACCCCAAAAAATTGTTGAAAATATTTCAGAATATTTTCAAAAAAAAAACTCTTTAATAAATAAAAAAATCCTCATAACCGCAGGACCAACTTATGAGAGAATTGATGCAGTAAGATTTATTGGAAATTACTCCTCCGGGAAAATGGGTTATGCCTTAGCCGAAGAATGTGCATCAAGAGGTGCAGAAGTATTTTTAATTTCCGGACCGGTTAACATTGATATTATAAATAGTAATATTTCTAAATTTAATGTTACTTCAGCAGAACAGATGTTTTCCAAAGCAAACGAGTTTTTCAGTTCATGTAATGTGGCTATTTTTTCTGCAGCAGTCGCTGACTTTTCACCAGAATCTCCATCAGACAGTAAATTTAAAAGAAAAGGAGATAATATCAGTATTGATTTGAAACCAACAAAAGATATTGCAGCAGAACTGGGAAAAATCAAAACAAAAAATCAGATAACTATTGGTTTTGCTCTTGAAAAAGATAATGAAACCCAAAATGCAGTTTCTAAATTAAAAAAGAAAAATTTAGATTTTATTGTTTTAAATTCGCTAAACGATAAAGGGGCTGGTTTCAATTTGGAGACAAATAAAATCACAATAATTGACAATAATAAAAACATTATTGAGTTTAATTTAAAACCGAAGAATTTGGTAGCAATTGATATTATTGATAAATTAGAAGAATTTTTATAAACAACAATACATGAAAAGAATTATATCAGTCTTACTTTCTGTAATATTCCCAATAATATTTTATGCTCAGGAATTAGATTGCAGAATTCAGATAAATCACTCACAACTACAAGGAACAACCTATGATAAATTATTCCAGACACTCCAACAGGAATTATATGAATTTGTAAATAACACAGCCTGGACAAAACACGTTTATTCAAAGGATGAAAGAATTGAATGTAATTTCTACATAACTATTGACCGAGAACTTTCATCAGATGAATTTATGGCAAAAATCCAGATAACATCATCCAGACCTGTTTATGGTACTTCTTACATGTCACCTGTATTCAATCATCTTGACAACGATTTCCAGTTTAAATATGTTGAATTTGAACCAATCGAATTCAATTCAAATACTTTTTCGAATAACTTAACATCAGTAATAGCATATTATTGCTATATAGTTATAGGAATGGATTATGATACCTTCAGTCCGAATGGAGGAACACCATATTTTCAGGAAGCAGAAAAAATTGTTCAAAATGCTCAAGCATCACAAGAAGCAGGTTGGAAAGCCTACGAAAATATGAAAAACAGATATTGGCTTATTGAAAACCTCCTAAATGACCAATATTCGGGAATGCGTGATTTTTTATATGTTTACCATCGCCAGGGAATGGACAAACTTGCTGAAAAAACTCCCGAAGCAAGATCAAGTATAGAACAGGCTATCGAAGATCTTAAAAATGTTCATAGACGTAAACCAGGATCCTTTCTGATGTCAATTTTTACAACTACAAAATGTGACGAAATTATTAATATTTTCTCTGAAAGTTTTACAGACGAAAAAGCCAGAATATATAATACTATGAAAGAAATTGATCCGGCAAATTCGTCAAAATACGAGAAAATCATGAAAGAACCGGAATTGGAATAGCTCTATGCTTAAATCACTGTCCATAAAGAACTATCTGCTTATTGACAGTATTGATTTGAATTTCGAATCAGGATTTTCAGTCATTACAGGAGAAACAGGTGCAGGTAAATCAATAATTCTTGGAGCTGTTTCATTATTGCTTGGCAAGAGGGCAGATGCAGAAATTATATTCGATAAGAATAAAAAATGTATCATTGAAGCCGAATTTGTTGATACTTCGCTTGGTCTGAAAAACATTTTTGAAGAAAACGACATTGATTTCGAGAAAAATGCGATACTAAGAAGGGAGATTATGCCCGAAGGTAAATCAAGAGCTTTTATAAACGATACTCCGGTAAATCTCTCAGTTTTAAAAATTATTGGTGAAAAGTATTTAGATCTTCATTCTCAACACGAAAATCTTGCTTTGGGTTTGATGTCATATCGTACTCAAATCGTTGATATTGCTGCTAAAACAACAGAATTATACAAGACATATCAGGATAAATATAAAGAATACCTAATTATAGAATCTGAATTAAAATCACAAAAAGAAAAGCTTACAACACTATTAAAAGAGGCTGATTATTTTAAATTTCAAGCCGAACAAATTGAAAGTGCTCAAATAGGTGATGAGAATGAACTGGAATATCTTGAAGAACAATCTCTGTTATTGGAAAATGCAACTGAAATAAAGGCAAGCCTGATAAATGCATTAGAGGTTTTGGGAGCTGAACAAGTATCAGCAGATACAATGTTGCTCGAAGCAAAATCAATAATATCAAAAATTTCATCAAAATATAAGCAGGCGGAATTATTATCAAACAGGCTGAATTCTGTAATTATTGAAATAAGAGATATTGTTGAACATCTGAGTGATGATGCCGAAAAAGCTGAAACCAATCCGGCACTTCTTGATAAAGTCAATTCTAGAATAGATATTATAAACAAGCTTTTAATAAAACATCAGGTAAAGAACATTGAAGAATTAAAAACAAAACACGAAGAATTTCGAAAATACCTTAACAATGCTGATGAAATAGAAATTTTGATTGATAAACTATCTTTACAGAAAGAAAAATCATATCTCAAATTAAGAGATATTGCACATGAATTGAGTAATAAACGTGTAGCTTCATTTAAAACATTGGAATCAAATATAACAGGTATTCTTAAAGAGTTGGGAATGACTCATGCTGTTTTTCAAATACAAAACAATCTATCAACTGAACCTGAGATTCAAGGCTATGACAATCTGACTTTTTTGTTTTCGGCAAATAAATCTGTTCCTCCTGCAGCTATTGAGAAGATTGCTTCAGGCGGAGAGTTTTCCAGGCTCATGCTTACATTAAAATCAGTAATTGCAGAGGCCGCGGCCATTCCAACAATAATTTTTGACGAAATAGATACAGGAGTATCAGGCGAAATAGCCTCTAAAATGGCTAAGATTATGAAAAATCTTGCAGATGGTTTTCAGGTAATAAGTATAACTCATCTTCCACAGATAGCTGCAATGGGTACAAATCATTATAAAGTTTACAAACATACAGATAAAAACAGGAGCTATACAAATATCAATCTTCTTTCGAAAGATGAACGGCTCAATGAAATTGCTTCAATGATTAGTGGTGAAGAGTTAAGTGTTCAGGCTATTGAAAACGCGAAGATTTTGCTTAAGAATTAATGGTTATCCCTTATAAAAAAAGCCCTCGCTATAAGTTCGGGCTTTAATTTTTATAAAGTAAATCTATTCTGCTTTTTGAATTTTCTCAAATTCCTTAAGCCCATTTTCAAGGAACTCAACAAATTTATCTGCGTCTAAATTATAAACTCTAGGTTGAGCTAATACCTTGCCATCAGGAGAAATTAGCACATAGTATGGTTGTGCATTTTTATTAAAATTCACAATCTGGATATCTGCATTTACCTGTCCCAGTGTCTTCTTCATTCTACCATCGTTCTTGGATTTAAACCATTCTTCTTCTGGCAATTCTATCTCTTTGTCATCAACATACATTGCAAGAACGATAAAATCGTTGCGTAAATGCTCTAATACCCGTGGATCACTCCAAACCCTTGTTTCCATCTCACGACAATTTACACAGCCATGTCCAGTGAAGTCAATAAATATAGGTTTATTCTGAGCCTTAGCACACTCAAAAGCTTGTTTATAATCAAAATAGCCTACCAGACCAAATGGCAAATGCAAAACTTCTTTGTATTTCGGCTCTACGCAAGCTGAGTTTTCCTCTTCAATACCAAATTTTTTCAGCATTTGCATATTTCCATCTGATATCATCTGAGGGATATTAAAATAGTGGGTTGTAATTGGAGGCAAATAACCTGATAATGCTTTAAGCGGAGCTCCCCACATCCCAGGAATCATATAAAGTACGAAACAGAAAGTAACCATTGAAAGTCCAAGTCGTCCAATTCCAATATGTTTAACTTCGTCATCGTGTTTAAATTTAAGTTTACCTAATAAATAGAATCCCATCATTGTAAATACTACAATCCAAATTGCAAGATATACTTGTCTGTCAAGCCAACCTAAGTGATAAGTTTGATCAACAACGCTTAAAAATTTAAATCCGAAAGCAACCTCAATAAACCCAAGTACAACTTTAACAGTATTTAACCAACCACCAGACTTAGGCATATTTTTTAACCAACCTGGGAATAATGCAAGTAAAGTAAATGGCAAAGCAAAAGCAAGTGCAAATCCCAGCATTCCAATAATTGGTTTAATAATGCTGCCACCGAAAGATTCTACTAAAATACTTCCAACAATAGGGCCAGTGCAAGAGAAAGAAACCAGAACAAGAGTTAAAGCCATAAAGAAAGCTCCCATTACTCCACCTTTGTCAACTTTAGAATCTGATTTATTAACTAGTTTCGATGGCATTACAATTTCAAATGCTCCAAAGAAAGAAGCGGCAAAAATCATAAATATTAAAAAGAAAATTGTGTTTGGAATCCAATGTGTACTCAGCCAATTTGCAATCGAAGGCCCAAAAATAATTGCTAAGATAGAACCAGCAAATGTATAAATCAAGACAATACTAATTCCAAAAGCAAAAGCATTTAGTCTTGCTTTAATTTTATTGCTTTCCTTCATAAAGAAAGAAATAGTCATTGGAATCATAGGGAAAACACAAGGTGTTAAAATTGCTAATAGTCCCCCTAAGAATGCAATTATGAAAAAGAAAAATAGGCTTTCTTTATCTTCAGCATTTCCAAAAGTGTTTTCTGTAACCAACATTGGAGTTTCAGGGGTTCCTTCAGCGATAGCTTCTCCATTAGCATCGACTTTTGCTCCGTTTAGTCCAAATGCGAAATCGGCTGTTACAGGAACGCAAGTACCTTCTACACATGCTTGCCCATCAAGGAAACCTTTAATTACAAAACCTTCTTTGTTTAATAGTTCAACCTGCTGAGTAAATAACACTTCTCCAGCAAAAGATTTTACATCCACTCCAAAAACATCATCAAACTCGGTATGAGGCTCTGGACTTTCGATAACACTATCCACTAATGCAAAGTTTTCTGATTCTTCGAACGAAAAAAACATCGCAACTGGTCCACCAACTGGAGTGTATGACGAATACAAATGCCATTTATCTTCAATTTTTGCTTTGAAAATTAAATTCACATGAGTATCATCAATTTTTTCAGTAGAAAATGTCCACTTTACAGGTTCTTCGACCTGTGCAAATAAATTAATGACGCTAAAACTCAGGGCCAAAACTAAAGAGCAAGCCAACAAGATTTTTTTCGCAACCATAATAAATAATTTAATTAATAAAATAATTCCTCATCATTCGCATTAAAAAAGTGGTATTCCATGTATGAATATGACATCATTGGCAATATTTTTATTCTGCATTTATTTTTTTTCTGCCACGATTTCCTCAATGAAATAAAAAAACCTTCATTTAGATAAGCACTAACATATGGATGAGTTTTAATGATAATTTTCTTTAGTTGTTTCTTTTTTATAATAAATTTTAAAGAATTCTCAATTTCATCAGTCAGATTTATGCTGGCAGCAATTTTGCCGGAGCCTTTACAACTTGGACATGATTCGGATGTTTTTATTTCCATTTCTGGACGTACTCTTTGTCTAGTAATTTCCATTAAGCAGAACTTACTGAGAGCCGTTATATGAAATTTTGCCCTATCACCTTCCATGAAATCTTTAACACTATCGAATATCTTTTTTTTATTTGCTTCATCATGTATATCAATGAAATCCACTATGATAATCCCTCCCATATCTCTCAACCTCAACTGTCTTGCAATTTCTTCGGCAGCTATCATATTGACTTCGAAAGCGTTTTCTTCTTGGTCTTTTTCTGAATTACTCCGATTACCGCTATTTACATCAATAACATGAGCGGCTTCGGTGTGCTCTATTATCAGGTATGCCCCATTTCGCATCGGAACTGTTTTTCCAAAAGCTGTTTTAATTTGCTTTTCTATTCCATAATGATCAAAGATAGGTTCTTTACCATTGTATAACTTGACAATTTTTTTCTTTTCAGGTGCAATTTCGATAATGAAATTCTTAATATCATCATAAGCATCTGAGTCATTAACTACGATCTGATTAAAGGAAGAATTTAGAATATCCCTAAGAATAGCAGTTGTCCGGTTTACTTCACCAATAACTAAAGAAGGAGGTTTTAATGTTGGCAATATTTTAAACAAGTTTTCCCATTTTTCATGCAAAGAAGTTAACTCTTTGTCTAATTCTGCAACCATCTTTTTTTCGGCTACAGTTCTTACTATAACTCCAAAGTTTTCAGGAGTTATACTTTCTATTAGCTTTCTGAGTCTTGTTCTTTCTTCAAGTGATTTGATTTTTTGAGAAACGGATACCTTTGATGTAAAAGGCATTAGCACTAAATTTCGACCTGCAAGAGAAATCTCGCAAGTCAATCTTGGTCCTTTTAGTGAAATCGGTTCTTTTGCTATCTGTACCAACACAAATTGACCAACCGAAAGCACGTCAGTAATCTTGCCGAATTTATCAATATCAGGTTCTGCAACTATTTTAGAAGTGGTTACAACTTTTTGTTTTTTTGATATTGCTAGATGAAGAAATTTATTTAAAGTTTGGAAACCTGCTCCCAAGTCAAGATAATGAAGAAATGCGTCCTTTTTATAACCTATATCAATAAATGCAGCATTAAGTCCCGGCATAAGTCTTTTGACTTTACCAAGATAAATATCTCCAACTGAAAACTCTATATTAGCACGTTCTCTACTAAGCTCTACTAATTTTTTATTATCTAATAAGGCTATATTAATTTCAGAATTACGTACATCCAGATAGAGTTCATTCTGAATATCTTCTTCTTTCTGTAATTCCACTCTGTAACTCGTTTATATTAATTAAATCAAACCTTCGGAAACATTCCAAAGGTTTGAATAAAAATTTTAGAAGAAAAAGTTTATTTTTTCTTTTTGTGTCTGTTTTTACGAAGACGTTTTTTCCTTTTGTGGACTGACATTTTATGTCTTTTCCTTTTCTTACCGCTTGGCATAACTTTAAATTTTAATTATTATCTTTAACTTGAAATGTGAATGATTTCGCTGGCTTAAATGATGGCACTTTATGTGATGGAATAGTGATGGTTATATTCTTAGAAATATTTCTTGCTGTTTTTGTTGCTCTTGTTTTAACTATAAAACTTCCAAATCCCCTCAAATAAACATTATCTCCTTCGGTCAATGAATTTTTAATTATATCCATAAAATTTTCAACCGTCTTTTGAACTATAATTTTTTCGATCCCGGTAGTTTTTGAAATCTCGTTTACAATGTCTGCTTTTGTCATTTTATAAATATTTTTAATTATTAAATTCCTTTTAAGAGGTTGCAAAGATAATAATTTTTTACAAACCAAATCATAAAAATAAATTAATTTGATTTTTATTTAAATAACTGAATTTCAGAATATTAAACGGATAATAAACCTAAAGGCCTTTACCTTGAAAAACTATTTTTATTGTATATATCATTATTTTAAAATCAATATATAAAGATCTGTTTTCAATATAAATAATATCATATTTCAATCTTTCAATCATCTGTTCGACATTTTCGGCATATCCGTATTTTACCTGTCCCCACGAAGTAATACCAGGTTTAACAGATAAAAGATGAAAATAATGAGGAGCTTTCTCGGTTATTTGGTCTATAAAAAACTGTCTTTCAGGTCTTGGTCCCACTAAACTCATGTCACCTTTAAGGACATTATAAAATTGGGGGATTTCATCCAGTCTGGTTTTTCTTAAGAATCTTCCGAATTTGGTAACACGATGGTCTGTCTTGCTACTCAAAGCTGGTCCATCTTTTTCGGCATCAATAAACATTGATCTGAACTTGTATATTTTAAAGCTTTTCCCATTTTGTCCAACTCTGAAATGACTGTAAATAATCGGTCCGGCAGAACTTAACTTCACTCCGATAGCGATACCGATATAAACGGGTATTAGAAAGATCATGGCAAAAAAACTCAGAAATATATCTAAAAATCTTTTTGTATGTTGTTGCCAAACAGGCATAATGTGATGATTAATTTCAATTAATGGCATTCCAAAAATTGATGACATCCTAACTTTACCTATTAATATATCATACATATCGGGAATAACTTTAATAGGGACTTTAATACCCTGTAATTTATTAATAATATTTTTGATTTTGCAATGTTCTCTCGACTCGATGGCAATTAAGATTTCCTCAATTTTATATGTGTTGATAATCTCTTTAATATCGCTTATATGTCCCAGATTTGGCAAATGCTTTTGAAGAAGATATGAGCCTTGTCTGTCAACATATACAAATCCGACAAATTTTAAACCCGATGATATTTTTTGATTTTCTACTTCCTGAAGCAGTTTCAACGCCTTTTTGTTTGATCCGATTATTAAAGTGTTAAAAAGTAATTTTCTGTTATGGACCCTTTTATTTGTCCTTGTAGTTATTAATAATCTTGGTATATATGTCAAAATGAATTGAAGGGCAAAAAGTATCAGAAATAACATATAATACTGCTTATATGTCCCAACCCAGTCATCCAAAATTAAAGCAAAGAAAATAATTATAACGCCAATCAGAGTGGTCAGAAGTGTTTGTCCCAATTCCTGCAACCTTGATTTACGATAAGGAACTCGATAATAGCCACTTAACAAATGCAAAAAAATCCAAAACAAAGGTAATATTATAAGAGCAATATAGAACTTGTTATCAAAGGTCAGAGGAATTTCGTAGCCTAATTTTATTGGTTCAACATAGATTTTTCTAAATGAGTAGAACAGAGTCCATGATATTGCAGCTGCAATAAAATCAAAAAAGATATACTTTATATTTTGTTTGGATTTCTGCATTATCTAGTGGAAATATAAATCAGTTTAATATTATCGAAATAAAACTCTGTTTTATCTGTTTCGTCATCTTCAGAT
Organism: Bacteroidales bacterium; assembly: GCA_035388205.1. GTDB lineage: Bacteria > Bacteroidota > Bacteroidia > Bacteroidales > ML635J-15 > Bact-19. Next base: position 18,154 of record DAOOPK010000027.1, read on the forward strand.
CTGATAGCGGCAAAATATAGTCTGAATTGTGTCCCTGTTGTGTTAATGACATGATAATGAAGATCTATATAGACTTTCTTCCATGTATTAGTGGGTTTAAATGTGAATACGCTTTTACGTATTTCAGACATTGATGCGCCATTACTTTCGAGTGCAAATAATCCAAAGTCAATTGAATCGGTACATTTAAAACTGACTTCAAGAAAAGCTGAACCATTTTTCTCAATTTCATACAGACTGGTACTTCTGCATTCAAAATTAGGATGTTCGTCATCTAAAGCCACATACATAGATTTACCTTCCTGTGCTTCGTTACCCGATACTAAAGAAATAGTCGTATCACTTTCTGAACTTACTTGAAAAGCAATTCCAATATCTTCAAAATCCTCAATCAAATCAAAAACAACAGGCCTATACGAAAATTCAGGAACAATATTTAATACTTCTCCTTCTGTTAATGTGTCAGTAATATAATATCCGTACATCATTGGATAAATATCTCTATTTGCATCTCCTCCAGAATTTTTTATCCCCGGTTCAATCTGTATCGAGTGAACACCTGATTCAAGTACCGGAACTTTAAAAGGAACCTCAAACACTCCAATAAGTTTATTATTGACATACAACCAACAATCCGAAATATTATGAATTGAAGTTCCTTCAGCAGGGGAATTGATCTTAACCCTTACTGTATCCACAGTAATATAAGATGGAATCTGTTCCGGTGGATTAATTATCTCGCAAGAAATAAAAAATATAGGAATCAATAAACAGAAAAAAACTAAAACTCTAACCACAATAAACTTAAATTCTAAATATTTAATTTTAAGAACGCAAATATATAGGTATTATTGTGTGCTGTAAAAAAATTATATATCTGTTGATAATTTAATCTTTTCCTTAATCATTCCGGCAATATCATAAGTCTTTAGCACTGACTCAATGTTTACTTCAGGGGATTTATCAAGAACGATTGATCTGGCAAATGAAGAGAATTCATCAAAATACAAATTGTTAGGCTTTACCGGAATAGGATCAACAATTAAATCACCAATATTTTCTTGGAAAAGTTTAATATCACTTCCTGTATTACGCTTTTTGACTTGCCATGCTTTATTTCTATACAGATCTATACTGGTATAATCTTTATCACAATAGAAATTAACCTCGTGTGTGTTTTCTGTTGCGATTCTACCAGCGGTTAATTGAGCAACACTACCATTCATGAATTCCAATCTAACATTAATGATGTCAGGACCTGCAAAATTTATTGATGTTGCATTAGCATGAACATTTTTTAATGATGACTTTATAACACTTAAAACTATATCTATGTCATTTATCAACATATCCATTAAAACCGAGCAGGCTTCGGTATTTAAACTGAACTGCCTGAAGTTGTTTGACTGAACAAACTTTGGATTTTTAATAAATGGACGCGCTGACAGAAAAGTATTATTAAATCTGTGATGAAAACCTGCCTGAACTTTAACATTAGCTTCCTCAATAATCCCAGACAATTTGTTTACATCACTTCTGTAATATTCTGCACTTGGTTCAAAAAACACATGTTTGAAATTTTTAACCAGATTCTCAACATTTTCCAATCCTGACATAGGTGATAAAGCAATAACAGCATCCACCTCTTTTAATA
>DAOOPK010000028.1:0-19804 GCA_035388205.1 Bacteroidales bacterium
GGGTAATCAGAAATTTTATAATTTAATTCCTTATAAAAAGATAATAATGGTAAAGGCTGAAAATGAACATTTACAGACACTTCCCTTTTATAAATCTTTTGTATTATTTCATCGCGCTGCATCTCATTTATGCCAACAATTCTCAATAAATACACATGATATGAAGACTTGAGATTATCATTTTCATAAATAGGAATAATATATTTGCTATCATTTTCAAAATTTAAGGTGTAAAGGTCAAAAATATGCTTACGTTTAACCAAAGTATCAGAATCGTATCTCTCCAACTCAACTAAACCCATAGCAGCCTGAATATCAGTCATATTGACTTTATACCCTGCAGTTATAACATCATAACGCCAGTTTCCTTTGGTTTTTGATAATGCATCTTTATTTTGTCCATGTAAACCTAAAACACATAAAAATCTATATAATTCAACATTATCAAAAGGTTCAGGCAGGTTTAATGCTACTGCCCCACCTTCTGCAGTAGTAAGATTTTTTACGGCATGAAAAGAAAATACCGAAATATCAGCTAAAGTCCCTGTTTTCCTTCCCTTGTAAACAGCACCTAATGAATGTGCGGCATCTGAAAGAATAAGTATTCTTCCCAAAGTCTCTTGAATCTCGTTATTTGGCTTAAACATACTTATGACTGCAGGCGAATTGACAAAATCATAAAGTGCATCATAATCACAAGGTAAACCTGCAATATCAACTGGAATAATTACTTTAGTACGCTTTGTAACAGCTGCATTTAGTTTTGTAATATTAATATCAAAAGTGTTCTCATCAATATCAACCATTACAGGAACAGCTCCACAGTGAACAACAACATTTGCTGTAGCACAATATGTATAAGCTGGCACAATAACTTCGTCACCAGGGCCAACCCCAAACCAACGCAACATTAATTCAAGTCCAGCCGTAGCAGAATTTAGACACAAAACAGATTTTGCTCCAGTATATTCAGCCAGATTTCTTTCAAATCTTTTTGTTTTAGGACCTGTTGTAATCCACCCTGATTTAAGGGTATCAACAACTTCAGCAATTATTTTATCATCTATTCTTGGGGGCGAAAAAGGAATCATAATCAAAATTTAAAACACAAAAATAATTTAATTATAATCTAAATCCTAAAAAAATCATTGTTACTATTAGAGGGTTGAGATTGACTGCGACATATTATTCTTAAAACTCTATCCAAAAAATAAATACGCAACAAAAATAGCTGCAATCACTCCTGCAAGGTCAGCAATAAGTCCTGCAGTGACAGCATATCTTGTATTTTTTATACCAATTGATCCAAAATATACAGCTATTATATAAAAAGTCGTATCAGTAGCTCCCTGAAATGTACATGCCAGTCTGCCTACAAATGAATCTACTCCGTAAGTGTTCATTGTATCAATCATTAAGCCACGTGCACCGCTACCACTGAGGGGCTTCATAAGAGCTACCGGAAAAGCATCTACCCAACTTGTATCCATTCCTGTTAATGAAAAAAGCCATTTCATACCATCAATTAAAGCATCCAAAGCTCCCGATGCCCGAAATACGCCGACAGAAACAAGTATGGCAATCAAGAACGGAATGATTTTGATTGCTACTTTAAAACCACCTTTTGCTCCTTCAATAAAAGAATCATAGATATTTATCTTTTTTCGCAATGCCAATAGAATAAATACTATTATAATACAAAACAAAATTACATTTGCAGCAGTTGTTGAAACGGTATTTAAAGACGAAGCTGATAACAATGTAAACCCATATACTATTCCTGACAGTAAAAGAGTTACTCCACCCAAATAAAGAAGTATTTCTTTTTGAAATAAATTTATCTTTTGATATATTGAAACAGTGATTATTCCTATTAAGGTACTGACAAAAGTTGCCAATAAAATCGGAATAAAAATATCAGACGGGTCTGCAGCAAGCAACTGGGCTCTGAAAACCATAATACTAATTGGAATCACAGTCAGTCCCGAAGTGTTCAGCACCAGAAACATTATCATTGGATTTGATGCTGTATCTTTTTTTGCATTTAATTCCTGAAGTTCGGTCATTGCTTTTAAGCCCAGAGGTGTAGCTGCATTGTCCAATCCGAGCATATTAGCGGCTATATTCATAACCATTGAGCCATGTACAGGATGATTTTTAGGAATATCAGGGAATAATTTGTTAAATAAGGGTGATATCAAACGCGACAGATAATTGATTGCACCTCCCTTTTCTCCAATTTTCATAATTCCAAGCCATAAGGTCATAATTCCTGTCAATCCTAATGATAATTCAAAGCCCAATTTAGCATTATCAAAAGTACTGTTCATTATTGCAGGGAAAACGCTAATATCACCAAAGAAAATGAGTTTTACCAGTGCAACAATAAATGCAATTATGAAAAACGCTATCCAAATATAATTGAGTACCAAGAACTTAAATTTGAAGTAAAACTAATCCGAAAAAGGCTTTGTAATATTGTCATTGAGAATTTTGTATCAACAAAGTTTTTAACAATGGAAAGTGCCTACCCTTCGACTCTGCCATTAGTTTTGCAAAGTGAATTTAATTAATTATTTTTAGTTAGTTATAACTGAAGAACCAGAGAAAGAGAGGTGAACTAGTTCGACACCTAAGTTTTAAGACTTAGCCTGAGTATCAGACCTCACTTTCTCCTGGATTCTAGTGCCAATTAGAATGTTAGGTTTGCGACCTATTAATGGTTTTAGCTTCAAATCCAACTTGGTTCATTCAGTTAAATATTCACCTAAATGTAAAAGTATGAAAAATTTATTTTGTGGAGTAGACATTTCAAAAGATTTTTTGGATTATGCTATTTGTAATGGTGAAGACAAATCCATTATTGCATTAGAGAAGATTCCGAATGACAGAAAAGGAATTAAAAGTTTAATTAAGCATTTAAAAAAGAATCAGATGGAGGAGGTCTTTGGGTATGCTTTGAACACACTGGTAATTATGGGCTAATGCTTGCAAGTGTTTTGTCGGAGTTTGACATTGATTATTCCATGGTTCCGTCACTTGAGATTATTAAATCTTCAGGTATGGTCAGAGGTAAAACGGATTCGGTAGATGCAAAAAGAATTGCGTTATACTTGGCTGTCAATAATTACAAGCTAAAGCCAACGAACTTGCCGTGTGACGAAATTATGAAAATCAAAACTTTATTGACGCTTAGACAGCAGTATGTTAAAATCAGGACACAGTTCAAAAATTCTGTAAAGTCATTAAGAATATCTTCGAAAATTATTCCTTTGCGAAATGAAATAAAGCAACAAGAAAAAGAAATCGACAGATATGATATTTTGATAAAGAAAATAGAAGTTCAGATTAAAGATATTATCAAAGGAAATGAGTCTTTGGACAAGAACTATATGAAGATTACGGACATACTTGGAATTGGGTTGATTACAGCCTCACAATTTCTTGTGAGCACAAACAACTTCACAGCATTTGACAATCCAAGAAAATTCAATTGCTACTGTGGACTCGCACCATTTGAGTACTCATCTGGAACAAGTGTTAAAGGGCGAACAAAAACTAGTCATTATAGGAATAAAGAGTTAAAAGCTGCTCTTTTTAAAGCTGCAAATACTGCCATAGCACATGATCAGGAAATCAACTTGTACTTTGCAAGAAAAATTAGTGAAGGAAAACATAAAATGTCAGTAATAAATGCTGTTGCATGTAAATTGGTTTATCGGGTGTTTGCTGTTGTTAAACGTGATGAACCATATTATAGACTGGCAGTTTAATATCCCAAAGCGACATGGTTGCTCGGAGCAGATATCTCTTAAACATATTTAAAATAATAAGTGTAGTTAAAGTCAAGGGGCGCAGTGTAACGAAGCCTTGTCTTGCCCTTGAATTTAACGGAACGTTTATTAAATTTATTTAAGAGATAGATGCGTGATTTTTATTATAAAAAAAAACTCCACATTAATTTGGTTTTTACTTAGAATACTCAGGGTAAAAAATGTCTAAAGTCAAGGATAAACTATAGTTAGTTACTAATCCAAACTAGGAATATAATCATTAGAAATAACTTTCATTTCGATACGTCTATTTTGCTGATTTGCAACAACCTGCTGTTCGGTTGGTAAACTATTTACAAAACTCTCGTTTAAAACCGAACCTTCAGGTAAGAAAGGATATCTCAAGTCTGTTTTTGTAATCTGTTTTGGTTTTGACTCACCATATCCGACTGCAATTAAACGACCATCGGGGATACCTTTTGAACTGAAGTATGTGGTTACTGAGTTTGCACGTTTCTGGCTTAATTCCATATTAGCTTCATCAGTACCAACCATGTCAGTATGTGCAGATAATTCTATAATTAAGTATGGATTGTCTGTCATTATTCTTACGATACTGTCCAATACATGCTTTGAAGGCTCTGTAAGCTCCCATTTACCAAATTCAAATTCTATATTAGGTATCTCAAAAGTTTTATTTAACGACTCCAGTAATATCTCATAATCGAAAACTTTGTCAAACTCAAGCGAATCCGTTGTAAATCTAGACTTTCCGTTGAAATATCCATCTTTAGTTACAACAAAAACATAATCAGTTTTTGGGCGTAATTTAAATTCAAATTTGCCTTCAGTACCTTCAATAGAAGTCGTATCTCTAAAAACAGTACCATCACTGCCGAAAAGCATGACAACGCATGAATCAATGACAGTCAACAGATCTTTATCTTTAGCAATTCCTGTAAGTCTGAATTCAATTGGAGGCTTTACAAAAAAGTAAATATCTTCCTGTTTTGAGCCTTTTCTGTCAGAAGAGAAATATCCTTTGTCTTCATTAGCATAATAATATATCCCAAAATCATTGCCATTACTACTGAAAGGAGGTTTCATATTTTCAGATTCCCAGCGACCTTTTTCATTCTGTTTTGCGATAAAAATATCCAGACCTCCCATAGTTGGATGCTTAGTACTTGAATAAAACAATGTTCCATCTTTTCTAATAAACGGGAATAATTCATCCCCTGATGAATTTATTGCAGGTCCCATATTTTTTGGTCTGTTTCCATCTCCACCGGCAAAATCATAATACCAAATATCAGCCCCACCATAACCACCTTGCATACGTGCTGAAAAATATACAATATTACCATCAGAAGAAACAGTCGGATGACCTATTGATACAGTATCCGGAACAATATCAAGCCTTGTTGGATTCATCCATTCACCATCAACTTTCTGGGCTTCGTAAATTTGGCAACCAACCTTTTTCCCTTTTTCTGCACGACACGAAGTATAATAAAATTTCATACCATCACTAAAAATGCATGGTGATCCTTCATCAAACTCGGTATTCAATGAATCAATCGGCATTGCATCTGTCCATTCCTGTTTGCGGTCAAATTTTGTAATAAACAAATCCGAGAACTTCTCTCCTGTAATTCCACTTTTTCTCTTTCCTTTTGCCTCATCTCTTGTAGAACTGAAATACACATGATCGTAGCCTGATTTCTCATCAACGCTCGGACTAAAATCATTCCTTTTTGAATTTAAGTGTTTCGCTTTTTCTGACTTATATCTTGTAGGCTCTGTCATCCAATTTATTGCCAGGTTTGCAGATTCAATACCTTTCAGTGCAATAGAATCATTAGGTGATATTTGCAAAGCCTCGTTATAAAATAATAATGCATCCTCATAAGTCCCTTCTTGTATTTCTATCTCTGCAAGCCTGATTTTTGAAACAAACTCATAATCATTTACTTTAGCAGTTTTCTTATAATTTGATCTGGCTTTCTTATAATCCCCAATCATAAAATAGCACTCGCCAATTTTAAAATACAGATCATTCTTCTGGCTTTTATTTTCAACTTTTTTCATGATAGAATTATATTCCTGGATAGCTCTGAAGTATTCACCTGCTTCAAATATTTCATCAGCTTTTTTTATACGCTTCTCTTGTGCCGAAACGTTAAATCCCAATAAAATTAAGATCAGAATTATTCCTATATATTTTAAACCCTTCATTTCAATAATTCACCAAAATCTGATTATAACGTATAATATCGAAACTTATTATTCGCATACTAGAATATTTTATAAAAGTATTTTTCTGTAAGGATTGTAATAAATTCATCTAATCACCATCAATAAAAGATAAAGTCCCAACTATAGCTCCGGCTAAAAATACACCTCCAATTGTACCTATGACTGTATTTTTAAATATTTTTTTTCTGCCGGCATTTTTATATCCGTATATTAGCATTTCGTTACCATTTGCAAAATCATATCTTTTAACAATATATGATTCGGTTGGTTTGACGAATGCCATTCCAAAAGTATATGCTATTGGAATAACCAACCTTGTGGTAGCATCCATCGGAATAAACATTGAGCCGCAACCTACAACCATTCCTGTAAGATAAGCCCACCATGGCTTATAATCCGAAACAGCATATTGCCTCCCACAAACAACCTGCTGCATATCTACAACTTCAAACTCTCCTTCTTCAAACGGCATATAAATAATTGAATCTTTTCCATTTATATTTATTGAAAAAACATCATTATAATATGCATAGGATTTTTTCAATTTGCCATTGTCTTTTAAAAAGGAATAATCCATATAGTTTTCATCATTATGAAATACATAAGATTCAAGATTAACCTGCTTACCATCCAACAAGCTTAATCGTACCTGAGCAAAGACTTGAGCACTAATTAAAACCACTAATATGACAAGTAATAATCTTTTCATAAATTTCACTTCAAAAATAGTAAAAATTATTTAACTCAGATTCTTTTTACTGTTTTGTTGAAAAAGAAGAAATAAATATGATTAAAGTTCTATTGAATTCTATACTATTTTATAATTTTACAAGCTGAAAATTTTAAATACTAAATATACAGTTATGATAAAAGAAAATTTTTCTTCGCGTCACTTGGGTCCTCGTGAAAATGAATATGCAGAAATGCTAAAGAAATGTGGAGTTAGTTCTGTGGACGAACTAGTTAATCAAATAATACCTACTTCTATTAGGCTTAAAGAAAATCTTAAGCTGAGTGAACCTCTTTCAGAATATGAGTATCTTAACAAGATAAAAGAAATTGCTTCAAAAAATAAGATATATCGTTCATTTATCGGTCAAGGTTATTATGGTACAGCAACTCCATCAGTAATTTTAAGAAACATTTTTGAGAATCCCTCATGGTACACATCATATACCCCATATCAGGCAGAGATATCACAAGGAAGACTTGAGGCATTGTTAAATTTTCAAACTGTTGTGACAGAACTTACAGGAATGGAAATTTCGAATTGTTCTCTTCTTGACGAGGGGACTGCTTCTGCCGAAGCTATGAGCATGATGCTAGGTGCCAGGTCGAGACAAGCTGTAAAAGATAATAGAAATGTTTTATTTGTTGATGAAGACATTTACCCACAAACACTCGATGTTATTAAACTTAGAGCTGAACCTATCGGGGTGGAAATCGTAATAGGTAAATTTGAGAATTTTAATTTTACAGACAAAACTTTTGGTGCTATAGTGCAGTATCCAACTGCAAGTGGAAAAATTGTTGATTATTCTGGTTTTACTGAAAAAGCACATGCTTCCGAAGCGATAGTTACAGCAGTTGTGGATATTATGTCACTTGTTTTAATTAAATCTCCGGCTTCTTGGGGTGCAGATATAGCAGTTGGCTCGACTCAACGATTTGGTATTCCGATGGGATTCGGTGGTCCACACGCTGGTTTTCTTGCTACCGCAGATAAATATAAAAGAAGTATGCCGGGTCGTATCATTGGTATTAGTATTGATAAACATGGAAACAGAGCTTTAAGAATGGCTCTGCAAACAAGAGAGCAACATATCAAACGTGAAAAAGCAACTTCAAATATCTGTACTGCTCAAGCACTTTTGGCTACCATGGCCGGAATGTATGTTGTGTATCATGGTTCCAAAGGGTTAAAAAGAATTGCCCAAAACATTCATTCTTCAGCTAAATTTATTGCCGGAGAATTGGTAAAATTAGGATACACAATTAAAAATAATGATTTCTTCGATACATTAAAGATTGAATTACCCAATAACATAAAATCTGCTGACATTCAGGCAATTTCGTTACAATATAAGATAAATTTCTTCCATTGTTGTGAAAAATGTGTGAGGTTAAGCACTGATGAAATAATTAGTATTGACGATATAAATAATGTTATTGAGATTTTTGCAAAAGCAATTAACAAGACTTTTAATCGCGTAAGCTCAATTGGAAAAGCAGAAAATGTTGATGTAAAATTCGCCAGAACGGGAAACATTTTGCAACACTCAGTCTTTAACACTTATCATAGCGAAACGGAAATGATGCGTTATATCAAACGACTCGAAAATCGTGATATAGCATTAAACCGTTCTATGATATCTCTGGGATCATGTACCATGAAACTTAATCCAGCAACATCAATGCTTCCGTTAAGTTGGCCTGAATTAGGAAATATTCATCCGTTTGTACCAAAAGATCAGGCAGAAGGATATTATGAATTGATAGCTGAGATGGAAAAAGACTTAAACACAATTACAGGATTCTCAGCAACATCTGTAATGCCAAATTCGGGTGCTACCGGAGAACATTCCGGACTGATGGTTATTCGTGAATATCATAAACAAAGAAACGAATTACATCGTAATATTTGCCTGATACCATCATCTGCACATGGAACAAACCCGGCTTCAGCAGTTATGGCAGGCATGGAAGTAATTGTAGTGAAATGCGACGAAAACGGTAATATTGATTTAGAAGATTTGAAATTGAAAGTTGTAGAACATAAAGAAAATCTTTCTGCTATGATGATTACCTATCCATCAACACATGGGGTTTTTGAAAGTAAGATACTGGAAATAGTTAATATCGTTCACCAGAATGGCGGACAAGTTTATATGGATGGTGCAAATATGAACGCACAGGTAGGTTTAACAAATCCGGGAACAATAGGTGCTGACGTATGTCATTTGAATTTGCATAAGACTTTTGCTATTCCTCACGGTGGTGGAGGTCCGGGTATCGGAACAATTTCAGTAGCTAAACATCTTGTAGATTTTCTGCCAAAACATTCTGTTATTAAAACAGGAGGTGAACGAGGTATTCATGCAGTTGCTTCTGCTCCATTTGGTTCTGCATTTGTTTTGCCAATAACTTATGCATATATTAAAATGATGGGTCAAGAAGGACTTAAAAATGCAACAAAAATAGCAATGCTTAATGCTAATTATATTGCAAATGAGTTAAAAGGCTATTTTGAAGTTTTATATACCGGAGAAACAGGTCGTTGTGCTCACGAAATGATTTTGGATGCACACAGTTTCAGAGAAGAATATGGAGTTGAAGCTGGTGATCTTGCACGCAGAATGATGGATTATGGGTACCATGCTCCTACTCTTTCGTTTCCTGTACACGAAACATTGATGGTTGAGCCTACCGAAAGCGAAAGCAAACAGGAACTCGACAGATTTATTGAAACAATGAAAGCTATAAAAAATGAATGTGAAGCAATCAAATCAGGCAAGCTCGACCGCGAAGACAACCCGATTAAAAATGCTCCACACACTCAGATTGAGCTTACTTCAAGTGAATGGAATCATAAGTATTCACGGGAACAAGCTGCGTTTCCACTTACATGGATAAAAGAAAACAAATTCTGGCCATACGTAGGGAAAATTGATAATGGTTATGGAGACAGAAATCTTGTTTGTACCTGCGAACCTGCAGAATCTAATAAATAGTAGGTTTATAAAATATAATAAAGCGCTCTGATATCAGGGCGTTTTTTTTATTGCTTAATCTGTCGTAGTAATACATCCAGGATTGATGTCAAAAATATGGATATAATAATATTCAAGTGTCTTCCCTAAAAATCTGGGAACTTCTTCTACATTAACTTCCTCCTCCCAAGTTGCACTTTCAGAATATGGAGAAATGCAATAGTTAAGTATGTCATCATTCCTGAATCTTATTCTGAAATCTCTATCGTTAACTTTCCCGGTAATAATTATGGAATCACAAATCTTCTGCATTTCGACCTGAGGAGTAATCCACAAATCTGATGTCGTTTCATAAAATTTGTCGTATGTCCCGGGAGCAATTGTTACAGATCTAGCTCTGTTGCTTCCATTACTATATCTGTCAACCCGAATACTGTCGTTAGTATTGTTTCTGAATGCCAATGCATGATTTTCATACTGATCTGTACAAAAAGTAAAAAAGAACAATGATGATATTCCAATTGCTAAACCTAGCTTTGTAATTATTTTATTCATATATTAAATATTTTGACCTTATTGTTTTGAAATTTTCGATTCCTTGTTTCCAGCCTTTACGAATTTCTTCTTCACTTATGCCGTTTTCTATCTGAGTTCTGAATTCTGCATAACCTGACAACAGTTCAATTGAATTTGTTTTCTTAAAGAAAAGCTCATTTTTAGGGAACAACTTATAGACTGCAATTATTAAACTTATATTTATCCTGTCATTTTTCCATTCAAAAATGGAAGAGTTTTCAGATAGATCAAATCCATAACACAACTGACCATTTAAAACCGGATCTTTTGCTCCTTCATTAGGCATTGGAGTAAAAGTAAAACTAGCCTCTTCAACAACACTTAATGAAGGATGTCCTAAAATCTGAAATTGTTTATCAGTTCCCCTTCCGACACTCAAAGTTGTAGCTTCAAAAAAACATAATGTAGGATATAATTCTATTGCTCTATCATTCGGGAGGTTTGGAGATGGTTTTACAGGTAAAGAATATTTAGTGTTATGAGTATAATTTTTGCATGGAATAACAGTTAATTTGCATTGAATGCCATTTCGTAGCCATTTTTCACCATTTATCATCTGAGCGTATTCTCCTATGGTCATTCCATAGACGATAGGAACAGGATGCATACCTATAAATGACCTGTAATTTGCAGTATCTAAAACAGCTCCATCAATGTAGTGAGCGTTCGGATTTGGTCTGTCTAGTACTATTAATGGAATATTACTTTCGGCACATGCTTCCATTACATAATGTAAAGTTGAAATATAAGTATAAAAACGGACTCCCACATCCTGCAAATCGAAAATAACAACATTTAAATCAGCTAATTGTTCTGGCGTAGGTTTTTTGTTTTTACCATAGAGAGAAGTTATAAAAATTCCGGTTTTTTCATCAATTCCTGTTTCTATTGTTTGACCGGCATCGGCAGTCCCTCTGAATCCATGTTCGGGACAAAATACTTTTAGCACATTCTGTTTCAAGGATAATAATGTATCAACCAAATGAATATTGTTAATCACTCCTGTTTGGTTACTGACAATTCCTATTTTTTTATCAGAAATCAGATTCAGATATAAATCAGTTTGATAAATTCCGGGATAAATTATGGTATCAGCATTTTTGTTTTCATTTTCCAAACTGTTGTTACTTACATTGGTTTTGGCTGAATTATTACAAGCTACAAAAATACCTAAAGCCAAAAGAATTAATATGTTTCTCATATTCAATGATTTGAATACAAAATTAATGACAAAAAGAAAAAGAAATACCTTCTATTATGGAAGTTTAAAACAAATAAATGTTAATTACTGAAAAATGAACTATCGCACCCTGATCTTTTGTCCAAGATTTAAAATTGAGTTTTCTGTCAAACCATTCAGAGAGCATAAATATTTTATAGAAACTCCATATCGTCTCGAAATACCCCATAAAGTATCTCCACTAATCACAGCATGATACTGAGCCTCACAAATTTCTTTTACATGTCCGAATTTCTCGGGAGATAAAACCAAGGTGTCCACAGCTAATTCTTTGGTCTCAAAATTAATCAGCCATTCCGGATCAAAAGGATTGTCTTTAAATCTTACTTCATAATGCACATGCGGACCATAACACCTTCCTGTACAACCGCCTAGACCAATTAATTCACCTGCTCTTACAGCTTGATTATCCGTACATTTTATAGACGAAAGATGAGCATAATACGTTTCCAATCCATTGTAATGTCTTATGATTACTATATAGCCGTAGCCACCCGTGTTCCAACCTGCATAACGAACCACACCATCAAATGAAGCCACAACAGTGTCACCAGTCTTTAAGTCAAGATCAATCCCGTTATGCATTTGTCCCCATCTCCATCCAAATTGAGATTGCACATACCCGGGAACCGGAATAAAGAATTTTGCAGAATCTCTTAAAACAGGTATGGCAAAAGTATCCAAAGCCCTTTTATAATCAATATTACCAAAAGCAAAAATATTTACAGTATCCCATTGCTCTGAAAATATCGTTGTACTATCAGGCTGGTATAATTTATTTTCCAGTATATATTTACGCGATTTTACAGAATCTTCTACCCTGACAATTTTCATAATGCTGTCATGATCAACATATTGCCAAGTTCTATCACTGAAAAGAACAATATCAAATCTTCCACTTTTAACAGTATCAACTACAACCGGCACAGGGATTTCCTGAGCTTTCAATATATAAATTAAATTTATCAGAAACAAAAAGAAAATGAGTTTTTTCACCTATAATAGTTTTGATTAAGTTGCAAAAATGAATAAAATATTTAATAATTAAAAATAAGACACACTTAATTGCACATTTTTTATCATTCTTGTTTGAAATTAATTTTAAAGAAAAGACTATATACATTGTCCACAAACAGAAATAGAAAAATGTTAATAGATGGGACTTGTAAAACAAAATAAGCCACAGATTCACAGATTTCATTACTATTTTTAGTTAATTGCATCTACTAACAATTAAAACAGATTTGGCACAGAAGGATTTTTATCGAAGATAGAAATTGCTTCTTCTGAGTAAATTAACTTTTGTAATTATGTGTAAAGGACGAATTTCAACACTCCCAATTTTTCGTAAAACTCGGGAGTAACGATTATCGAAAATTTAATCCGTGAATCTGTGGCAATAACGAAATTTTATCGGACGATAGTGATTTTTAAAATAAAGGCATATTTAAAAATGCCTGTTATTTCTTCCAAATCCCTGATTCGAAAGAGTGTTTTTAATGTTTATATCAGTTTCTGGTTCCAAAGTATCGCCTACCGATTTTATCAAATCGGAAGAGTCATTCTTCGGATTTTTTATACTTTCTGCAATTGGATAGGCATTCATTAACTCAGCATCGTAGGGTTTTAACATGTCTGTTATGTCGGTAAGAGCAGTTTTTTCGCTTATCCATCGCTTTTCAAGATAGGCGGGCAAAATTATCGGAGTTCTATGATGTGGAAGTTTTTTCATTAATTCGTTTGCGGTAGTAGTAATAATTGAAAAACTACGTACAATTTCGTTCTTTTGAGGGTTTTTCCAATCATCGTAGATTCCGGCAAAAGCAAATGGACGCACTTTGTTTTTAAGATAGACAAGGAAAGGCTTGGACAAACCTTCAGCCGTAGTACCTTCGATAAAAGCATCGGCAGGTATAAGGCATCGTTGACTACGAATCGGCTTACGAAATGCAGGTTTATTAATTATATCTTTTGCTCCGCGAAAATCGGGATTATTTTCTTTATTTCTGTCTCCTTCAGCACGAGCATTAAATAAGTACATGGCTTTTTTTGCCCAAAATGGTGTTAATCCAAAGACCGCAGGCATTATTTTATCGGGAGCATCCTGAGTTATTATTAAACTAGTTTTTCCTGGCGAAATATTATATGAGGGAGTAAAATCTAATTCGGGAACGGCTGTAACATTAAACCGAGCCTCCAGTTTTTCAAGTTTTTGTACCAAAATAAAACGTCCACACATTTTAATCAGTGTATTTTACAAAGATAAATTTTTTGTTGGTATTTCAATAAAATTCGTACATGAAATACATATTGGAGAGAATAAAGAACAAATAGTACTTTTTGCTAGTTGCATGACGATGCTATAAGTAAAAACATTTAAGTAGTTTCATTGACACATTTGTCGAAAGTCTGTTATTGGATAAATTCCGGGTTAAAAGTGACTCCGTTGAGAATGGGCGTCTATATTATCCATTAGTTGAATTATTAAACTTTACATGTATAGTTATTTGTAATTTATTAGAACTGCTTCTATTTTATAAAACGGGATAGTTAAGATTATTAGATAACTATAATCTGTAATAATAATTGCATCAGCGTTTTGTGCTACCGCATAATCAATGGTTTTATCAAGCACTTTATGCCTTCTATGAAAGACATTAAAGGAAGTGAATTCAACTATTTCATTTTCTGTGTAGTCTCTAGTAGGTCTTTTTGTATAAAATATTTCTGGTTTTTCAAATTTGACAGTTTTGTCCAAAATAACTGATTGCTTAGAGATACAACCATTAAAAATTATGACTGAAATTAACAAAAGAACTACTACTAAAGTCCAACTTATTATATGTTTGTAAATTGCATATAGCATTTTATTGACAATTAATTAGCCAATTACTTAAAACAATTCCTATCCATGCACCAAACAATGCCCCAATTATTGCAAGTATGGCGGCTAATGCAGCACCAACTAACGAACCTAATAAAAATCCTCCAACGAGAAATGCAAGTATTATTACAAGAGTTAATATATTTTTCAAAAGCCTTTGCCAGAATTTACAATTATCACCTTTTATTCTGTCTTTGATTGCCTTTAATATTTCTTTCATCAAGGATTTTTTGTAAATATAAAAGCTTGTCTTGTAAATAGCAAATTTATTTTTATCAATTTTTCGTTATTATTGTAATATTTCATCCATTATAAAGATTACAAAAAAAAACATATAATTGCATTATGAAAAAACAGACCAAAGCATATCTTTTTGCCGGAGCAGCAGTTTTGTGCTGGTCAACTGTCGGATCCGCATTTAAACTTAGTCTAAGGGAGGTTGATTATTTTAATCTATTGTTTTGGTCGGTTTTGGTTTCTTTGCTGGTTTTTGTCGTTTTTATTTCTTTGAAGAAACAATGGGTACTGATTAAGCAACAAAAGACACGCGACATATTTCGTTCCGCATTTATGGGACTATTAAACCCTTTCCTTTACTACCTGATTCTGTTTCAGGCTTACGATCTATTACTTGCGCAAGAAGCTCTAACTCTAAATTACCTTTGGCCAGTGGTACTAGTACTTTTGTCTATTCCAATTTTAAAACAGAGAATTGGATTTTTAAGTATTATCGCAATCCTGGTTTCGTTTGCAGGAAGTTTTGTGATTGCTACCGGTGGTAACATTCTAGATTTCAAATTTACAAACACTTATGGAGTGATTTTAGCGGTAAGCAGCACAATTATTTGGGCTTCGTTTTGGCTTTTGAATGTTAGAGATAAACGCAACGAAACGGTTAAGCTTTTTATGAATTTTGTTTTCGGTTTTGCATTTGTTGCTATTTACGGACTGATTACAAAAAGCATTAAACTACCTGAAATAAACGGTATTATTGGAGTAACTTATGTCGGAATATTTGAAATGGGAATAACATTTTTCCTTTGGATGTCAGCACTTTCTCTTTCCGAAACCACTGCAAAAGTCAGCAATCTTATTTATTTTGCTCCGTTTTTGTCTTTGATAATAGTAAATCTTACGATAGGTGAAGAAATTAGGTTAGCTACCATAATCGGACTAGTTATAATAATTGGAGGGATTCTGTTGCAAAAGGGAAACAAAAAATAAATAATAGCTATTAATTCAAAAAATAGTTACTGCACAAGAGGATTTGTCATCAGAGTCCTTAGTAATAATGGTACTTGGATTACAAATATGAGTAAGCAGGGACTGCCGTCTGTGGCTCATTTGCAACAGCGTTTGTTCTAGGAATTTGTTCTTATATTAATATGCCTTTCTTTTTTAAACAGTTGACAAAGTAAACGTTTAATTCTTCTTTTTCTTTTTGGTATTCATGAAGTACAATATCTCTATCAATAATCGTTGTTTTATCATTATCAAGTCTTTTCATGATTCCATCAAATAACTTATTTGAAATATCATCACAACAGGAGATGTAATTATTCAACACTGAGTCATTAGCTTTTTCTGAATTTGCATAGAACATTCTTATATTTTCAGGCAAAACAGTTAAAGGATTATTGCATGGTCGTATTAACCCATTAAAAAAAGCAGTTTTATGATCATTGTAGTTTGGTAAATTACCTAAGTCACTATCAACTACCATAGCAATTTTACTATGAAAATAATCTTTAATTTCATCTTTGATAATAGTTAGAAAATTTGACCACATATAATTCTCATATTTCATTGTAAATGGAGATGTTTGACTCCAACAATCTGGAAAACAATCAGACAACAACGAAGTTGGTGTGATTTTAAAAGTTTCTCCTGAAACACTTATATCACACAAAATCATTACACCAATAGCGATATTTATATTGTTGACTTGTTTTGTGTTTGTATCTACAACTAATAATTTCTCAAATTCAGTAACGGAAAATGTCGCATCAAGATAAATGTTGTCGGCAAATACAGTGTTGACAATTTTTGTCTTATTTTCTCCTTGATAACTTGTGCTAACTCCTTTAAGAAAAGGAAGTTTTTGCCATAAGAGTCTATTAATTGACCTTTCCCGTTTTCAAATTTAAAAGTTACGTTATACCCTGTTTCTTCTGTTATCTTTATGGGTATTTTTATTATTCTCTTTTTCTTATTAATTTTTTGATTCTTCTTTTTCATATCTATATGTTGGAATCACAGGATTTAACATTGCCGCTAGGTTATTGGAATACTGGAAATTCGTATCTGCATTTTTTCAAAAATTTTTCAGCAAGCTTTAATTTGATTCTCCATTTTTTTATCATTGCATATAGAATTCTATTAATTCAATAATCATTTGCTTTTCAAAATACCTTTACTCAATTGTAATCCACAATACCTAGCCCACAAAAGCATGGTAAATTCTCTTTCTTCCCACGTTAAATCAAGTTGTTGAAGTATTTCAAAATATTTTTGGTAAGTCAATATTATAAAATCATCTGTTTTATTACCAATCATTTTTTGAAATTGATTTCCAGAATTGATTGTTTGTTTGTCATTTTGATGACAAAACAGTCCAGTTTTAATAAAATCAAACTCAGATTTAAACAATGTAGCTAATAATTCATTTCGAAATAATTGATTGAAATACTTATTACTAACATAATCCTCATAATTGCATAGGAATCTATCAATATTTGTATTAAATATTTTAGAATATGAACCATAATTTTTATCATTACAATCTCCATAAAAACTATTTGTTTTAGGTCTCTTGTATGAAAATTCATCTGTATATTTGCATTCAAAACCTATAATACCTCTTTTGTTTTCAATATTTACTATGAATGCAAAATCAAATGCTGAATGATCTCTTGATTCCTTTGGGGCAAACTCAAATTCGATTGTTTCAAATTGAGTTACTTCAGGTAAAATTTTTCTTATAAATCTCAGCGCTAAGTTTGGATTTGCTTTTAAAAATCCCATAAAATTAAATGCAAGTGGTTGGCTAGATAGTAAATTGTTGTAAAGTCTTTCTTTGTCTATTATGCCTGATGACTCAATAATTCTATTGTTTAAGGTGTCGCTAACAATCTTTATAATTTGATCAGATAAGAAATTTAATCCTTGAAATCCTTCATCATTAATTCTGTTACAAACATATCCAGTTTTTATTTCTTTATTTTTCCCTTTATATGTATATTGTCCTTCTTTTTCTTTTAAAACAAAAGCTCGCCACCATCCCTGATGTAATCTGAATTTTTCACTTTCTTTTAATGGGCATGTCCCAATCAATTTTATTAAATCCTCTTTCATATTTTATTTTTTTGATTATCTTTTTTAATGGTACACGGTTTCTGATTTTGCGTCAGGCGTATTTCGGAGCACAAAACTGTCAACCAACACTAAAATTGAATAAAAGCACAAAGCTCCATGTTTGCACATTACATCGTCTGAGGCAAAATCGATGTTGGCTGCCGTTTTACTGTGTCCTTGATGTTTCACTTGTTTCAAGTTTAGTACTATCTGTCGTTACTTGTTCTATTACTATTCCGTCAATTTGTTGTTTAAATATCCCCTTTGCTATTAATTGCTGTATTGCAACTGAAACAAGTTTGTTAGTCAAATTGAGTTCAGTCGCAACCTTTTTATGAATTCCTTTTTCCCAAGGTTGTGGAGGTAGCTTGTCTTTTATTTGATTCAAAATTTCTTCGTCCAAAATTTTCTGCAAGGGAGGGCTAAAATCCATGTTATGGACTTTCTCCTTAGTAATTTCAAGTTTAATTTCCTTTTGTCTTTGTATCCTGCGGATAATCCTTGTATAGCTCTTTATCTGACGAAATGAGCCAGAAATACTCATTTCAATTTTACCATTTTCTATCTCTCTTTTTGTGTCAATGAAGTCATTAAGCATTGAAAACTCATCACCTGCCCAAAACTCATAATTAGGGTTAAGACAGTCAGGATACTTACCATTTAAGATTTCTATCTCAAAAGTCAGTCTCCTTTCTATGACTTTTTCCTTCTTGGGTTTGGCGATGAAATCATTTTTAAGTTTATAAATAATCTGATTATTAACCATTTCTGAAAACGTAGTGAAGTCTCCAATGCAGTCCATTAAATATGCATCATCCACAGAAATGCTCAGTTTAGTTGTGTTGTATTTATCGCGATATTGTTGGTCGGTTTTGCCAAGTCTGTGAACAAGTAAGTGTCTCCTCTCGTGATATTCCTCCATTTTACTTTTACCAGGTGCAAAACCTGCAATGTCTATATCAAAGTGCTTCTTGTAGTATTTAATAATATCAGAAAATCCACCACTTGAAAGTTTCCTGCATTCTTTGTTTATTACTTTATTAAAAACTTCAGCTGGAGATTTTATTGAGAGTAATTCCGCTTGTGTAAATTGAATTACTATATCTTGTTTCTTAAATGGTTCTTTGTTTGCTAAAAAGCATCTCGGATTAAGTCAACTAGAAATACTTCAAGTGCTGATACGGCTCTAACAAAAACAATTTCTGCAAGATTTTTTCTTATATCAATTTTAGAGCTTCGTTTCGTCTTAAAATAATGTGGCTGTTTAATCGCTAAACCGAAGGACGTTTCTTCGTCAAACTTAAATTTGTTTTTCTTAAAGTTCATCAATACGCTTTCAGTCTGTTCGTAAGAATAGGTTGTCGCTTTATAAAACGCCATCAACTTATTGAGGTCGTGTATAAACTGTTTGTATGCTTTCAATTTGTATTCCATTTCGATTGTCATTTTTGTGCCACATTTAGGTTGCACAGTAGAATAGAAATGGCAGCCAACTCTTTTCCAACCCTACCCAATACAGTCATAACGTAACCATATACAACCGAATCTGTCAGGTTTTGTGTAGTTTTTGTCATTTCTTTGGTGCTGTTATTTCTTACAAATTTAAACTTATTTTATATATCCGTTTTTTTTTATTATTATTTTTTTGTCTTTTGTAAATTATATCTATGCGACTATTGGCAAATCTGTTATAAATTCTCTTTCAGAAACCACTGCAAAAGTCAGCAATCTTATTTATTTTGCTCCGTTTTTATCTTTGATAATAGTAAATCTTACGATAGGTGAAGAAATTAGGTTCGCTACCATAATCGGATTAGTTATGATAATTGGAGGTATTTTGCTGCAAAAGGGAAACAAAAAATATAAATTGATTGGTATTGATAAAAAGAAAAATAGTAAAAAAGATTGAGTGTGGGTTCTTGGAAGTAATTGTAACGAAAAAGCATAAACGCAGGTGCAGGAATTGAAAGTAAAATGTATCAATTACAGGTAAATGTAAATTATTGCA
>DAOOPK010000029.1:0-19759 GCA_035388205.1 Bacteroidales bacterium
TAGTCAGGTTTCACGGGGTTAGGGAAAGCATAAACACCTATATAATCTTCGCCTCCTTCTGTTGCAGTGCTTCTATATGATATTATACCCGCTGACGTTCCAAAAAATACTTCTCCTGTGTTTGGCACTATTGCAGTACATAAAATATTGTCAGAAAACAGTGGAGAATTGTCCTGAGTAAAATGATGGATTTGTTCCAGCCCATCCTCACTTGTGTAGTAAACCCCTCCTGTTTGAGTTCCGAACCATTTTTTATTTGCCCCGTCCACTTTTATGCTTGTAACTGCTTCATTGCCTAATAAAATATCAGCATTATCAGTTCCGTCATTACGTGGTATTTTAACTTGTCTCGCAGTAAAACTTCCTGATTCGAACACATTTTCAGGATTGTAATAAACAGCGACTCCCTTACTTGTTCCTACCCAAATATATCCATCTTTATCTTCCGCAATGGAAAAGACATCGTTGCTTATTGTTTCTCCGTCTTCATCAATTATCGTTAGTTTGCGCACTCTGTCATCACTTTTATCGTTAGGAGTTCCGTTTTCGTCAAACACGAACAAACCAACTCCCTGAGGCAAAATAACCCATTTTATGTTATCTTTAGTAATAATAATCTGTCCAATATTAATACCAGATAAATATGAAGAATAATCTATTGAAGACCACTCCCCTTCTGGAGATAAGATATGGAATTGAGGAGATGTCAAGGAATTTACCACCCACAAATTACCTTCGGAATCAAAAGTCAGTCCTCCAATTCTGATATAATTAACTCCTGTTACCTTTGATAATGTGCTGTTAGAATCATCATACTTTGCGTAAAACTGATTATTTCTAAATTCTACCAGACCATCAATCCATGAACCTAAAAAGAATCTTGATGGATCCTCAGGATCAAACACAACCCTGACAAGGTCCCTTGCTTGTGTTAATCCGGTTGTGCTATAGTAATTATAATTGTTCCATAAGTTGTCGCTGAATCTATAAACTTCGGCCTGTTTCCATCTGGGACCCCACGACAAGTTCATTCCCCCTGCAACTGCCAGTAGCTCAGACTCACAAACAGACATATCAAACACAGTGTAATTTGAGGGTCCATTTACTTCTATGTTTTGGTAGTGCCAATCATCAGTATTTTTCACCAATCCACATTTTGTGTCTGCAATCCACACTATGTTGTTGTCAATAACTGCTGTTGATGGCTCCGGTCCTCTGGCTCCGGAAGACAGATCATATTGCCAGATATGTCTAACTTCATTTAAGTCGGAATCAAAAATCTTTAACCAGTATTTACTGGAAATAATCAGTTGGTCACCATTACCCGACAAAGAAATCGTTTCATTGTATTCACCATTAAATACAGACCAGCTATTTCCGTCATAAACCAAAAGTGTATCTGCGCTCGCCTGGTCATAATCGTGATAATTAGTAATTATTTTACCATTCAAATATTTAATTGTTCTGAAAGATTTCCCCGGCATCCAGCTCAAAGAAGCAGGCAGATTTGTTTCCGAGATTATTTCCCAATATGAAAAGTCCACAAGAGGAAGTGAAAGGTCTCCCTTATACACACCAATATCTGTTGCTGCATAAATAGAATTCCCGTCAGTATCAATTGAATTAACCTTTACGTTGGTGCCATTATTGCCAATAAACCATGTTTCCTTAACTTCGTTTTTGTCGAGGTCAATAACCACAATTCCAAAACCACAGGCTAAATAAGCATTGTTGTCGAGCAAACAAATATCATATATGTTTTTATCCCCGCTCATTGCTTTACGTTTAATGTCAGCAAGATTTACAACTAGATTATCAGTAATGATATCAATATTCCCGTTTGAATATCCGAGTATCAGCATTTTCTTCTGATTGTTCCACGCAATTGACTTGACTCCAGAGTCGCTTAGCCCGTTGATCTTGGTCATTTTTTCTGTTTCGCCGCTTGTTTTATCATATTTTAACAATCCTACATTTGTGATCAGGTATACAT
Source organism: Bacteroidales bacterium (assembly GCA_035388205.1). GTDB lineage: Bacteria > Bacteroidota > Bacteroidia > Bacteroidales > ML635J-15 > Bact-19. Next base: position 1,994 of record DAOOPK010000029.1, read on the forward strand.
TGTTATCAGCAACAGCTACTTTATATCCGACATTGTAAGGCAGATGATCTCTCCATTGACCGACTGCAATCTGTCCAAAAGAAAAGAGGGAAAGAATTAAAAAAAAGAAAAATCCGCTTAAAAAGTTTATTTTGTTCATCTTTTAAATGTAGAAATTTGTTAAAAAATTGAAGAGTTTCTCGAAAGCTGCTGCTCGATGGCTGATTCTGTTTTTCACATTAACCGGAATTTCTGCAAAAGTTTCATCAAATCCTACAGGAACAAAAACAGGATCATAACCAAAGCCGTTTCTCCCACGCATTTCAGTGATTATTTTTCCTTCTGCAACACCTTCAAAAAAGTATTCTTTGTCGTTTATTACTAAGGCAATGACAGTACGAAATCTTGCGTTACGATTAGGATTATCATTAAGTTCATGCAGGACTTTATTCACATTTTCCAGAGGGTTTTTCCCTTCTCCGGCATATCTTGCAGAAAAAACGCCGGGTCTTCCATTCAGGGCTTCTACCTCTAATCCGGTATCATCGGCAAAACAGTTTATCGAAAATTTATCATAAAAAAATCTTGCTTTTTGTAATGCATTTCCTTCAAGACTTGTATGATTCTCGGGGAGTTCCTCTGAATATCCAAGGTCTTCGGGACAAATAATTTTAATTTTACCCTTTGATATGGCTCTTATTTCTTCGAGTTTATTTTTATTATTTGTTGCAAAAACAAATTCCGGTATCATGATTAAAAATTAATATTGTTAACAATTTGACGTATTACTTCAGGAAAATACAGGCTTGCTATTTCTTGTTTATCGGCAAGATCAAACGGCATTTTATTTTCGCCGAAACTACCATGAACAAGTTTGCCTTGCGAATTATAAATACTGAAATGTACTTTGATTGTTCTTTCTGATTTGGAATTACCCGAAAGATATGGATCACCATAATTTCCTTTTATATCGAACTGATTGATAAAAAGAAAGTAATCAACATCTCTGCGATTCGCAATCTCAGTTAAAACTTCAGGTTGGTGAAAAACAATATTAAGATACATATCATTAGTGGGCTGTCTTTTCCCAACGATTTCTCCATCAACAATTTTTGTATTATACTGTGCTATCTCATCCTTACGTCTTTGTTGCTCTTTATCTTCGCGTTTACGTGCAAAATAGCCTTTCTTTTCTTTCTCAGCATCTTCCAAAGCATTTGGCATTGCCTGTACCAACTCGTAACTTATTATTGAGTAAAGTCCGTCTATATCCTCTTTATCCTGTCTTGTATTGTCTGAGAACAGGCTAATAATCACGCATGAATCCATCATTGCATCGTACAACTGAAGGTTCAACTGATAACGGAAATACTCCATAATCTCATCGTGAGTTTCTCCTTCTTTTTCGGCTATAATTGCTGTAGCATCGTTATAATATATTCTCGGATCAAAAGGAACCAAAAGTATCCTTTTTTGGCCTTCTCCATTTGATGTATTAAAATCAAGATATTCCTGTGATTTTAACGCATTAGCAGAAAACGTGAGAATTGTTATTAATAGTATAAACGCAATTTTTTTCATTAGAATAAGTTTATAATATCATTACCTATAACTAAAATCATTAATCCAAGTAAAAGAATCATGCCAATTATCTGAACAACTTCCATAAATTTATCGGATAATTTACGACGGGTAATTGCTTCTATGGTTAGGAATAATGCATGACCTCCATCCAATGCCGGAATTGGCAATATGTTAACAAAGGCAAGTATCATAGAAATAATGGCTGTCAGTCTCCAAAATTTTGCCCAATTCCAGACTCCGCCATAAATTTTTGCAATTCCTATCGGTCCCTGGAGACTATCTCTGGCTTTTTCTTTGCCACTGAATATTAGTTCGTAACCTTTTATGTTTGCTTTTAGTACTTCATAAGAATCTATCCATCCATATTTTAATGCGGTAAAGAAATTATATGATTTACTTTCAAATTCTGGAAATGAAGTATAAATCCCCAGTTTTCCTGTGCTGTCAATTGCTAAATTAAATGTGTCCACACTGATCTTGTTATCGAAAACAAATTCCATTTCATTACCTTTGTTGTAATACAATATTTCACGCATCTGTCCGAAAGATTTAATTTCTTCTCTGTCTATTGATAGGATTTTAGCTCCGGGACTCAGATTACATTTAGCAATTGGCATATCTTTAACTACACTGTCTATTGTAAAAGGATAGTTATGCAATTCTATGAATAAGCCCCCGTTTTTAAGATAAGAATATAAGGTATCGGTCATTGTAAGTTCTTTTACTTCTCCGTTTCGATCAACAGTTACATTTTTGGCAAAGAAAAGCTTTGTTGAGAAAACATCTTCATATCTCACTGTCTCTTTGCCATCAATAGCAATAATTTTATCTCCTGTTTCGAAGCCTAAAAATCTTGCATAAGGATATGCATAAATTCCTTCTTTAACATTTTCGACAGGTAAATAATCTTTTGTGAAAACCAGATGTGACATTGTAAGAATCAGAATTGCAGCAATTACATTCATTATTACACCTGCAATCATAACAATAAGTCTCTGATATGCGGGTTTACTACGGAATTCCCATTCTTTCGGTTCCTCTTTCAATTGTTTTGTATCTAGAGATTCGTCAATCATTCCGGCAATTTTAACATATCCGCCCAGAGGTAACCAGCCTATTCCAAACTCAGTTTCGCCAATCTTTTTGCTCCAGATTTTAAACCCTGCATCGAAGAAAATAAAAAATTTTGTTACTCTTATGCCAAACATTCTGGCAGCGAGATAGTGTCCAAATTCATGTATTAAAACCAGTATTGTGAGAGCCAGAATTAGTTGTCCGGCCATGATTAGTCCGCTCATTATTTAAGTTTTTTAGATAATTCAAACGTAATTTTTCTTGTAATATTATCTGTTTCCAGACATTCTTTTATATTGGGGTTGTTAATAAAAACTGATTTTGACAAGCTCTCTTCGATAAGGTCTGAAATTTCTGTAAAGCTGATCTGTTTGTTGAGGAACAACTCTACAGCGACTTCGTTGGCTGCATTCATTATGCAAGGAGCATTTCCTCCCTTTTTCAGACAATCGTAAGCGATTTTCAGATTTCTGAAAGTGTTAAGGTCAGGTTGTTCAAATGTAAAACAGTTATGTTCGGCAAAAGAGAATTTATTTTTATCAGATAATGAACGATGTGGAAAATCAAGAGCATATTGAATTGGGATTCTCATATTCGGAACTCCCAACTGAGCTTTCAGTGAGCCGTCATTAAATTCAACCAGTGAATGAATAAGAGATTGAGGATGAATAATCACTTCAATATTTTCGGCAGGAACACCAAATAGCCAGTGTGCTTCGATTACTTCAAGACCTTTATTCATAAGGCTTGCCGAATCTATAGTAACCTTGTTTCCCATTTTCCAGTTAGGATGGTTAAGAGCCTGTTCGGGTGTTACTTTGGAAAGGAATTTTTTGTCTTTCCCTCTGAAAGGTCCACCTGAGGCAGTAAGAATCAGCTTAGATATGTTTTTTGGATTTTCTCCTCTCAGACACTGATAAATTGCTGAATGTTCAGAGTCAACAGGAATTATTGCAGCTTTACTATTTTTAAGTAACTCGGTAATAATATGTCCGCCAACAACCAGAGTCTCCTTATTAGCTAAGGCGATTATTTTTCCGGCTTCTATCGCCCTTATAGTAGGCAGTAATCCTGAAAATCCAACCATTGCAGTCAGAACAATATCCACAGTATCCATTGCAACAACCTGTTCAACAGCTTCGTGACCTGCATATACTTTAACAGGCATATCGGCAAGAGCCTCTTTAAGGTTTTGATATTTTGACTTTTCTGCAATTACAACACAATCGGGTTCAAATTCTCGCGCTTGCTTAATCAGAAGATCAATGCTGATGTTAGCAACCAGTACCTGCACTTCGTACAAATCGGGATAGTCTCTGATAATATTCAGAGCCTGTGTGCCGATAGAACCGGTAGAGCCTAAGATTGCTATTCTTTTACGATCTTTCACTGAAATTCTATATAGTCTTCGGGGTTCAAAGATAAGCCTTTTCTCCAAAGTTCAAAATGAAGATGAGGACCGCTTGTGTTTTCTCCGCTGTTGCCATAAACAGCAATTGCCTGACCTGTCTCAACAAGATCTCCACTTTTGACAAAGGACGATTTAACGTGCTTGTACACCGAAATAAGATCCAATGTATGTTGTATTGTTATTGTGTATCCGTTATCAAGAGTATAATCCGAGGCAATTACGGTTCCACTCAAAACTGCTGAAATAATCTCTTCTCCAGACGAAGCGACGTCTGTACCAAAATGTTTTTTTGAAGGGCTGTATTGTGAAACTACAACTCCTTTAATAGGTGGAAACAAATCTGGCATAGCTTCATTTTTGGATAAAGAATAACTTGTTTTATCTTCAACTTTCTTGCGGGCAATAGCAGGATTATTAAACTCCCTGATCTGTTCGGGAGTAAGATTCTGAACAGGTACAACATACTCCTGATCAATAGGCACATTTTCGAAAACCATATCAGTTATCATTTTTAAATACTGATCACGAATTTCAATTTCAGCAAGTAAACTGTCTGTGCGTATTGCATTTTCGTAAATGAGTATTCTTGTTTCTCTATCAGGATAACCGGGAATAAGTTGTTTTATCGGAGTATATACAACAAAAACAGAAAGAATAGCAAATAATATTGTTACAGTTGCAATTGAAACTAAAATAAACCCTAATCTATTGAAATGAAATTTTCTGATAACATTATAGCTGTTCCCGTGGTAAATTACCATCTGAAACTTTTTCTGCAACCATTTACGTAATGTTTTCTTCTTTTTTGTCATTGAAGATTTTTTTGCAAAGATAATTATTTTACCGAAAACTCATTTATCCTAATTGATACAGATGTTCTGCATAAGGGAAGATAAATTCAAATACTGCTACACAAGGTTTGTAACAGATGGTATTCTGTAACGAGGTAGGGTCAAACATATTCATTCTTTCGTTAAAACGGCTTAATGAAAATAATAGCCCTCCGATAATGATTATAGTTTTAAGAATAGAGAAAACAACTCCGGCGGTTTTATTAAGCCATTGAAGCTTTATGACTTTTACAAATCTATCCAGAATTTTCGAAAAGACCAGAATCAAGATTACTACAGCAAGAAAAATTATTGTAAATGAAATTACCGGCATATACTCGGAACTGAACCCTGAATTTTTAGTGATAAGAGAGCCAACAAGGTCCGAAAATCTGATGGCAATAAATATTCCTGCAATCAGGGCAATCAAACTTCCAAGTTCTTTAATAAGTCCGTTTTTAAATCCTTTGTAGGCAAAAATCAATAATATTACTGCTATTAAAATGTCAACTGCTACCATATAAAGTTAAATTTTGGATAAAATTAGATTTTTTTTTTAAATTTGCTTTATGGTATTAATAAATTCATTATTAGGATTAATTAATTACAACAGACTTATTCAGATAGATTATTTCCGAAAGAATCCTGTTGAAGTTCAGGAATCAGTTTTGCAAAAGCTTGTCGAAACTGCTGCGGGAACAGAATTTGGATTAAAGTACAATTTCGCGGAAATAAAATCTTATGAACAATTCTGCAGAAATATTCCTATACAGGATTACGATACTCTAAAGCCGTATATTGAAAGCGTAATGAATGGCAATCAAAATGTGTTATGGCCGACAGAGATAAGATGGTTTGCAAAGTCAAGCGGAACTACATCTGACAGAAGTAAATATATTCCAATAAGTAACGAATCGCTTGAAGATTGTCATTTCAGGAGTGGTAAGGATATTTTTTTGCTATATGCCGACAGATTCCCCGAAACCATGGTTTTTATGGGTAAATCATTAGCAATCGGAGGTAGTACAAATATCAATCTGAACAGCGAAAATTCATATTACGGGGATTTGTCTGCCGTTTTGATAAAAAACTTACCATTCTGGACATATTTCCATAGGATACCAAAAGAGGATATTGCCCTAATCGAAGAATGGGATGAAAAACTTGATAAAATTGTCGAAAGCACTTATAATAAGAATGTAACCAATATTGTCGGAGTTCCAAGCTGGTTGTTAGTTTTGCTAAAAAAAATACTGCTATATACAGGTAAAAACAATATTCTTGAGGTTTGGCCAAATCTTGAGCTGTTTATTCATGGAGGCGTAAGTTTTCTGCCTTACAAGAATTCTTATGAAAAGATAATTCCATCATCAGCCATGACTTATCTGGAAACTTATAATGCTTCTGAAGGATTTTTCGGCATACAGGACGAAACATCTTCGGGCGAACAAAATAATGATCAAGGATTATTGTTGATGCTTGATTATGGCATTTTTTATGAATTTATTGAACTGAATGACTATCTGAACGGAAAAACCAATACTGTTCCATTATCTGAAGTTAAAACTGGTGTGAATTATGCGATGATAATTTCGACAAATGGAGGACTTTGGCGTTATGTTATCGGAGATACTGTAAGCTTTACGTCCAAAAATCCATATAAGATAAAAATAACTGGGAGAACAAAACACTATATAAATGCGTTTGGCGAAGAAGTAATAATTGATAATGTTCAAAATGCCTTATTGCATGTTTGTGAACTTACAGGTGCACAGATACGCGAATATACCGCAGCCCCTGTTTTTTATCATTCAGGAAAATCTCAAGGTGCACATCAGTGGCTTTTTGAGTTTATTAAAGCACCTGAAAATATTGAATTTTTTAAAGAAGAGCTTGACAGAAAACTCAGAACAATAAATTCGGATTATGATGCAAAACGTTTTAAGGATATTACTCTGGGAATTCCCGAAATAGTGGTTTTGAAAGAAGGAGTTTTTTACAAATGGTTGCGTGAAAAAGGGAAACTCGGTGGTCAGCATAAAGTACCAAGATTGTCGAATACAAGAGATTATGTGGAAGAATTACTGAAGATAAATGATTTGATGAAAAACTTTCACCAATAGCAATTTAAATTGAATAAATCAGTTATTTAAATACAAGTAAACCAGAATTTATGAAAAGGCTATTTCCGATTTTCGCGACATTGTTACTAATTTTATCAAATGTGAATGCGCAACATACCTATACGATTAAAATCTACGACACTGATTTAAAGGGGATGTCAGGAATTACCGTTACGGGAATTTGTCAGGAGACAGGCACAAATCTAAATTCAATTACAGATATCAATGGTGTTGCAAGCTTCTCACTTGTAGATGTCGGTACATGGAAATTCAGTTATCTCGATATTAAGGATTTTGCCACTTACAAAGTTGTAGCAAATAGTAAAGGACAGGGCAGTAAGACCACCACTTATGATCCGAAAAAGCAATTCGTAAAACCTGCAAAACAAAACCGCAATGGTATTAATTTCAAAATTATTGATGGATTAAGCCTTAAAACAAAAGACGGAATTGCAACAGTAATTATTGAAGTTAAAGATAAAAACGAAAAACCTTTGCCTGACATAAATCTCAGTTTGGTTGATTTTAAGTCGGCAACTAAATACAATTCAAAGACAGGGTCAACAGGACAGGCAATTTTTTATGTTGACTATGGCAGGGATTATGAAATCGACATTGAAGGTCTTGAAGCTGTAAATGTTTTCAACGTTCAAAATGTACCCGGAATATGGACAACAGTAACTACATTTTTTGAGCCTACAATTATTGATCAGCAGATTGTGTCAGATACCATCTATCAAAAAAATATAACCCAAACTAACGGGACATCAACACATTACCTTTTTGTGATAAATGTTAAAGACTATAATAATAATCCCTTGGCAAATGAGCCAGTTTTTGCCGATGATATAAACTCAAAATATGTATACGCAGGAAAAACAGACGCAAACGGGAAATGTACTTTTCTGCTAAAAAAGGGAACAAAATATCTGATTAATTTTGTTTACGATCGTGAAGTTTATTTGGTAAATGCAGAGCGCATCGAAGGATTTTCATCAGGATTTTCGAATCGCAGATATCGTGGTACCGAAAACATAAGGCAAATGCTGGTGGAACAAAAACAAAATGAAAAGGGATTTAGAACTGAATTCTGTGAAACCCCTGTAATCAAAGCCAAGGAACCACAGAATTACTTAACAAAAACTGCTGATGGCTATAAAATAGATTTTGAATCTGATGGTCCACTTGGAACACCGACTTTGGCTGGAAACCGCTTAATTTCTCAAGAAAGTTTTCACTCGCCAAACATGTATTGTCTCGATGCTGTTACCGGAAAATATTTGTGGGGTTGGGAACTTGGCGAAACAGGAATGTCTCCAATTGTTTGTAGCCAAAATATATTGTTGATTAACACATATTCTTGCACACTATATGCTTTTGACTTGATTGCCGGTAATCTGCTGTGGAGCAAATGGCTTGCTGGAACAATATACTCTACTCCATCGGCTGATGATAATAGTGCTTATGTTGTCTTCGACAATGGAGGCAGTAATCCAAATGATAAAGATGAGGATTTTGTAATTGCATCTTTCGATTTGCAGACAGGGAAACTAAACTGGATTAATTGGCTCGACGATGAAGTAATTGCTTGCCCTATTCTTGCCGGAAACGAAGTGCATGTAGCCTCGCAAAGCGGACATTATTATGTTTTTGATAAAAGCACCGGAACAGAAACTTACAACCTTACTGACATTAAAGCAGTATCGTCTCCAACAGTTACTACAGAAAAAATCTTTATATGCACTCAAAATCAAAATGGAGAAAACTTATCTGTATTAGATAGAAAAACAATGAAAAAAATTCACGATTATAAAGCCACATATCTGAATACTGACAATATTAAAGAAATGAATTGTTTTGCACAAATGAATTATAACGGCTCTCATCCCGTAGTTTACAAAAATGAAATTGTAATCAGCAGCGATAGTTTGGGTGTATATGCTTTTGATGCAAGCTCAGAAAGGATTATATGGAAGCAGTCACTAAAGACGAACACAAATCTGGTTCCCGTAATTGCTGGTGATAGAGTTCTCTTGGCATCCACTTCGGGAGATATTTTAAGTCTTGATTTGAGAACAGGATTACCCCAAAAACTAAGAAACACCGGTGCTGAAATTGACGGACAACCCGTGATAAACAACGGCATGATATACGTATCTGTCGGTGAAACGATGACAGCATTCAAGACAAATCTCAATTACGACTGGAAACAGTGGAACAAAAATGCAGGACATAATTTGTGGTTTGAGTAAATCAATTGCTAGCAAGTATAGTGAAGAACAACTCGTTTTTCTGCATAAAGCAACACGAACGACAAATACTATTTTAATGTTCAAGAGTTCTTAAAGATAAATGATTAGAAAAAGATGTTTATTAACGGTTAAGTAACGAATAATTTTAATAAGAAAAAATTCAGCACATGGTATAGCCTTTATAACTAGTATTTTTAAGCGTTTCTCGAACCATTCCAGTTTTTTGCTTAGTCTTTTATTAATATTGGTCAGGGTAAAAATTGCAGAATTAGGTTTAAGTCCAAAATTCCTAGTTACTGCTGCAAGTTTATACATATCCCTCTCAAGATTATCTTTCCCATTTTATTTCAAACAGCCGAAACCTTGTAACTCCTTAGTTACAAGCAAGTTAGAAATTGTTTGGTCAGATATTGTGCGTACAAGAGTTTTATCATAAATCAAATATATTGCTAGTGTTAATACAAAAATCCGAATAGCCACAATGGTATTTTATTCTCAAATGAATATTCAATATCATCTGCAACTATATATGAATCAGCTAGGTTTAAAATTTGTTTTTTAGACTTATTCTTACCTCCGATTTCAAAAACATATTTCCCATCTACAAAAAAATCACCTTGACTAGGATAAGAAACAAAATGCTTTGCAGAAATTTGATTTAGAAAAAATGTCTCACGAATATTCCCCTGATTTGGTAAATCTGTCAAAGCGTAATTTATATTTGTGTTATTAAGATACAGTTTCTCCGGCTTATTTAAGTAATTAATACCCATAGTATCTTTACCTAACCATTTAATTATCTGAGCCTTTTCAAGATAATACATATATTTCAATAATGTATCTCTTGTTGTACCTATTTGCCTTGCCAATTCTTCTATGTTTGGTTTATAAGGTACTATTCTAGATATTATCGAAAGGAGTTTTTTAATTTTTATTGTTGACGAAAACTCAATATTATAAATTGAAGGCAAGTCGCTTTCAATAACAAGATTAACGGTATTTAGTAATTGTTTCAGATAGTTTTGTTTTGTATTGAAAAAAAACGGATAATAGCCTTTCTGTAAATATTCATCAAATACTTGCAATGGCTTGATTTTGTCAACTATTGTTTTGTTTATCCTATTGTCGGTTAATAAAATATCTTTAAGTTCATAAGCCGGAAGTTTAATTTTATGTTTGAGTTCCAGATATTCTCTGAATGACATTCCTGCCAGATTGTAAACGACAGCCCTTCTACTCAAATCGTGAGCACCTTTGTGTATCTCCAATGCAGATGATCCAGTAAACACAATTTGTAAATCTTGTAAAGTGTCGTAAATATTCTTTATTTCCTGCGACCAATTCGGATATTTATGAACCTCGTCCAATAATAGAACTTCGCCGCCCTTCTTAAAAAACTGCTCAGCAAATAAAATAAGTTTGTTCTCCGAAAAGTATATATCATCTAAACTAACATATAATGCGTTTTTTTTAGCATTAATACTTTTTAAATACTGAAGCAGCATAACAGTTTTTCCACAGCCTCTTGCACCACTAATAGCAATAAGTTGAGCATCCCAATCTATTTTGTTAAACAAATACCTTTTAAAATCCATGGAAACCCTACTTAATAATGAATTTGAAATATTATATAATCTTTCCATAACTAATTTTTTGCAAAAATACAAAATTCACTAATACAAACATAATTTATTGTTTATATTTTGCTTTTATATACGTGTTTTTATACACTCTTATCACTTATATATAAGCGATTTTAAATTTTATTTTCACTTTCACATATATGAGATTGCATGTATAAAACGAATATTAATTGATTTTATAACTTTTTCTAATCATACATATTTACAATAATAAGTCATTATATTATTTATTTTCTCCTTCACAATTTTATCAAAAATACTTTTTGCAAATTTCCATGCAATTTATATCGCTGTAAAATGATGGATATCAGGCTATTATGTCTCATGGTCGTTTATTAACCATTAAGTAACGGATAAATATAAAACAGAAATAGCTATTTAAATATCTATCTCCCTTTCTCCTCTTCTACTAGTTTAATAGTATGAGTTAACAATTCCAGTCCTCCTAAATCACCATGACCGGGGACAACTATTTTGACATTTGGGTAGGTTTCTAAAATCTTTTTTACTGTAATGTCCCATTCGCTGACAACTGCATCTGAAGTATTTCCAAGTCCTTTTGAATCAATTGACTTTATCAGGCATCCGCCGAAGAGTATATTCTTATCGAGAAGCCAAACAGTAATATTATCAAATGAGTGTCCTGCACCAAAAAAGCGGCAGATTATTCGCTCCCCGTTGAAATCAAAACTCAACGAGTCTGTGAATTCTGTGGAAGGAACGGGCAATCCGAGCTCTTTACATTTTGCAATTGTTCTCACATTTGCTATTGACTCAACGCCAATGCTTTGCAGATATTCTAAGCCTCCAATACAATCGCCATGGTAATGTCCGGGAATCAGTATTGTTGTCTTTGCTGAAAGTGAATCCTTGAGATAATTTGTAAGTCTTTCGGTTTTATCGTTATCCATCGGAGTGTCAATCATCAGAGCCTGTCCGTTTCTTATGATAATCATCCCATTTGAAGAAATTCGTCCATAGTTTTCTAAACTGTGCCAACTCACATGAACATAAATTGAATCCTGCAAATGAATTAATTGAATATCTTCATCAATATAGATTACATCCTTTGTTTGAGCTTTAGAGGAAAAAATTCCGATAAGGCATACTAAAACTATCAGAATTGCTTTTTTTATCATTTTAAGCATCTAGATCAAAATAGTTTTTTATGTTTAGGGTGTTCTTCGGCTATTAAAAATGTAAATCTCTCCATTATCAGATCCCACTACAATTTCATCGTTATCTTTCACAAATACACTGAGATAATCTACTTTAGGAATGTCTTTCACTATTTCCCATTCATTCTGATCATAGTTCCTCATATACATTTTCCCGTTTTTTCCACATACAGCATAAATATTTTTCCCAAAACACATATCCGTAAACTCAGATTTATAATCATCTATTTCAGTAGTCCAGTTATAACCGAGATCAGCTGTCGAATATAAAATGCCGTAGTCTGACAAAGCATATACAGTAAGATTTTCGTCAGTTTCTAGGTCAACGAAGTTATTCCCATAAAGATCAATATTATCAAAAGTATTACCTCCGTCTTCGGTAACTATCAATATCCCATAACCACCAAAGAAGCCAACATATTGACTTACAAAACACATTGCATTAAACTGGTTATCATAAGAAGTGTGTGTCCATGGGTAATTACCGGATTCTGTTTCGGACCATAGCCCTTTTTCATAGTGTTCGCCACCTATAAGGAAAATATTTTCTTCACTGTTGGCATAAACCGCATTATAAGGTACGTAATACTCTTCGTAGGGCAGGTTTCCCAAAACAACTTGTTCCCAGACAGTTCCTCCGTTTGTTGATTTTAAAAACAATAAACTATCACCACAGGCATAGACTAAGCTGTCGTTCAGATAAAAAATATCATTAACGGATAATGAGTCTGAATGGAAGACCAAATTCCAGTTATTTCCACCATCATTAGTCTGATAAATGCTTCCCGTTTGATTTTTTATTCCTCCGCATAACAAACCATCGTCATCATTGATAAATCGCACACAACTTATAGGTATGTTTTCTGCAATTTGAATATTTTTATATGTGATCGAATAACTATAATCGTTATCATCGTCACAACCCGAAAATACTAAGACGAGAATAAGACTGATAATAATCGCTGCGTTTGTTTTCATAATTTCATTGTAAAAGTAATAAACTAAAAGCCATTATTGCCATTCCGAGAATTACTCCGTAAGTCGGGATATGATGATCCCCGTATTTTTGTGCTCCGGGAAGTAATTCGTCAAAAGAAATAAAGACCATAATGCCGGCGACAACAGCAAAAATTATTCCTAAAACAGCAGCATTTATAAAAGGCATAATAATCAGGAAAGCTATCAATGCCCCAAGTGGTTCGGACAAACCGGACAAAAATGACAGACGCATAGCTTTCTTTTTGGAACCTGTTGCAAAAAATATAGGTACTGCTACGGCAATACCTTCCGGAACATTATGTATTGCAACGGCTAAAGCAACAGGAATACCCATTTCGAGATTGGCATAAGCTGCAATAAAAGTTGCAATCCCTTCAGGGAAATTATGAATAGTTATTGCAATAGCTGTCATTATTCCAACACGATGAAGTTTTGAGCTGTCTATTTTAGAATTCATACTTTCGACAAATCTGGCTTCGTGAGGATTGTCTTTTTCAGGCACTAATTTATCAATTATCAAACTAAGTGTTATTCCTCCAAAGAAGGCAATTATTGCATACCACGAACCATTTGAGCCAAAATCATTTGTCAGTAAACTTACCGATTGTGGAAGCATTTCAACAAATGAAATATACATCATAACACCTCCTGACAAGCCTAAGCTGAAAGACAGCATTTTAGTATTCGTCTTTTTTGCAAAAAACGAAATCAGACTCCCGATACCTGTCGAAAGTCCGGCAAATAGTGTTATCGCAAAAGCTATCAGGATTGTTTTTTCCATCAATTACAAAATATTTTTAAAATTAGTCAGAATATTTTATCCAAAAATTAGCATCAAACTGTTTTTCGGTTTTCTTCTCAATAAAATACGGCAATTCCGGGAAAAAGTCAATATCTGTTTCATTCTCCAGTTGGTCTATACTGACGGCATAATCAAAAACCGAAGAACTGCCGGATTTTTTGTTCGGCAATATAAATGCTACACCTGTAATCAGAGTGTCGCTGAAATACAATATTGCTTTGTAAAACTTGTTAGGGACAGACACCTGATTATCCCCAATAGCAGTTAATCCTGGTTTTAATATTGGTCCCGTAACTACATATACAGTTCCTAAATTATTTGCAAAATTTCTGACAGTAGTTTCAAGTTTTTTCCAGATGCCACGGTTAAAACCTGCCTCCTGAGGGGAAATGTTACTATAATAAAAAGATTCGTCGAGAGATTGTTTGTCAAATGACATATCTGCTGCTGGTGCTAAATGCCCGCGATCATAGCCCGAAGATTTATAATCGCTATTGTCAGCAGTATTAGTTGTTACCTTAGGATCTGACCGGAAATTATCACTTCGTGGCTCATCTCCCTGAAGCATTGCCTTGTCAAGTTTATAGGCAACCCATTTTGACTGTTCATGTTCTTCGCAGTAAACGAAACAATATGAACTATTACAGATAACTGTCTCGCCTCTGTTTATTTTAGGAATTTCCAGAGGTTTATATTTATGTTTTTGAGAATATAACTGAAAGCTCAGTCCTAAAAATACAAAAACTATGACAATTCTTACAACTTTACTCATTTTCGGGTAAGTGTTGGGTGAAATTATTTTCTTGGCTATCAGCAGGATTGGGGTCAGAATATTTACGTATTGCACCACCAATAATATCTTCGAAAGCAACATAAGTAATACAAACTGTAAGTGGTGATGTAAACAAAACACCTACACCACAGGCAAGTACTCCGGCAAGATTGATAAGGAAAAGGAGAACAAAAAATCCAAAAAATTCCCACCATTTCACCGAAATAATTTTGCGACTGAGTTCCATTGCAGGCCAGAAATCATATCCCAAAAAAACCACAAACAAGCTTGCAAATGAATATGATATTCCGAGATAAATACCGGGCACTATAAGAAAAAGTAAGCCAATAACTATTATTATTCCTGAAACAATTGACAATAACAGCAATGATAAATAGAATTTAAACCCATCGAGAAACTTTGAAAAGTCAGGAGTGTTTCCTTTAAACAACTCGTTTGCCACCAACAATACACCTGCTGTAACTATCGGTTGGAGAAGATTTGTAAAAATACTGCCATAATTTCCCAAGAAATAAGTGAAACTGAAAAAAATCGTAAATACTATCGCAAAAAAACCGATAAACCCACCTGCATACTTTTTGAACAGCTCGAATCCTTCTTTCATATAACGATTGGAGTCGAATTCATATCCGTTATCTACAAGTTTCTGAAATATAATATTATAATTGGTCATAAATTTACGAATTTTTACAAAGATAGAAAAAACGAAATATTATAATTAACAGATAGTTTAGAATTTTATATTTCTTTAGATTTGATCTGGTAACGATTACTATGTGTTGTATGTGGCGGAGTTAGTCTTTAACAGATGAATTACTCTACTTGAAGGAGATTCCACATATTCCATTCCGGTTAATGCCTGCCATTTTGTATTTATAGACTTAATAGTTATGTCGTCCATACAAACAATATTTGGCCAATCGCGGGTAAAATTATCGCTTGATAAGGTTTTTACACATGCATTAATAAAAAGTATGTCATTTCTGATTATGCAATCATTAGACGGGTCAATATTGTTTAAAATATACCAAAAAAGTAAATCGGCAGATTTTGATAAATCGACATTATCAATATAAATAATAGCAGTGGTTTTGTTTTGTTTTTTATTGTTTGTATATTCTTGAATTATTTCAAGGAATGATTTTTCAAATCCTTTAGTTTTTTTGATAAACAGAATTCTATCATTAATTATTAAATTCTCTTGTGAAGTTAAGTTGTTAAAATTCTTTTTAGTATGAGTTTTATTTATATTTCCTGCATCAATAAGCAATTTCCCCGAAAAAGCATATTCGTAAGAAGCATGGTCAAGAATATCTGCGGGACCTTTTCCAATAATAATATTTTTGGACAACTGATCAAGTTTTAAAATTGTCTCAAATACTTCTTTGTCGTTATGGATGTCAACAGTTTCGTTAAAACAAACAATCACTTTGGAAAACATCATTTGTCCTGCTCCAAGGAGAGCATTCATTATCCTGAAATTCTGACCGGCATAAGCTGATTTTGTTTTAACCAATACCAGATTGTGCGATACTCCATAATGAGGTAGCCTGATGTCAAGAATTTCCGGTGCAATAGCAATTTGTATTGGTTTGAGGAAAATTCTTTCCGTTGCTTTCGAAAAATAAAAGTCTTCCATTGGCGGAATACCGACTATTGTTGCCGGGTAAACAGCATCTTTTCTGTGAGTTATACAAGTGATGTGAAAAACCGGATATTTATCTTCGAGCGAATAATAGCCTGTATGGTCACCAAAAGGTCCTTCAGTTACAAAATCTTCAGTTGGGTCAATAAATCCTTCTATAACAATATCAGAAGATTCTGGCACATAAATGTCGTTAGTAATACATTTGACAAGTCTGACTTTTTCACCGGTAAGAAAACCTGCAAGAATTAATTCATCAATATTTTCGGGCAAGGGAGCAGTAGCGCAATAAGTCAGCACAGGATCTCCTCCCAATACAACTGATACAGGCATAATCTTCCCTGAATCTTTGTATTTTTCAAAGTGGGCAGCACCTCCTTTATGCAAATGCCAATGCATTCCTGTAGTATTTTTACTAAAAATCTGCATACGGTACATTCCTATATTTCTAATTTCCGTTTCGGAATCTTCGATAATTACCAAAGGCAAAGTCAGGAATTTACCACCATCATAAGGCCAACATTTCAGAACCGGCAAAACATTTAAATCGGGATCCTTAATAATTATTTCCTGACATTTTCCTTTGCCTGAAATCTTTTTAGGGAACCATTTTCTTGCAGAATTAAGATTAGACAGTAATGATAATTTTGAACTAAGTCCTGATTTTGGTTTAATAATGCTATCAAAAAAAGATTCTATTTTATGTCCGACACTAGTAAAATCATCTATTCCTAATGCTTTCAAAACTCTCGAATCTGAACCAAAATGATTGATTAGAAGAGGGAAATTTGTCCCAGTATTCTCAAACAGAATGGCTTTACCTCCTTTGGGTTGTTTCATCATTCTGTCTGCAATTTCGGTAATCTCCAATTCAGGATTTACAAAGTCATGAATTCTCAGCAATTCGTCTGATTTTTCAAGTTGTTTTATGAATTCTGACAGAGATTTCACTGATATTCTTTAAAATTGAAATTAAAAAACCTGATAAGATTTAATTATCAGGTTTTATTAGAAATAATTTTATTATTATTTTCTTAAAAAGTCAACGCCCATTTTATAGATTGCAGAAACCAGATACAAAGCTACAAGATTGAAGAAGGCAGCAAAAATACCAACAATTAATAATAAGAATCCTGAGCCAAACAGTTGTTTAATGTACTCCGAAAAATCGGCAACTCCGAATCCGCCAAAAAATATAGGAATGTCAATTACAGATATTTTGGCAATTACACCATAAAGCTGGCCTAGTGGCAAGAAAGGATTGGCAGCGAGAACAGCCGACAATAAAGCTATTACGCCTAAAGCTAAAGGAACAATTGCTGAAACAATCCCAAATGTTTTAAAAACACCCGGCATAATATCAATAAGGTTGGTCGTGCTGTCCGCCAAAATCATTTTTGCTCTCTGAAACAATGCACCGGTAATAAAAACAAAAACAATGATGCAAATAATA
>DAOOPK010000030.1:0-19596 GCA_035388205.1 Bacteroidales bacterium
CAACTGGTGATTTACAATTGCGAAATTTTGATGATGCAAAGTTGCTGATTACATAAACACAAAGTATTTGTTTCTTTAATTATTGACAAAGTGAAAATTAGTGTCTTAGTGTCTAAATTCCTTCGCGAGCCTATGAGCAATATCCTCAAATAATTCGAGTATCTTAGTGTTTTTATGGCAAAAAAGAAAGATTAGCCACCAAATCACAAAAGCTCGAAATCCCACTAAAAAATAATAAAATTCTTTTGTGTACTTTAGTGTTTTAGTGTTTTCGTGGCAATTATTTTTTAAGCTCCTGTCCTTTTTTTTTCTTTTTATATTCAAAAAACACACCTGCACCAATCATTAAAAACAAAGCAATAGAGCAAGCGTACGAAATTGCAACACCTTTCTTATATAAGACAGGAACAAATTCAAATTTGATAGTATGCTTACCTGCAGGAACTCTCATAGCACGCAAAACATAATTAGCTCTAAAATGATCTGTCTCTTTACCATCAACAGTTACAACCCAACCATTAGGATAATATATCTCTGAAAAAACTGCAAGTTGCTCTGCGGATGCTTCGGATTCATAAACCACAAAATCGGGTGCCACGTCCACCAACTTTATTGTTGCCAAACTGTCAAATGAAGGTTTATACCCACTTAATTTATCCTGAAACTTTCTGTCTATTACCGCTTCTACTGCAGGATTTAAAGTTTTCATTGCTTTAATTTCCTCATCTGCATTTTCAACAAATTTATAATCTTCGACAAACCATGCATTACCAAGTGCATCTTCATTGATTATTGGAGCATAATTAGGGTCAAAAATCAGATATTTTGTATTTAACATATCCAATACAGGAGTTTTTGCCTCGGCATCAAACAATGCCTGAACCGCCGTATCTGCCATTCCATTCTGAAAACCATACTGAACGATATACTGTGCCATGTATAGTTCCTGATACATCATTGAATCGGCTAACTCCTGATATCTACGCATTTTTGCCCCGCTGTAACCACCTATTGATTTGTGATAAAATGATATGCTACCATCATTAAAAACTGCTCTCGGATCAATATCAGAAACCCTGTAATGTTTTTCTGTATCAGCAAGTATATACTTATCTGCATTTGTTTGTTCGAAAGGAACTTCATATTTTCGTTTCGACACAAAATTATCATCGTTAAGATACCTCCTGTTTACAGTCCACATATCTGCCAATACAACAACAGCCATCATCGCGATTGCTATATTAGGTTTAATCTTCTTTCTGATAAGAAAATAAACCACTGCAGCTCCAAGAATAATAAAAGCCAAAGATCTAAATGCATCATTTCTTACCATCGAAGCTCTATCCTCATAAATAGCATTTACGAAATTATTTTTAAACTCAGTTTTTGCTTGATCATACTGAGGATCATTAGGGAACGCAGATGAAAAATATTCTGCCATCTGAATTTCATTTTTACCTTCACCGCTTAGACCAAAAATTGATGGATATACAATAAATATCATGGTTAATAATCCAGTCACACCCAATGCAATATAGAAATAGTTCATAAGCTTTTTAATCTCAATTTTACTCTTAAAAATCTCAACTAAAGCAAGAACCCCTAACAATGGCATAGCTGTTTCTGCTAGAACTAAAATCATTGAAACTGTTCTGAATTTATTATATCCTGGGAAATAGTCCAAGAAAAAGTGAGTAACGAACTCCAGATTTTTACCCCAAGATAAAACAATTGAAACTATAGTAACCGTCAACAGCCACCATTTTACTTTGCCTTTGACCACAAACAGTCCCAGCACAAACAAAAAGACAACAAAAGCTCCCACATAAAAAGGTCCAGAAGTTTGTACCAGATCACCAAAATAGGTAGGCATAGTTTTAACAATTTCCTTTGCTGATGCTTTGCCAAAAATATCAGAAACGACCTGATATGTTGCTGAATTTTCGCTAAGTTCAGAAACAGAAGCTCCACCTTTAACATTGGGTATAAGGAGAGTAAAAGTTTCATCTATCCCATAACTATACTGAGTTGCATAAGATTTATCAAGCCCGGATGTTCTATTTCCATCAGCACTGGATAATTCGGACTGACCACGAATGGAATAAGGGATATATTCCTGAGTTGTCATAATAAAAGCTGCATTTATACCCACCGACAATAAGACTCCAATACTTAATATCCCAACTGTTTTTGTAAATCTTAATAAATATTTTTCTCGAATAGCTGAAACAAGTTCAAAAATTCCGTAAATTAAAATCATTAAACCGGTATAGTAAGTAATCTGAACGTGATTACTTAATATCTGCAAAGCCATGAAAAAAGTCATCAGAAACATTCCCGCCCAAGGTCGCTTTTGCTCGAATGCCATATAAATACCTCCAATAACAGGTGCCATGAAACCAATTGCGATAGCCTTGGTAAAATGCCCCGCAGTAATAATGACAAAATAATACGATGAAAAAGCAAATGCAAGGGAGCCAAACATTGACAACCATGGATTTACTTTAAATGCATTAAGCAAAATATAGAATCCCAACAAATACCAAAAAATCAAATTCAATGGAGCCAATCCGCCTAAAATAAAAATCAGATATATCTTATTGAAAATATTTTCCTGTTTTGCCACAGATACTGCATAAGTAGGCATTCCGCTAAACATAGAATTATTCCAGAAAACCAAGCGATCATTAGCTTTTTCATAATCTGTATTTGCTTTCGCAATCGCCATATAAACGCTCATATCATGCGTCTCTAATCTCTTGCCTTCAAGTAAAGGCTTACTATAGATCAAAGCTATCAGAAAAAATAAAACAACAGCAACTACATGTGGTAATAATTTCTTTAATAATTCCTTATTCATAACCAGTTAATATTTAATTCGTGGTAAAAATAATAACAAATAAGCACACTCAAACTAATAGTACTAAAAAAAGTTAAAACTAAAAGAAATGTACATACTAAAAATCTCTAAATTATAAATTTCCAAATATAAATTATAAGTATGGATAACATTTCTAAAAAGCATGATAAATGGGGCATGAAGCCCTAAGCCTCATGCACCATGCTTTTTGCTATAATTCACCTTAAAGCATTTTTGATAAAACACTCATCTAAATAAATACAATTTATCATTTTTGTTTATATCTTTACCACGTGAAAAACAAGTTAGTCTTAATATTATTTATTGCATTTGTGAATCAGGCATATTCACAACATGAAGGAATAGAAAGACATTTTAATTCACATACTTTATACATTATTCCATACGAAGATCTAACTTATGTAGAGGACACACTTACTGATTTTTTTCATAACTATCTGCCTCAATATAAGCAAACTTATAATCCTTTGGGATGGTTAACCCCCGGCTCTCCGTTTATTCCGGCAATTTATTCAGAACAAACCACTCACACATTCTGGTTCCTTAATAATTACACTCCATATATTCAGGATCATGACAATATTGTTTATTTTGACGCGACTAAGCCATTTACCATTTTTAAGTTTTATGGAGGGCCGAAATCTCCCGAAATTGTAAAATTTCTTCATACCCAAAATATTACACCTTATTTTAATTTTGCATTTAATTACGATCTGGTCAATTCTAATGAAAACAATGCCAATAATGTACATTATCAAAGAAACATTACAAAAACAAATTCTATAAGTATTGCAGCAGCATATACAAAGAAAAAGTATCAATCGCATTTCAACTTTTTATATAACAAAATTAATCATCAAGAAAATGGAGGGTTAAAGGATTTGCATTCTTTTGAATCAACAGATTTCCCCACTAATTTATATGGAGTTAATCTTGAAAATGCTCAAAATTCAATTGGTCAAATTGGTTTGCAGTACAATCATGAATTACGTTTCGGGACATACAGTTCAGATACTATTCTGATTGGTGTTGATACTGCGATTAACAAAGTATTGAACAGTAACTTTTCAATTATCCATGATATCAAAGCAGACAGATTTTTTAGACAATATATTGATATCCCCGGAGAATTTTACAGTAATATTTACAGAGATTCGTCATTAACAAATGATTCTACTTATTATAAAGTAATAGATAATAAGATACTCCTTAATTTCCTTCTGGAAGGGAAAGGAAAAATCGAAAAATTCCAGATACTTGCCGGTATCAATAACTATTTGTATAATTATGGCTTTGATTCTACTTCACAGACATATTTATCAAATTATGTAACCGGCTCGCTGACATTTGAAACAGAGAACTCATCATTCTATTCGGAATTGAATTACTGTTTTGCGGGAACAGATATTTTTGACACAGACATATCAGCAGAATATTATCTTGATTTTACTGATAATACAAATCTGAGTGCATATTTTGGTTTTTCTGTTTTGAACCCATCAATTTTCATGTATTATTACAAATCCAATCATTTTGAATGGGATATTGATGCTTACAAAACAACAAATATCAGCGGTGGAGCGAACTTCAATTTTAGTGAAATATATCTTGATGCAGGTGTAAATATTAACATTCCTGATAACTACTTTATCATGGATACAGCATATTCATTAAGGCAGATAGCAGCAGCAAATTTAGTCGCAGATGCTTATGTAAGTAAAACATTCAATTTTGGCAATTTCCACTGGTACACAAAATTTACATATCAATACATAACCAATCGTGAATATATTCCTCTTCCTGACATGATTGGATATACTAGTTTTTATTTTAAACGAGATGTTTTTAAAAACGCACTGACATTGCAGCTTGGGTTTGATATAAAATATCATAGTGCTATTTATGGCTATGGATATCTACCTGCTTTAGGAGTATTTTATCTCCAGAACGACAGCAAATTTGGAAATTATCCGAATGCGGGAATTTACGGAGTTGTCAAAAGAAAAAGACTTCGGGGATTTGTTAAGATAAGTAATATTAACAGTACATTTATGCCTCGTACATATTATTTGCTTTATAAAATTCCGGATAATCCATTTGCCTTTAATTTCGGAATTTCTTGGGAGTTTTATGATTGAAAACCAGATCCGGATAATTTTTATTTAGGATTATTATTTTTTGCAACTTGTATGGAAATTGAAAATTCATTTTAGCAATGAAAAAATTCAAAACTCTAACAATAATAGTATTTATAACAGTTTTATTAATTGTTGGTTTTTTTATCATACAATTTTTTCTTACATATAATCATAAAAATGAAATAAACAGAGATTACCCTTCAATTAAAAAAGAAGGCGTATTAAGAATTGTAATAAATACTAATCCAATAGATTATTTCATTTTTCAGGGACAACCAATGGGCTTTCAATTAGAGATGTTTGAAGAGTTTGCCAAATCACATGATCTTTCACTTGAAGTAATTGTTGAGAATGGTTCTGAAAAGGGTATCTCGCTGTTGTTATCGGGGAAATGTGATATAATGGCTTTGCCAATAACAAACTCCTTAGAAAATAATCCTGAGATAACTTTTACACTACCGGTCAGGCATACTAAACTGGTTTTGGTACAAAGAATTCCTCAAGATGAAAACAAAGCAGATACAATACTGATTAGAAACTTATCTGACTTAGAGTTAAAGACTGTATACACAAGTAAAGCCAGTAATAATAAATATACGCTAAACAGTCATAACAGCCTATCATTAAGGAATTATTATCTTGTAGAGGTTGATTCTATGCCTGAAGAACAAATGATACAGCAGGTTTCTGAGGGACTTATTGATTATTTTATTTGTGACTATAATATTGCCAGAATAGCCCAGAGTTATTATTCAAATATTGACATAAAAACAGAGATAAGTAAAACTCAGGATATTTCGTGGTATGTAAGAAATGATTCCAAGCTTTTATTGGACAGTTTAAATATGTGGCTGGAAAAGTTTACTAAATCTGAAGATTATCAGAAGTTGAAACTGAAATATATAAACAATAATCGTTTATATGTAGATCTGAACAGTGAATTTTATTCGGGAAATGAAGGTCATATAAGTGATTACGATGAATTGATAAAGAAATACTGTGTTGTAATAGGATGGGATTGGCGATTACTTGGCTCACTGATTTATGAAGAGTCAAGATTCAATCCCGATATAGTCAGTTGGGCTGGAGCTGTAGGTATTATGCAACTTATGCCAGTAATATATGAAAAACACAAAAGCTACGACTTGGAAGGAATAGAATCTCAAATCTATGCCGGAGTAAATTATATAAGATTTTTATACACTACTCTTTCGCATACAGAAAGCGATTCTGCCAATATGGTTAAATTTGTTATTGCTGCCTACAATATTGGTCCGGGTCATATCGAAGATGCAATGCGATTAGCAAGCAAATACAAAAAAAATCCTGGTTCTTGGGATAATGTTTCATACTATCTGATTAATCTGTCAAACCCAAAATACTATAATGATACATGTGTTAAACATGGTTATTTCCCCGGAATATATTCTGTAAATTTTACTAATTCTATTGTCAACAGGTATAAGCATTATGTAAACATTATCCCTGAGTAGAATTAGGTCGAGTGTGAGTTCGGAATATGTCGGACAAGCTCCAAATTTCAAATAACAAATTCCATGGTAAACTACAAATTTTAAGTTACAAAGGATTTCGCTATGGTTTGGGTTTTGTTATTTGAAATTTGGAGCTTGTCCGCCGCAGCGGATTGCTACTTTATTCCACTAAGTTTTTTAATCTCATTTAACTTATTAAGAGCTTCTAATGGTGTCAAGCTGTCTATATCTAAACCCTGAATTTCTTTCCTTATTTGTGAGAGCACAGGATCGTCTAATTGGAAGAAGCTCAACTGATAACCATCACGATTTGGTCCTATTTTCTCAACTGATTTGTTTAAATTGCCATCTGGACTTACGTCTTTTGCACTGCCCTCAAGTTGTTCGAGAATCTTTTTTGCACGATACACTATTGATTTAGGCATACCTGCCATTTGAGCCACATGAATTCCAAAGCTGTGCTCGCTCCCACCGGGTTGTAGTTTCCTAAGAAATATTACCTTATCTTTTAATTCCTGAACAGAGACATTGTAATTACGAATTCTTTTAAATGATTTTTCCATTTCATTTAATTCGTGATAATGAGTTGCAAACAATGTTTTTGCTTTAGCCGTAGGATGTTCATGAATATATTCTGCAATTGCCCAAGCTATGCTAATTCCATCGTAAGTGCTGGTACCACGACCAAGTTCGTCCAACAAAATTAAGCTGCGCGATGAAATATTATTCATAATGCTTGCCGCCTCAAGCATTTCGACCATAAAAGTAGATTCTCCCATTGAAATATTATCTGAAGCACCCACTCTTGTAAAGATTTTATCTATAATCCCGATTTCTGCCGATTTTGCAGGAACAAAACTACCGCATTGAGCCAAAATGCAAATCAAGGCTGTTTGTCGCAATAAGGCTGATTTTCCTGACATATTTGGTCCGGTAATCATTATTATCTGTTGTGTACTATCGTCAAGATAAACATTATTGGAAATATACTCTTCTCCAAAGGGTAGTAACTTTTCAATAACCGGATGTCTGCCTTCTTTTATATCAATTATGCTGGACTCATTAAGAATAGGTTTACAGTAATTATTGCTAATTGCTGATTTTGCGAAAGATAATAAACAATCAAGTCGGGCAATTAAGTTAGCATTTGACTGTATGGCTCCGATATAATCAGATATAAACATCATCAAATCGTTATACAACCTGTTTTCAATACTTTGAATTTTTTCTTCAGCACCTAATATTTTTTCTTCATATTCTTTCAACTCTTCGTTGATATATCTTTCGGCTGACACCAAAGTTTGCTTACGCACCCATTCTTCAGGAACCTTATCTTTATGTGTATTCCGCACCTCAAAATAATATCCGAATACATTATTGAAACTTACTTTTAAGGAACTAATACCTGTTCGCTCACTTTCACGTTTTTCGAGATTTTCCAAATAATCTTTGCCACCAAAAGCTATTGATCTTAGTTCATCCAACTCATCTGATACACCACTAGCTATCACATTACCTCTATTTAATAAATTTGGACATTCAGGATTTATCTCTTTTGTAATTTTCTCTCGAACTTCTCCACAGGAATGTAGTTGTTCTCCAATAATTGAGAGTAAAGGATTTTTTGAATTTTTACATTCTTCAATAATCGGAATAATTGCTTCCAAAGAATTCCTCAAAGACAGCAATTCTCTTGGACTTATTCTCAATACGGCAATTTTTGAAGCAAGTCTCTCTATATCGCTGATTGCAGATAACTGATTATGAATTTTGGATCTAAAATCTTCATTCTTTACAAAATATTCTACAATATCAAGTCTTTCATTAATATCCTTCAGATTTTTTAAAAGTAATGCTATCCAACGTTTTAGCAATCTGGCACCCATTGCAGTTAAAGTATTATCAATTATATCTGTGAGGCTTTTTCCGTTTTCATTAGTTGAATGGAAAATTTCGAGATTTCGGACAGTAAATTTATCAAGCCATACAAATAAATCTTCGTCAATTCGTGCCAGATTTTTTATATGCTCACGTGCATTATGTTGAGTAAGGTCAAGGTAGTCAATAACAGATCCTGCTGCAATTATCCCAGCTTGGAGTTTTTCAACCCCAAAACCTTTCAAGCTTTTTGTTTTAAACTGACTATAAAGTTTATCTAGTGCATTATCATAATTAAAAACCCAATCGTCAAGACCGAAGCTTGCGACTGAGTTCCCAAACATGTCCTGAAATTGCTTTTTCTTATTTTTCTCAAAAATTATTTCTTTCGGATTAAAACTCTGAACCAATTTCTCTACATAATCTTTAGAACCTTGAGAAAGTAAAAACTCACCGGTTGAAATGTCAAGAAATGAAATCCCAAAAATTTGTTTGTCTATATAAATACTTGCAAGAAAATTATTCTCCTTTTGCTCCAACACATTGTCATTTAGAAGGACACCCGGAGTAACCAATTCGGTTATACCTCGTTTAACAATTGTTTTTGTTAATTTGGGATCTTCGAGTTGTTCGCAGATTGCAACCCTTTGTCCTGCCCTTACCAGTTTTGGCAAATATGTATCCAACGCATGATGTGGGAATCCTGCCAAATCAATATAGGATGCTGCCCCATTGGCTCTTTTTGTTAGAGTTATTCCAAGTATAGCACTTGTCTTAACTGCATCTTCTTCAAAAGTTTCGTAAAAATCTCCGACACGAAAAAGCAAAACTGCATCAGGATGCTTTGCCTTGATGTTATAATATTGCTTCATCAG
This sequence comes from Bacteroidales bacterium, assembly GCA_035388205.1. Lineage (GTDB taxonomy): Bacteria > Bacteroidota > Bacteroidia > Bacteroidales > ML635J-15 > Bact-19. The sequence continues at coordinate 9,266 of DAOOPK010000030.1, forward strand.
CGGAGTTTCTACTGCTTTCATAATTAAATTCAACAAAAATTAGAGCTTGTAAATATAATATTATTAAAGTGAGCTGAAAATAATTGTTTATTGTTTGTTAAAAAGTATTTATCACTAACAGTCATAAAAATACTTAAGATATCATTGATATGCCATATTATCTGTATTTTTAGCAAAAATATATTGTGAAACACATTGGATTAATTTCGGATACTCATTCATATCTTGATAATGAAATAATTGGTTTTTTAAAAGATGTTGATGAGATATGGCATGCTGGAGATATTGGCAGTGAGGATGTGCTAGACAGGCTTGAAAAGTTTAAGCCAGTGAGAGCAGTTTTTGGCAATATTGATGACAATAAAATCAAACAAAGAACCCATGAAAATCTAAGATTTAAAGTTGAAGATACAGACATCCTGATGACGCATATTGGAGGCTATCCTGGAAATTATTCTGCTCAAATCAAAGCAGAGATTTTTAATAATCCACCAAAATTATTTATAGCTGGTCACTCACATATTCTCAAAGTGATTTTTGACAAAAACCTAAATCTATTACATATAAATCCAGGAGCGGCAGGTAAATATGGTTGGCATAAAGTAATAACGGCTATCAGTTTTGAGATTAATGGTGAAAAGATTCAAAATTTGCAGATTTTCGAAAAACAAAGAAAATAGGTAATTTATTTGTTCTTAAAATTAATTACTAATCCTCCAGCAATCTTTTTATATCATCATGTTTACCATAAATAACCATAATGTCGCCTAGTTCAAATATAGTATTGGCATGAGGAATGCCTTGCTGTAATAATACAGTCTGAGATGCACCAAAAATATTTTTATTGAATGTTTTTTTCAAAATAGTCATTACAATAATACTATAGTTCTTGATAAAACCGATTTCCTCGAGGCTTCTTCCAACAAATTTATCGGGGACTGTGACTTCAACTACGCCGAAACCCTGAGTAAGTTCAAACGAATCAAGAATACTGGTGTTTGTTAGTTTCTTTACCCATCTCTCGGCTGTTTCTTCCTCAGGTCTTACAATTTCACTTACTCCCATTGCTTCTAGAACTGTTTCGTGAAGAGGACCAAGTGATCGGCTAATGAGTCTTTTAACATTTAGCTTTTTCATCAGAGCAGTTGCCATAATATTTGCACCCTCATTTTCACCGATACAAACAACAACAACATCAGCGTTTTTCAGAGGAAGACTTACCACTGCCGTTGGATCAGCACTATCGAGACACACAGCATGTGTAACACTTTCTTTGATTGCCTCAACTCTTGAAATATTTTTGTCAACTCCTATAACTTCGTGTCCGGCAAATGTGAGTTTTTCGGCCAGCACCGATCCAAAATTTCCAAGTCCGATTATGATATACTTCATATTATTTATTTTTATCTGTAATTATTCCAGTGTCTCAATGATTAAACTTAATTAATTAAAATTGTGTCAGTAGGATATTTATATTTCTGATGAGAAAACTTATTAAACAATGCTATCAGGATTGTGAGCATATTTACTCTTCCTATAAACATTGTCAAAATTAAAATAGTTTTCCCAGCATCTGATAATTGAGGAGTTATGCCTCTACTAAGTCCAACTGTTGCATAAGCCGAAACGACTTCAAAAACAATATTAAGCAAGCCAAAATTAGCATCTGTTAATAGTAAAAGAAATGTTGCAATGCTAATCACAAAAATTGACAGAATAATGATCGCAAAAGCTCTATCCACAGAACTTTCAGAAATTCTCCGTCTAAAAACTTCTATATCTGTCTTATTTTTTGCCAGACTGAAGATATTTAAAACAGCAACAGCAAGCGTACTTGTTTTAATACCACCTCCGGTTGATGCTGGTGAGGCGCCAACCCACATTAAGAATATCAGTATTAAAGTTGCAGGGATACCAACCTGCGAAAAATCTACTGAGTTAAATCCAGCAGTCCTAGTAGTCACAGATGAGAAAAATGACGTCACAACTTTACCGACCAAGCCATGTTCAGCCAAAGTGTTATTATATTCAAATCCAAAGAAAGAAACTGTGCCTAATACTAATAATATTACAGTCGTAATAAGCACAATTCTTGTATTGACATTAATAATCCAAGGTAAAACCTTAGGCTGTTTCTTCAGAAAAACTCTTTTAAAAAAATTACCAATAATATTAATAAAATATTTATACAAATTAAAAATAATTGGGAATCCAAGTCCACCGAAAATAATCAGAAATGCAATTATTAAATGAAGTGGATAATTAAATCTTAGTATAGGTTCATAAAGTCCATTTGACATTGTAGAAAATCCCGCGTTACAAAAACCAGAAACGGCATGAAATACTGAGAAGAAAATTCTATCCGTCAATAATGGGATTACTGTTTCGTTAATTGAAAAGAAAATAAGAACTGCCCCGATAAGTTCTATTAAAAATGTCAAAAATAAAATCCTTTTCAAAATTACAAACACCTCTCCTATTTTATCAGCACTTGTCATATCCTGCAAAGCAACCTGACTTCTAAAGGTAGAACCACCTTTGAAAAAATAACTAAAATAGCTTGCAAATGTCATAATTCCCAATCCGCCAACTTGAATTAGAAAAACAATTAAAAGCTGACCAAATACTGTGTAAAAAGTTCCGGTATCCACAACAGCCAAGCCGGTAACACAAACTGCACTCGTCGAAGTAAATAGCGCATCAATAAATCTGATTGTTCCGTTTGCTGCGTTAGGAAGCATCAACAACAATGCTCCTGTTATGATTATAAAAAAGAAGCTAAAGACAAAAATAATGGCAGGTGAAATCTTAGTACTTTTAAAACTGATTTCCAATTCCGAAAACTCTCTGATAAAAACAAGGATTATCGCAAAATAAATCCAAATTTGCATTGCAAAATAATTCGCTGGGAAAAAATTGTCCTGCAAAATGTCTGCTCTAATTAAAAATAGAAATGTTAAAAAAACAACATAAATTATGTCAAAAGGGATTGCTTTAAGACGGGGTCGCAAATTCCTAAAAAAATATCGTAAAATCGTTGATACAACGCCAATTATCAAAGACACAAGATAAACTTTATCAATATACTCTGAGATTTGCGGATTCTGGTCAAATCCAACATCAAACAACAAAATCAAAACAGATATTGTAATTAATAAAAGCGGGATATGTCTTGCAAATCCACCTTTAATAATTCTACTTCTATGTCTTAATTTTCTCAATCCCATTATTTAATTTCCCGACAAAATTGATGGCACTAATATTTACAAAAATAGTCTATTGTAATTACATCCGATTGTAGAAAACATAAATATTTTATAAAGAACCACAAAATTCACCCCGCAAATACTAAATTTAACATTCTTAGTTTTAAATGTAGTTCTAGTGCTTATAAAACTTGTACAAAACTTGTTCAAAAATAATGAAATATAAGAACAAAATCATATTTTAAGTATTCATAAATTTCTAATTTTGAGGCAAATTAAAAACGACAGTTTATGCAAAAAAGAATTCAATCATCGCTTATTTCTGTTTACCACAAGGATGGCCTTGACGTAATTGTAAAAAGTCTCGAAAAATACGGAGTTAAAATTTATTCAACAGGTGGGACACATGATTTTATTCAATCTCTGGGAGTTGAAGCAACAAAAATTGAAGATATTACTGGATATCCTTCTATACTAGACGGAAGGGTAAAAACATTGCATCCTAAAGTTTTTGGTGGGATATTGTCAATTCGTAATAATTCAGCACACCAGGAACAAATAAACAATTACGGAATACCAAATATTGATTTAGTTATTGTAGATCTTTATCCTTTCGAAAAAACAGTTGCAAATGAAACTAACGAAGATGTAATTATTGAAAAAATTGATATTGGAGGAATTTCTTTAATTCGTGCCGCAGCTAAAAATTATCAGGATGTTTTGGTTATATCGCATCGTGGTCAATATCACGAATTACATAGTATTTTAGAAGAAAACAAATGCCATACGGAATTGGAAACACGTCGTCGCTTTGCTAAGGAATCTTTTGGAATAAGCTCGGGATATGACACAGCGATATTTAACTGGTTTGATAATAACAATTATTCCGAATTTAAAGTATCAGAAAGCAAACATAATATTTTACGCTATGGCGAAAACCCTCATCAGAAAGCACTATATTTTGGCGATTTTGACGACATGTTTACCAAATTACACGGTAAAGAAATCAGTTATAACAACCTTCTCGATATTGATGCTGCAGTTTGTTTGATGAGTGAATTCAATGAAACTACTATTGCAATTTTAAAACACAACAATGCATGCGGAATAGCTTCAAGGATCTCATTAGTTCAGGCGTGGAAAGACGCCTTAGCTGCTGATACTGTTTCTGCATACGGAGGGATAATAATTTCTAACAAAATTATTGACCATGACACTGCAGAAGAAATTAATAAAATCTTTTTCGAAATAATTATAGCACCTGATTATACTGAAGATGCTATTAAAACATTATCTCAAAAGAAAAACAGAATTATTCTTATTCAGAAACATTCAGAAATGCAAAACAAAACTTTCAGAACTGTATTGAATGGTATTCTGGTTCAAGATAGAGACAACAAGACAGTAAGTGCTGAGGATTTTAATTATGTAACAATTATAAAGCCCAATCAGGAACAGACACAAGATCTTATATTTGCAAATAAAATAGTAAAAAATACAAAATCAAACGCAATTGTTTTGGTAAAAAATTCTCAGCTTCTTGCTAGTGGAACAGGTCAAACATCAAGAGTTGACGCTCTGAAACAAGCTATAGAAAAAGCAAAAAGCTTTGGTTATGACCTTCATGGTGCTGTTTTGGCTTCCGATGCGTTTTTCCCATTCAGCGACTCAATAGAAATTGCATATAAAGAAGGTATAAATTGCGTTATACAGCCAGGTGGTTCTATCAGAGATGAAGATACTATTAGCTTTTGTAATACAAATAATATCCCTATGGTTTTCACTGGTTTTAGGCATTTTAAACATTAATAACTTTAAAACAACATTATACAAAACTTTGCCGTTAAATATTTGTAATCCTAATTCTTTATATATGAACAAGCATATTATAATTTTAACCACAACTGTTCTATTACTAGTAATATCCTCCAATTTAAATGCCCAGCACAATAAAACCAAGTGGATGGACGGAGACTGGTATGGCATTGGTTATCAGCCAAATGCAAACAATGCACAAGCATGGGATATATATTTATATTATGATTTAAAATCTAAGAGCTTTTTAATAAGTTATCCTGATTTTCCATGTAGCGGACACTGGAAACTAGTTAAAGCAAATAAGCACAATGCAGAATTTATCGAATATATAACAGAGGGAGAAACACTTTGCAACAACGAGGGTAAAATTATAATAACACGTATTGATGATAATTATATCACTATATCCTATTTTTTACCCAAAGTTACAAATGGGGTAATTGCTTTTTCTACACTTAAAAAATCAAGCGGTAATTAGTCGTGTTAAGATTAAAATATCGCTGCTAAATAGATTAAAATAGGTTCATAAAGCTTTCTGTTTACCGACATAAATGACATTTTTAAGAATAAATTACTGTAAAATTCGTAGCTAAAATTAGAGTGAGTTTCATAACAAATGTGTATATTATTGATTATCAACAATTTAAACATACTTATATAATTATATTTCTGTTTTGGATTTTTTTCTGATATTATGTATCTTTCGGGGTTAAAACTTTAGATAAAATATGGGTTTCTTTTCATTTTTACAACAAGAGATAGCAATAGACCTTGGCACAGCAAATACCATTATAATTCACAACGATAAAATTGTTGTGGACGAACCTTCAATAGTTGCACTTGACGAAAGAACAGGAAAACTTGTAGCAATTGGACACCAAGCACGTCAGATGCACGGAAAAACACATGAAGGAATTAAGACAGTTCGACCATTGCGTGATGGCGTTATTGCTGACTTTAATTCTGCCGAATTGATGATCCGTGGCATGATTAAAATGCTTAACAAAAAACGCAGTTGGTTCAATCCTTCATTAAAAATGGTTGTATCTATTCCGTCAGGCAGTACTGAAGTTGAATTACGAGCAGTAAGAGATTCTTCCGAGCATGCGGGAGGTCGTGAAGTTTATATGATATATGAACCTATGGCAGCAGCTATCGGAATTGGAATGGACGTACAGGCACCACAGGGGAATATGGTGGTTGACATCGGAGGTGGAACTACCGAAATCGCTGTTATCTCGTTAGGTGGCATTGTATGTAATCGTTCAATACGTATTGCCGGCGATGATTTTACAGATGATATTCAGGAATACATGAGACGTCAACATAACATAAAAATTGGAGATCGAACTGCAGAAGACATTAAAATTAATGTTGGAGCTGCGATTCCAGAACTCGAAAATCCACCTGCTGATTACATTGTTCGAGGACCTCATCAGATGACAGCACTGCCAATTGAAATACCTGTATCATACCAGGAAATTGCTCATAGCCTTGATAAATCAATTTCAAAGATCGAAACAGCTATAATGGCTGTTCTGGAACTTACTCCGCCAGAATTATACTCAGATATTTATTCTACCGGAATATATCTTGCCGGTGGTGGAGCTTTATTAAAGGGGCTTGATAAGAGGCTTTCAGACAAAACCAATATTCCTGTTCATGTCGCTGAAGACCCTCTTCATGCTGTAGCAAGAGGTACAGGAATTGCCTTAAAAAATATAGATAAATTCCCGTTCCTAATCCGATAGCTTATGTTAGATGAAGAATTTACTAAATTTTATAATAAAATATGCCTTTACATTAACTTTCATTTTGATTGAAATATTGTGTTTTGCATTAGTCTTCACACAAAACAGCTATCAGAGGTTTTCTTTTATTAACTCTACAAACCGTATTTCTGGGACCATTAGCCAACAATGGAATTCAATAATTGAGTATACAAGATTAAAATCAATTAATGACTCATTGTCAAAAGAAAATGAACGACTAATGAACAATCTGGAAAAATACAGAAGATACGAAATTCCGGAAATTGAACACAGTGGTTACAAATACGTTTCAGCAAAAGTTGTTAGTTCTACAGTAAACAAGAAACAAAATTATATCACTATCAACAAGGGTAAAAAACACGGAATCGAACCAGAAATGGGAGTTATTGGACCAAACGGAATTGTTGGAATTGTTGTCAGTACTTCAAATAAGTATTCAACAGTTTTACCTATAATTAACCCAAATTCAAGAGTCAGTGTTAAACTTGAAAAAAATGATTATTTTGGTTCATTATCATGGGAATCACAAAATGCTAATCAGGCATTTTTAAGTGAAATTCCCGGATATGTAAGTGTACAAAAAGGAGATGTCATAGTAACAAGTGGATTTTCTGCAATTTTTCCCGATGGGGTTCCAGTAGGAACAATTAACTCATTTATAAAAAACCAATCTACTGATTTTTATGAAATTGTCGTTGACCTATATACAGATTTTTATAATTTAAGTTACGTTTATGTTATAACCAACTCCAACAAAAGCGAGCAGTTGGAAATGATGCCAAATACTGAAGATGAGTAAAACAAATATTAAGTACATATTATTATTTATTTTTGCTGTACTATGTCAAACACTTATTTTTGACAGGTTGTATTTTACAAACTATATCAATATTTACATTTACATCCTCTTTTTATTATTACTCCCAATAGAAACTAACAAGTTTCTGGTTCTTTTACTGTCTTTGATTTTGGGTCTTAGCATTGACACATTTAATTCAACTCCGGGAATTCATGCTTCGGCAACAGTTTTAATAGGATTTCTACGACCTTCGATATTTAGATTGTACGCTCCTCGTGACGGGTATGAACCAAATAAATTCCCCTCAATAAAAAACAATGGGTTTTACTGGTTTTTAAAATATTCAATAAGCTTGATACTTATTCACCATATTTTACTATTTTTCGTTGATGCTTACGGGTTCTCTCACTTTTTCCTGACTTTGTTCCGAATTTTGATAAGTTCTGTTTTTAGCCTGATATTTATTATTATTGGACACCTACTTATCTTGAGAGAATAATATGAAGAGCTTTGATACAAGAAAATATGCAATCGGAGGAATCATATTACTGATCTTGCTTATTATATGGGGAAAGATATTTTTTTTACAGATATTTGATTCTGAACTTAAGAAATCGTCAGAGAACAACTCACAAAGACAAGTAACAATATATCCTGGAAGAGGTCTGATATATGATCGTAACGGAGTAATATTAGTATGCAACGAAGCTGCTTATGATTTGATGCTAGTTCCAAAAAATATGCAGGAATTTGACACTACGGCATTTTGTAAAGATTTGAATATTTCAATCGAAGACTTTTACAAAAAGCTGAAACAATGCAAAGAATATTCGATGTATCGTCCATCGGTTTTTTATAAACAAATTCCTGCAATACATTATGCAAAAATACAGGAGCATTTATATCGTTTCCCCGGATTTTATGTACAAAACAGAACCCTGCGGAAATATAAAGAAGGCATTGCTGCCCATGTATTGGGAGATGTAGGAGAAGTAGATCTGGATGTATTAAAAGCCGACCCATATTATAAGGGTGGAGATTATCTGGGCAAAAGTGGTATTGAAAAATATTACGAAAAAGAGTTACGCGGCAAAAAGGGGGTTCAAATATTTCTGGTTGACGTACACAGCAATATACAGGAAAGTTATATGGATGGGAAATACGACACAATGGCCATTCCGGGTAAAGACCTTACTTTAACTCTAGATTCCGAATTGCAACGATATGGAGAACTGCTGATGCAAAATAAAGTGGGCAGTATAGTAGCAATTCAGCCCTCAACTGGAGAAATTCTCGCCATAGTTACAAGTCCTACTTATGATCCTCAACTTTTAGTCGGCAGACAAAGGGGCAATAATTACGACAGCCTGTTAAATGCTCCGGGTAGACCTCTGATAAACAGAGCAATTTCATCAACATATCCCCCTGGTTCAGTATTTAAAATCGCTATCGCACTGGTAGCCTTACAAGAAGGTCTTATCACAACTGATTCACATTTTCCGTGTGATGGTATTGTAGGATGCCATGGACACCCTCCTGCCAATGGAGTGGCAAGAGCTATTCAATACTCTTGTAATCCATACTTTTATTATGTTTTTAAAGAAATCATCCAAAGAGGTCTTGAAAAAAGTATCTTCAAAGATTCTCGCATTGGTTTGGATTTATGGAAAAAGAAAATTATTACATTAGGTTTTAACAGTGCATTGGATATAGGTTTGCCCGGAGTGAATAACGGACAAATTCCCGGACCAGAGTTCTATGATAAATTATATGGTAAACATAGTTGGGCATTTAGTACTATTTATTCTCTTGGGATAGGACAAGGAGAAGTATTGGTGTCAACTTTACAATTAGCTCATTTCTGTTCAATTATTGCTAATCGTGGATATTATTACAATCCGCATTTATTGAAAAAAATTTCAGGAGAACCCATAACAGGCAAAAACACACAGAAAACATTCACTCCTTTTGACAAAAAGTACTTTGAAGTTATCGTCGAAGGTATGGATGACGTTGTAAATGAAGAATACGGTACAGGTTTTTACGCCAAAATACCTGATATTCGAGTCTGTGGCAAGACAGGTACAGCTCAGAATCCACATGGTGAATGTCATTCTGTGTTTATAGCTTTTGCACCAAAAGATGATCCTCAGATAGCAATTGCAGTATTAATTGAAAATGCAGGTTACGGAGGTGTATGGGCAGCTCCAATCAGCAGACTTATGATCGAGAAATACATTAAACGAGAGATATCAGATACATTACTTGAAACAAAAATAATTAATTCTGTATTATTTGAAGACCATGGAGAAGAATAGAAGAGGAAATATTCTGATAAATATTGACTGGATAACTGTATTAATTTATCTCCTGCTGGTTTTTATTGGTTGGATAAACATATATTCTGCTGTTTTTGACGAGACTCATAGTAGTATTTTTGACTTCTCTAAAAGATACGGCAAACAACTTATATGGATTGGAGCTGCTATTATTATAATTATCGCTGTATTAGTAACTGACAGTAAATTCTATTCAGCTTTTGCTTATCCTCTATATGCAGTTGGAATCCTTCTTTTAGTCAGTGTTCTTTTCTTTGGAGTTGTGATCGTTCTGGACACGGCGGGTCTGCACCTTTCCTCCCTTACGGTTTTCAGTGGCCTGATGGGTGCCGGAATCGGTTTCGGCATGCAGAACATTGCATCCAATTTCATCAGCGGCATTATCCTGCTCGTGGAG
>DAOOPK010000031.1:0-19526 GCA_035388205.1 Bacteroidales bacterium
TAGAAGAAAAATATTAGTATGAAAATAATAGCTAAATATAAAACTAACACTTGTGAAAAATTGATGTAAACATCTTTGCTAACTGAAAAAGGCAGAGCCTCAATTCCAAGACTTATATTATTCATAGCTTTAACTACCCATGCCAGAACTTTTGTCAAAAAATGCCCTATAAAATCAATTCCTGAGAACACAAAGACCATTATAACCAGCCAAATAGCGATTGTTGAAATGGGAATTAATAAATAATTCGTCAGCAAAAAATAATTTGAAAACTGATGAAAATAAAACAAACAGATGGGGGCTGTTGCTAACTGGGCTGCAATTGAAACAGCTGTAAGAGACCAAACTTTATCAAGTAACTTGTATTTTATCTCAAAGATTTTGTAAATTGGTTCGTATATCAGAACAATACCAATAACTGCAATATAGGATAATTGAAAACCTATATTTGTAAGATTATAAGGATTTATAAGTAGTAGAATAAATGCAGAAGCAGCGATCGCATTTAAAGACCCCGCACCGTGTTTTTGCAGTTTACCCAATGCCATTATACTAAACATCAAAGCCGCTCTGCTTACCGAAGGAGATAAACCTGTTAAAACTGCATAAAACCATACTAAAACAATTGTCAAAACGACCTTAAATATGTTTAATCTTTTGGATTTGATAAATGACAATAAGAAAACTATAATTCCATAAACAATCCCGACATGAAGACCTGATACTGCTAATATGTGCATTGCCCCTGAAGAAGAGTAGGCGTGTCGGATTTCATCACTTAATGAATCCTGATACCCTAATGCCAATGCAGAAACAACAGAAAGCTCATCATTATTCAGTCCCAAGTTCTCCAACTTATTTATCAACATTTGACGAAAACGTAAAAACCTGTGTCTGAAACTCAATTCATATTCTGATGATAATAACTGCCAATCATCTGATTTTATATAATCAGAACTGAGAATTAAATTATATGATAGAAATTTTTTATAGTCAAATTCTTCGGGATTTCCCTTGTTTTCTATCTCATTTAACTCAGGATTAAAGATAATTTTATCCCCCGGTTTAAGTTTAGTAGATTCTTCACTGTTTTCGACATATAATAAAGTTTTTCCATCGGCAGATTTCCAAATATTATTGCTATTAACAGCCAGAATATTTACTTCCACACTAGTAGTTTTCTCTCCTGGACGAGGGTCTTTATTGATTTCTCCTATCAGCAAACCCTCATTGATTCTATTTAATGAAGTCTGTGCATACTCCCCCTGCACAGATGTGAAAAAGGCTCCGGCACATAAAATAACAGCATTCAATATAATACCTGTATAAATAGTCTGTGAATACTTGTTTAAATAATGAAAAACCAGAAAGCATACCAATAATAAGAAAAATCCAATTGCCCAAACTGATGATGGAATTGTAGAATTTAATGATAGAAGTATTCCTATAATAAAAGCAATTACAATTCTGATAAATGGATATTTTTTTATTTCTTCCAAGACATCAGAATGCATCTCAAATGAATTTAGTTTATTTATTCATGACTGAAAACAACTCCAGTAACTGCTCATCACTCATTCCTAGGTACATTAATGCTGCTTCTGCATCTTTAGCCATTACATGATTAGGATAGCTCTTTAAAAACAAAGTATAATACTTTTCTGCCATTTCCACATCACCAATATAATTCTCAAATATAAATGCTTTCAAAAAAATACAAACAGGATAATTGAAGTAGTTTTTATAATCATTTTCAACTCGGGTCAAATAAACTATTGCATCTTCCGGTTCGTTGATATTCATCGAAATTTCAGCAGCTTTGAATAAATAATCCGCAACGATAGTATCTTTTGGAAATGAATTAGCATATTCAACATACTTTTCAATAATATTATATGCCAAATCAATATCAACTTCTTCAGATTTGTACAATTCTTTCTCCATACCAACTATCTCATTTATGAGTTTTTCCTGTTCAGTTAATTCCTTTTTTGGAGATTTACATGAAAAAAACAAAAAAACCGTCAATAATAGAAAAATGCCTAATCCTGATCTCATAATTTCATTTTTAAAACTTTACTTTATATGAAGTATTGACTTTTCCTTTAGAAATGCTATTAAGTCTGTTAAATAACATTTTTCGTCTTAAAGGAGATATCTTGTCAACAAAAATTATCCCATTCAGGTGATCATACTCATGTTGTATAACAATTGCCCTATAATCTTTTAGATTCTCGGTTACTTTTTCAAATTTTTCATTAAAATATTCGATTGTCAAATCAGAGTATCTGTTTACATTTTCGTGAATTTCCGGAACACTCAGACAACCCTCTTCTATTGAAATTTTATCTTCACTGTTATAGGTAATTTTAGGATTAATAAATACTCTTTTAAAATCTTTTAAATCGGGTTCATCTTTTGCCAGTGGCGACGCATCAACAATGAAGAGATTTAGATTAATCCCAATCTGAGGAGCAGCCAAACCAACCCCATCGGCATGATACATTGTTTCAAACATATCCGAAATCAATTTATCCAAATCCGGATAATTCTTATCTATTTCAGTTGATTTTTTTCTTAGAACAGGGTGTCCATATAGGTAAACGGGTAATATCATAAATTTATAAATTTTTCACTATCCAAGAATGACTGCAAAATAATGGTAGCACTAATTTTATCAACTGTAGCTTTATTTTGTCTTTTCATTTTTCCTAATCCTGCATCTATCATCGTCTGAAAAGCTATTTTTGATGTAAACCTTTCATCTACTAAAACAAATTCAATTTCTTTAAAAACATTTTTTAGCCTATTAAGAACAGGTTCAATGTATTTAACAGAATCAGAAGGTAGATTGTTTAATTGAACAGGCATTCCAACTATAATTTTTTCAACTTCATTTTTTTGTATATATTCCTTTAAATATAACTCCAATTTAGAAGTATCAACAGTATCTAATGCTCCGGCAATAATCCTGTTTGTATCAGTAACAGCAATTCCAGTTCTTTTACGACCAATATCCAATGCAATATATCTCTTCATATTTATTTTACAAAAATAGATTCTTTAGCCTTAATAAACAACCTATAATTAAAAAAAAACGTCTAAATTTTGAGTTTGTATAATATTTTTTTTTAAATTTACACTTTGTATTAAATATATACTTTATGAAAAAAGGAATAATAGTTATAATTTGCTCATTATCAAGCATTTGTTTATTCTCTCAAATTGACACACAAACAGGATTAACTATACAGAATCTTGTTGAGGATACTTTAATTAATGGTTGTATTCAAGTATCCAATGTTACAGTTAACAGTAGTGGTGCTTATGGATATTTCAAAAAGAATGGTAGTCAGTTTCCCTTCGAATCTGGCATTGTACTAGCTTCGGGACCTATTGCCAATGCTGAAGGTCCAAACAGCTCGGGTAGCCTTGGCGGATCACTCGGTAGTGGTTCTGACCCTGATTTAGCTGCAATTGCATCGGGTTATACTATTTATGATGCAACAGTTGTTCAGTTTGATTTTATCCCGGCAACCGACACGGTATTATTTGATTACATATTTGGATCTGAAGAATTTCCAGAGTACGCGAATAGTAGCTTTAATGATGTATTTGGCTTTTTCCTTTCCGGACCCGGAATAAACGGACCATATTCTAACAATGCCATCAACATTGCCATACTTCCAAACAACCACCCGGTTACAATTGATAATGTCCATCACTCTAGTTATTACACAGCTTATCCTACTTCTGGATCTACCTCTGCAGGATCATATACCGGAGCTGTTCAATACGATGGTAATACAATACAATTAACTGCTTTTGCAATTGTTCAGGCGTGCGAAACTTATCACATAAAACTTGCTGTTGGTGATGCCGGTGACTCAGCCTATGATTCAGGAGTTTTTCTCGAAGCAGGAAGTTTTGTGTCCGGAGAATCTATAAGTGTTATTAATTCTGCTCAGGTAGGTGGGGAAGCTGATCTATGGGAAGGTTGCGAGAATTTTTATGTAGTTGCAAGAGAAGAAGGCTCAGAAGCTGATCAGGAAATAACAATTAATGTAACCGTAGATGATGAATCTACTGCAACTGAAGGTATAGACTTTACCGATTTTCCAACTGAAATTACTCTAGAAGTTGGACAAATGACAGATACAATATTCTATTCGGCTTATAATGACGGAGATGATGAAGGTCATGAAACCATAATTGTAGCTTTTTACACCGCTTGTCCTTGCGGAAATCAATCAACTGCTGTTTATGATACAATCTGGATTTATGATGCAGAATTCATTAAAGGCGGCATTCAGGATATGGAAACATTTTTCTGTGGAACTGAAGTGCCTCCAACGCTTGATCTTGTTGGGGAGTGTAATATTGACCCGAACGTCCTTTATTATTGGAGTACAAGTGAAACCACTTCAACAATTACAATTGTTCCTCAAGTAGGTTCAACAACATATTATCTTACTATGACAGACCTTTGTGGAAATGAAGTTTTTGATTCTGTTACAATTAGGGTTTCGGATATTAATCTTGACGATTATGTAATAACACCACCATCTTGTTTTAATGAATGTGACGGATCTATTCAGCTGTCAATGTCAGGAGCATTTCCTCCATTCCAGTACAGATATGCAAATATTCTATATCAATATTTTCCTGACAGTGTACACAATACAAGCTTTAATACATTTAACAATCTATGTCCCGCAACATATAAGATTACTGTTACCGATGATGTAGGTTGTTTCTTAAAATTTGAATACACATTACCAAATCCTCCTTCTGTGAATCTTTCAGCAGGTATTTTAGAAGGAGATATGGAATTCTGTTCAGACCCCGGCACAATAACTCTTTCAGCTGAATCGAATCAACCCAACCCTGTATTTTTATGGAGCAATGCTTCAATTCAATCGAGTATTTCAGTAACTCCAAATATAGGTGAAAATGATTATTGGGTAAGAATTTTCGATGCCTGCGATCATTTTATGGAAGATCATGTAACAATAGTATATTCAAACATACAAATCACAACATCTTCACAGTTTGACAATGGAACCTGTAACGGACAGGTTATCGCATTTGCAACAAACGGAATAGAACCTTACAATTATTTCTGGCAAGCACCAATTGCAGATTTTGGCAGCACATTCAACAACCTTTGCTATGGAGATTATTATGTACAAGTTACAGATAATATTGGCTGTCAAAAAACTGAAACTCAAAATGTTCCATTAAATGTTTCAGTTCCAAATAATAGTTATGAAGATATTTTATCAATCTTCCCGAATCCTGCATCCGATAACTTTGTAATCAAATATAAAGATGACGATTACAAGGATATTCTCGTAAAAATAATTGATATCAAAGGAAGTATTGTATTTGAATCAAACTTAATTGAAAACGAAATTGAAATCAAAGGCTTTAATACGGGTATTTATTTTGTTAATCTCTATAAATCTGATGCTGTTATTGCAGTTCAAAAGCTGATTATTACCAAATAACACAGGTTTAGTATAATTTTTGAAAAAAAACCTCATTTTATTAATCAAATGAGGTTTTTTGTTGTTATACATATCAAAAATTATATATTTTTGAAAAATAAAATTTATATCTGTAAAATATGGCTAAAGAAATAAAATTCAGTCTGATATATAGGGATATGTGGCAATCGAGCGGGAAATATGTGCCTCGATTAGACCAATTGAAACAAATCGCTCCTGTCATTATTGATATGGGATGTTTTGATAGAATTGAAACGAATGGTGGAGCTTTTGAGCAAGTAAATTTGTTGTATGGTGAAAATCCTAATACAGTTGTAAAAGAATGGCTAAAACCGTTTAATCAGGCAGGTATTCAAACTCACATGCTTGAAAGAGCGTTGAATGGTATCAGAATGTATCCTGTACCTGCTGATGTAAGAAAATTAATGTATAAAGTAAAGAAAGCTCAGGGTGTAGATATAGCAAGGTCATTTTGTGGACTTAATGACCATAGGAATCTTGAATTATCAATAAAATATGCAAAAGAAGCTGGTATGATATCTCAGGCGACACTCAGCATAACACATTCTGACATACACACGGTAGAGTATTTTATGGGAGTAGTTGATAAAGCCATGAGTTACGGAGCAGACGAAATTTGCTTAAAAGATATGGCGGGTGTAGGACGACCAGTTTTATTAGGTAGATTAGTACATGAGATTAAAGCATCATATCCAAATGTAATAGTTCAGTATCACGGGCATTCCGGTCCTGGTTTTTCTGTAGCATCGATGCTTGAAACAGCAAGGGCTGGCGCTGATTATATTGATGTTGCAATGGAACCATTATCATGGGGGACAGTACACCCTGATATTATTACAATAAGAGAAATGCTCAAGGACGCTGGTTTTATTGTACCTGATATAAACATGAAGGCGTACATGCAAGCAAGAACATTAAATCAACAGTTTATTGATGAATTTTTAGGATATTGGATAAATCCTAAAAATAGAGAAACTTCTTCGCTATTAGTTGGTTGCGGACTACCGGGAGGTATGATGGGTAGTATGATGGCAGACCTTGAAGGAGTTCATGCAGGGATAAATCAACAATTGATAAATAGTGGGAATAAGCCTTTAAGTATAGATGATCTACTTGTAATGCTTTTTGAAGAAGTTCAATATGTATGGCCCAAACTAGGCTACCCACCACTTGTTACTCCATTCAGCCAATATGTAAAGAATATAGCATTGATGAATGTTATGTTTTTAATTCAAGGCAAAGAAAGATGGGGAATGATTGACAAAAACAGTTGGGACATGATTTTAGGTAAAGCAGGAACATTGCCGGGACCTCTAGCTCCAGAAATCATTGAAATTGCAAAAGCTCAGAATAAAGAATTCTATACCGGAGTACCACAGGACGCATATCCAGATGAATTAGATAAATTCCGTGCTGAAATGATAGAAAAAGGATGGGAAACAGGTGAAAATGACGAAGAATTGTTTGAATTTGCCATGCATGACCGTCAATATCGTGATTATAAATCAGGTTTAGCTAAAGAAAGATTCGAAGAGGAGTTCAATACTTTGAAAAACAAAAAATCAGAACAACGAGTTGTGACTCCTGATGCAAAAGCAGTAAATAATAAATTAATAGAAATAAAATCACCTGAAAAAGGTAAAATATATTATGATCTTAGTGTGGAATTAGACAGAGAAATAATTAAACCAAACGACCTGATAAAAAAAGGCAAACGGTTGTTCTATTTGGAATCTAACAGACATTATCAGGAGATAATAGCAGATTTCGAGGGGAAAATGGTTTCGGTACTCGTTAAACAAGGCGATCAGATTGAAAAAGATACGACTATCGCTCTGGTTGAAATGAGCAATTAAAATAATGATTAAATTGGATATGAAAAGACCTTTTTATCAAGGTCTTTTTTTATTTACTAAATTTTCCGAATTCAATAAATCGATTAATCATTTCCCTTAATTCAATTACAGATTCATTACTAAGAGTAGTAATTAAATCTTCAGATTTAAGATTGTTTAAATTTTCAATATCCTGATCAGAAAAATAAAATTCATTAATGATACCTTCAAACACATTATTTAATTTGTCTATGGAAATGCTGTCATTATTAATTTTATTTATAATAAAATTTTTAAATATATTCCCTGTCCATTTATGTCTCCGCATAGTATAAGGTGAGGCTTGTTTTTTTGTATGATACCAGTATTCAACATTTAAAACAAAATCTTTGAAAAACTTGAGATTACGTTTTGAAATATACGATCTTACTGGGATATTAATCGTTTTATAGTAATTAAGAATTTCTAACAATTTATCTTCCGACAAGTCTGAAATTGCAAAACCGGAGGTATAAACAGTATTAAAATAAATAAAGACATTTTTATTATTACAATATTCCACAAGATTCGGGATTTCTTTCCAATTTTGCGGCATAGGACAAACCGAAATATTTACAAAATTTCCTTTAAGTCTAGCAATCTTTCTGAATTCATCTATATTATGCATAACAATATTAAAGTCAGCATTTTTTCGTATATTTTCAAAGTTTTCCTTAATTAAAGAATCAACTGAAATTCCTATATAAAAATTTCCACGATTAAGATATGATTTGATCTTCTCATTAAAAACAGTTCCGTTTGTCTGTAAACTAATTTTACATTTTGGGTTAATATCCAGTATTAAATTCCAGATTTCGTAATATATGTTCGTTAATAAAGGTTCGCCTCCTAGGAATTTAGCTACTATTATCTTTTTCAAATATGGTTTTAACTGCCTAATGAATTCAGAATCATAAACATACTTGCTTTTAGCAATTCCTTTTCTTTTCGCTATACTGCTCGAAAAACCTTCGTGACACATTATACATTCCAGATTACAAATATTATCCAACTCGAAAACTATTTCCGATGGCATGGTACCCTGATCTTTTAGCCCATCATATAGTCTTGCTTCGACACCTTCAAAATTCGCTGCTTCAATTAATTTATGACAATGCAGACAGCCATACATAAAGTTTTGTCGGTAAAGTTCCATCTGCAATCTACTTCGTTTTTCTCCATTTACAATTTCATCTATTGTATTCTCAGGATATTTTCCCAAAATATGAACTCTATTAAAACAACATGCCGTAGCATAACCATTCATGTCGAAATACAAACTTCTAAACGGAGCATGACAAACACATGGTTCGGGACCTGTTACTCTGCTCTTGTTATATTCTATTAGTTTATCGGGATTGCCAAAAGACTGATTAAAAAAGCTACCCAAATTACCATAACGATTTTTATTTCGTAACTTTTTTACAAACCGTACTGCAGCAGTCTGCAAATCATATATTCTGTTTTTAATCAATTCTTATTTCCAATATTTATACATATTTGTTTTAATTCATCTATTGTCTTGCTTTGTAAATATTCTATAAAAACATCATCTTTTATATTCGCAAGTCTGTTAATTATCAATAAATATGAGTCCGAATTATTAAGTCGATTTAGTAAACTCGTCATCTTGTCCGTTAAACCCTCATTGCCTAATATCTTTGAACGAATTAATTCAAGAGCCTCAGCCTCAGAAAGAAGCTTCTTTTCTTTATCGCATTTTTCATCAGTAACTTCATCATGCCAGCTTTTCAACAAAGAAATCAGGTTTTGATAATTCTTTAGATTAGTTCGTTGGTTTTTTGTTTTTGTATCAGAAGTAAACTTTTCCATATCCTTAATTGTATTCATAAGGATATTTTTATCAAGATATTTTAAAGAAAGTCCTTTTGGTTTAACAACTGTATGATAGAATACACATATATTTTTTTCGTTTGCGAAGTCAACAAAACTATGTAATTCATGCTTATTAACAGTCATAGGACAAACCAGCATATTTAGACTCGTATTATGTTTTTTTGTATATTTAATAAACATATCGAGATTTCTTAATGCAAAATCCAAATTTCCACCCCGTCTGATTTTTTCGTAGTTTTCTTTTTCAAGCGAATCTATAGAAACATTAAAGTGAATATTTCTATGAGTTTCCAGCAATTTTTCGATTCTTGAATTCATCGTATTTGCATTTGTTGTGATAAGAATATTACACTTAGGATTTATTTCAGCAATCATTTCCCATATTTTGTAATATTCTTGTATCATAAACGGGTCTCCACCTGTAAATTCGGCTAATTGAAGATGAGGTATAAACTCTATTAATTGTTCTATAAATTTATCATCATAATATTGATTACCTGATATTTTTTCTAAATTGCCGGCTTCTAAACTTGAGGATAAATTCGAATCACACATTATACAAGACAAATTGCATTTATTTGAGATTTCAAACTCCATTATTGCGGGATATTTACTTTTTGAAAATGCATAATGCTCGTACTTATTTATCAGTAAACTTTCATAAGCAGTTTTATCCATAATTTCTTTGCAAAACTTGCAATTTTTGGACAAATCACATGTTTTATGTTGTTCTCTTATTGCTTTAAACGATCCGTTAAACCAAATGTCTTTTATGCTATTTGATTTAATATGTGAGGACTTGTCGTTATAACTTGCGTAGCAGGGCGAAACCAGTCCCGATCTGGAAAAAAACATACTTGTGTAAGGTGCATAACAAATTTTGTTCAATGGACCATATTTTCTCGACTTGTTAAAATCAGTAAGTATTTTTTTATTAATCCCAGTACATCTTTTATTCTTAATAGAACTAGTAAAGAAAAATAACAATAATCTTAAATCCTTATGAATATCAATTACAAGGTCTTGTAGAAATTGTGGTAATATGTTATAAACTTTACTCAACATCAATATTATCAAATCCTTTCAATAATCTTTCTGCTTTCAGCAATTTAAATATTTCATTTGAAATTAAACTATAGCCTCTGTCATTACAATGACCATCTGACACATAATAAGATTCATTGTCAGTTTCTATTTCTTTAAATATTTCAAAATTATCTATTAATTTAATATTATATAATACGGATAGTTCCTTTATAACACCATTCACAGGCCAAAACAAAGGCTTTTCATATTTAAATGGATATGTCATCAAGATCACTTTTATTCCTTTCTCCTGACATTTAATGATAATATCTTCCAAATCACTTTTAACCCAGCTATTTATTTTTCTAGTTTTAATACTTAAATCTAAATTTTCATCTATATCAACTTCCGCAACTTTAATTAAATCAATATCTTCGCCAAATTTTGTACGATAATAATTTAAACTGTCTATAATACACACCCTATTGTGTTCAAAATCATTGGGTAAAACAGGCATGATACATTTTGATTTTAATAACTGATAATATACATCTTCAATATATGGAAATTCATTAATGGATAAATACAAATATTTTTTTCTAAGCTGAGGATTTTCACTAAAGGATTTTAAATAATAATATAAAGCTCGTAAATACTGAGAGTCTAGACTATCAATATTTATGTCAACTCCTTTATAAAAATTTATAACAAGACAAAATTGCTTCAATTCATTTTCAAGACCAGATAAATATATTGAATCAAAACATAAAGAATCAGCATATAATAAATTGTAATAGATCATATCTCTGTCCGCATAATAGCTTAATGAATCCTCTATTTTGACAGGCAAATTCATCTGCAATAATTCATAAAATTCATTTCTGTTTTCTTGATAATTTTCTTCTGTATAAAATAAAGGGGTGCAATTTTCAGTATGTTTATTACTGACAAATAATTCATTCCAGATAAGTTTAATTAGTTTAAATGTTCTTATTTGGTAAATCCATTTATTACGATCTTCAAATCCATAATAGTTCCAATAATTTGCTGATCCTGCCATAATAACAACCAGTTCAGGAGTATGATTTTCCAAATATTTAAAAAACTCATCTTTAATTTGTGTCGTATTTTTACCGGATTGTCCAAAATTTGCAACTTTATATTTGATAGTCGATTCAGAATTTATTAATTCTTCTAGTACTTCAGGATAAGAATTACCCTCAGAAGATCCAAAACCTTCAGTAAAACTATCACCGAGACAAATAAATATATTTTCAGAATTTTCGGATATTGAATAATTCTTTGCAATATGTTGTCTCTTATGAAAATATCCCAAGATTCTTAAACTTGATTCAATAAGAATTAAAGCGATGATTGTTCCGGCTACAAAAACAAATACTTTTGACCAGAATTTCATATTTCTGGCAATATTAGCTCTCAATTTCTGATAGATCCTAATTAATAAGGGCTTAAACTTATATCTGAAGTTAAACAGAAATAATAAAATTGAAAATACAAAGGCTATTAAAACCATGCACTTAACCTTAATAAAATATGTGAGTTTAGTATTCCAAAAGGACTGAAAACCATCTGCAAAAGTTTTTAAAGATATTTGAGATTGTCCTGAAGTAAATCTGATTAAAGAATCTGTTTTAGTACAAATCCAATTTTCTAGCATTTCACTCTTTTCGTACTTAATAACACTTTTGCCTGATTTAAACCAGATTGTATTTACTTTATTCCAAATACTATCTGGCATTTCAATTACAATGATATCTGCTTTTAAAACGAACCTCATATCTTTGCGCCAGTCTTGATATATATAATCAACTGAAGATCTATATTGCTGGTAACAATAAATTGGCTTTTCAATCTTAGTATTTTCATATTCAGCCCAAGTCGAAATTAAATTCGGATCATCAGAATCAATTCCATCAATGAAAAATCCTGTTGTAGAAATAAATGGAATTTTAGATGTAAAATACGAGCTAAATATTACAGTAGTAACAGTAAAAATAAATAAAAAAATTGATGCAAACAATATATATTTTGAACTTCTCACCTATTTTTCAATAAAATAATTACCTAGCACTAAACAATCCAAATCGGAATTTAGAAAATCGTTTATTGCTTCTTCGGGTTTGCAAACAATTGGTTCACCTTTAAGATTAAACGAAGTATTTATAATAACGGAGATTCCTGTTTTTGTTTCGTGTACATCCAGCAATTGCCATAATAAAGGATTATGTTCTTTATCTACTGTTTGAGTTCTTGCAGTACCATCTATATGAGTTACAGCTGGAATTAATGATTTTTTATCTTCTAATACTTCTGGAGCTAACAACATAAATGGAGAATCATCAAGCATTTTAAAGTATTCTTTTGCTTTTTCCTTCTTCACAATTGGAGCAAAAGGTCTAAACCACTCTCTGTGCTTTATTCTATCATTTAATATTTCGACCATTTTAACATTTTGTGCTGATGCTAAAATAGACCTATTCCCCAAAGCTCTAGGTCCAAACTCAAGACTTCCCTGAAACCAACCAACTGTTTTATTTGATATTATTCTATCAGTTACTTTATCAAGCAATTCTTTGTTCTCAAGTTTAATTGATTTAAGCATATTTGAATTAATAGCAATTGCAATTTCCTTATCAGAATATGTTGGTCCATAATATGCATGGTTCATTACAAACTTACGGTCTTTACCTAAAATGATATTATAGGTATAAAAAGCTGCTCCAATAGCTGCACCTGCGTCACCAGCACCAGGTTGAATAAATACATGTTTAAAAGGAGTTTGTTCTATAATTTTCTGATTTGCGACACAATTCAAGGCGACACCTCCTGCTAAACAAAGATTTGGAGACTTAAAAGAATTATATGCATATTTAGCCTGTCTAATCAAAACTTTTTCGATAAAATGCTGTAGAGTTGCTGCTATATCTTTATCTCTTTGAGTGTAATCTGTCCCTGGTTTTCTAGGTTCTCCAAGCAATTTTATCAAATTCTTTGAATACATTCTCTTTCTTTTATTAAGAGAAAAATATTTCTGATTTAGTTTATAACTCCCGTCTTCAGAAATTTGGATTATTTTCTCGAACTGTTCAGCAAAACTCAGATTACCAAAACTTGCCAAGGCCATAGTTGTGCCTTCGCCACTATTTGCTTTAAATCCCAGAAAAGTTGTAATAGTTGTATATAGCAAGCCTAGAGAATCGGGGTAATTAATCTGATTATTTAAAATTATTTCTTTGTCTTTGCCATAACCAATGCTCGAAGTAGCAAATTCACCCACGCCATCGTTAATAATAATACAAGCCTCATTAAAATCAGAAATTAAAAAGCAACTTGCAGCGTGAGCATGATGATGAGGTATAAAAAATACATCGCCCTTATAAGCAAATTCACGTTTAAGAACTGCCGACAAAATTAACCTATCTTGTAACCACTGTGGCATATTTCGAATAAATGCATCATATGAAAACGGGAATTTTGCAACAACATCCTGAACAACACGACTAAATTTAAGATACGGCTTCTCGTAAAATGCGACATAATCAATTTGATTGAAACTTATATCTGCCCTCTGAACACAATAATTAATAGCATTAATTGGAAAATCTGATGAGTTTTTAATTCTGTTAAACCTTTCTTCCTGTGCGGCAGCTACCAATACTCCATCTTTAACCAGACAGGCAGCTGAGTCGTGATAATAACAGGAAATTCCCAGAATAATCATTTTCTAAATTTTATCCAAATATAATTTTTTTTTAAATAGGAGTATAATGATATGAATGCTAATTTTAAAACTACGGAAAATAAATCAGCCCTTATTATATTAAAGAAATTTCTGAACTACTTTTTTTGCATTTTCAAACCTTTCATCACCAAAACCTTTAATTATTGAAAATTTAAATCCAAATTGGGTTATTTCTCTCTTGTATTTTTCAAATAATTCTGGCCTTATGTTTGGATTTTCACGAAGTGGGTCAGGTTTCCATAACAAATCATAATAACACAATAAATGTAAATCTGCAGGAGTCTTTATTATTGCCTCATCAATCCAATGTGGAAATTTTCCATAACAATGCATCAACCAAACTTTTGTAACGATTAAATCAGTATCAAAGAAAACAAGATCATGGTTCAAATTCAATATTTTGTTCTCTGTTTCAATTTGTAATTCAGCGATTCTAATAACATCCTTATATGTATAAGGGATATTTAAATTTAAAATATATTCTCTGGCAATTTCCGACACATAGGGAACAGAAAAGTATTCTGCCAATTGTTTAGTAAGAGTAGATTTCCCTGTAGATTCAGGACCGATTAAAACTATTTTCTTTGTTTTAGTCATTGACCAAGAATTTTTTCCATTTAAAATAGCCAACAATTGCCAGAACTGTAAGAACAACAAAAAGTACTGCTGTAGGATACAAGGCTTTGTAAATATAAAGTCCTGCCGATACTGCATCAATGACAATCCAGAATAGCCAATTTTCGATAATCTTTCTTGCCAGTAACCATGTTGCGACAAAACTTAATGCAGTTGTAAATGCATCCCCAAAGGCAACATCTGAATCTGTAAAATTTTTTAGAATTAAAATTATTAAAACAAAAAATACGATTGAAACACCAATAGAATACAACCAATGAACAGGCTTTAATCTATATGTTTTTTTTACTTCGTTACTTCCCTGATTTTTACCAATAATCCAATAATACCATCCATAAATACTAACAGTGAGATAATAAAACTGAAATGACATATCAGCATAAAAACGGGAGTTATAAAATACAACTATAAATAAGGACACCATTATTATTGACGTTAGCCAATACCAATGGCTTTGACGAATTTGTAAAAATATTCCAACTAATCCTAGTGTAGCTGCAGAAATTTCGATCCAATTCTGAATTATCCAGACATAAACAGAATCCATTATTTTCCTTTTAACAATGAATCATACAATTTGTCATCAATAATAATTTCGTGTGCACGTAAGAAAAAAGGATTTATTTCATTATAAATCATCCAGAATTCGTTATTTCTCCAGATGTCTCCTGCAATAAGGGCTTTGAGATGAGTTTTTAGATAATCTGTTTGTTCATCTGTTGCAGGAGTCAATGAATCAACATTGATTTTTTGTTCTATTGCAGCAGCTTTCAGTTCGTCTAACAAAACCTGATCTACTAAAAACTCTTGTTTAAATGTTTCGATATCGGGGTATTTACTTTGCAATTCGGACCTATGAGTATCAACGAATTTTGAAACGAAATTAAACATTACACCTTTTCTTATCAGTTCAATATGATAATCAGACCTTAAAGTTGTATCAATTGGCACAAAATCGTCCGGCATAATACCACCACCGCCATAAACTGTCTTTTTATATATCAATGTTTCATATTTCAGAGAGTCGGCAAAAACAATACTGTCTTTGGATGAGAATTCACCATGTAAAAATCTTTCTGTGATATCATCAGCATATTCATCATAGCCATCTTCATAAGGTTTCTGAATAAGTCTTCCAGTCGGAGTATAATAGCGTGCAATAGTCAATCTGACAGCAGAGCCGTCAGTAAGAGGCATCTCTCTCTGAACCAGACCTTTTCCGAAAGTACGTCTTCCTACAATCACAGCACGATCCCAGTCCTGCAAAGCTCCCGAAACGATTTCGCTGGCTGAGGCAGAACCTTCATCTACTATAACCACCAGTTTGCCTTTATAAAACCTCCCTTCTTGAGTTGACTTATATTCGGTTCGGGGAATTTTAGCACCTTCAGTATATACAATCAACTTATCATTTTGTAAAAACTCATCACAAAGGCTTACAGCTTTGTCCAAATAACCTCCTGTGTTACCAGTCAAATCCAATATTATGTTTTTTACGCCTGCTTTGATAAAAATTGTAAATACTGAATCTAATTCATCTTGTGTTGTTCGTGCAAATTTATTAAGTTTAATATATCCTATTTTATCATCAGTAATATAACTTGCATCAATGCTGTATATTGGTATTACATCACGTGTAATATTAAACACTAGTGGTTGCTTCTCGCCTCTTCTTAATATTTCAACTTTTACAACAGTACCTTTTTTTCCCCTCAGACGTTTTGCAACTCCATCATTATCAATACCGACGTCTGCAATATTTTCATCATCAACAATAATAATTCTATCCCCAGTTAAAATGCCAACTTTTTCTGATGGACCTCCACTAATAACTCCCACGACTAATAATGTATCGTCCATGATCCTGAATTGAACCCCAATACCTTCGAAACTACCTTCGAGGGGTTCCTTCATCTTTGCCAATTCGTCAGCACTTATGTAAACAGAATGAGGATCCAACTCCTTTAGCATGTTGATAATAGCAACTTCGACCAAATCGTCCAACTCCACCGAATCAACGTACATAGCGTCAATCAATGAAAGCATTTTGTTAAACTTCCTTGTTTCTGAATTTACATCCTGAGAAAAAGAGTTAAGTGAAAAAACGAAAGAACTAATTAAAAATAATCCGAGACATATTATTCGCATGATATTACTATTTTTATTGCACAAAGTTAATAAACATTCATAAACCTAAAGTATATTAACATTTTTTTAAATTTTATTTCAACTTGATAAAAAATTTTAAGCAAAACATCCTATCAAAAATAGAACCATTATTCATATATATTATTGCACAAAATTTTATAAACAATTTATACACTTTTAGATTTTGTTATAATATATATATTACTTTTGTATAGTTATTGGTTTTTCAGCCTTCAAAGCTGAGACTAAGAGGGAAACAGGTGTAAGTCCTGTGCAGTACCCGCTGCTGTAAGCTCTTAAAAATGTTGCAATCTACAAGTCACTGTTAGCCAAACGGCTGATGGGAAGGCAATGCAACATAGAGTAAGTCAGAAGACCTGCCAGTAAAAGTCATTAGTTATAAAGCTTTCGGGGACAAAAGCTGATATGAGAAATTCTTATGTTTTTTATCCCTGGGAAATTTAAGGCTAAGGAAGGTTAGGCCAAGGCTAAGGCTAAGGCTAAGGAGGGAAAAAATGGATTTATAGGTTGAAAAAAATTTATAAGAATACAGAATATATGAAATACAATGATTTTAGAGATTTCCCAGTATGGCAAAAGGCATATGAAATGGTTCTCCATATATACAAATTAACATTTACATTTCCAATTGAAGAACGTTACGGTCTGACTTCAGACATGAGAAGAGCAGCAAACTCAATTGCACATAACCTTGCTGAGGGTTATGGACGTTATGAAAAAAAAGATAAAACTAGGTTTTATAAAATCGCGAGAGGAAGTGGTACTGAACTACAAAGTCAATTAATGGTCAGCTATGGTCTTGGATATATAAAAGATATTAAAGTTCGAGACGAAACATTTGATAAAATTGGTGAAATAATTATTGAAATTAACAACTTAATAAAGTCAGTAGAGACCAGACCTTAAAAAATTAATCTAAAAACAATATTATTATGGAAATGACAAATTTATTACGAAAATTGATCAACAAGCGCAAAGACCTCAGCCTTAGCCTAATACCTTTAAAGCAAACACTTATCGCAGTGCTATTTATTTTCAGTTTTACAATGACTTTTGCTCAAAACATCGTTGATTTTGAAGAACTTAGTCTCGAACCTGAATCTCACTGGAACGGCAGTGACCTTAGTGGTAGTTTTAGTAGTGGGTATGCTAAGTTTTATAACACATATACTGACTGGGGAGGAGGGAATGGCTCATGGAATGGATTTGCATATACCAACGAAACTGATATAACAACTTATTCATATTTAAATGAATTCTCTTCTGCATCAGGAACCGGAGTCTGGTCTTCGGAAAACTATGTAGTTTCATATATAATGGGAGATTGGGAAAATAACTACAGTCCAATTCCATCAATTCTAAAACTGGATCTCGAGACAGCTCCAGAAGTAATACCCGGCATGTTTGTTTCCCTTAATGCTTATTCATCATTATACATGTCTGAGGGTGACTTTTACAGCAATAATCAACACTGGCTTAAACTTCATATTGTAGCCTATAGCACGACATCATGGTATTTTGCCTTTGCTGATATTATGTTGGCTGATTATCGCTTTGACAATTCAGATCTTGATTACAAATTCGATAACTGGACCTACGTTGATTTGACATGGGCAGAGGGAACAGACAGTCTTTTATTTTATCTAGAATCAAGCGATGCAGGTGATTATGGCGTAAATACACCTGCATATTTCTGCATTGATAATATTGGAGAAGAATGCCCTGAAGGTATTCCACCAATGGAAACAGAAATAAATCCAGACTATTATATCAGCAGTGGTGAATCAGCTCAAATATCAGTATATGTCAGAGGCGGGGTTCAGCCATATTCTTTCGAATGGAGCAACTCTTCAAGCCTTGACGACTACCTTTCTCAAACACCGTTGGCAACTCCTGAGCAAAGCACAAGTTATACAGTAACTGTTACTGATGCATTAGGCAATCAAAATACCGGAACTGTTAATGTTTGGGTTGATGAAGTCGGAATTAATCAGAATAATATTTTAAAACCATTAATTTACATCAATTCCGGCAATCTGATTATTGAATCTGACCAAATCGTAAAAAGTGTAAAAGTATTTGATATGACAGGAAAACTGCTTAAAGAAACTGAAGCTCAATCAAATAAAACTTCTATTAATTTAGATGATCTATCAAACGGTATTTATCTTGTCCAGACATCAGATGGGAAAGTGTGTTTAACTCAAAAAATAATGAAATAATGAAATTGTTTTTTGTATTCTTGATTTTGTCAATTATGATAAAATTCTGTTTTGGACAGAGTTTTCCTGAAGGCACAAATGCAATACATAAAGACTCATCCATCATTGTTTCATGGGCGATATCTGCTAATGTTGAACGTGGGTATATCAACATTTCAGATACTGATTTTACATATACCGAAGCAGGAACAACATCAAATCATGCATGGAGTGGAGAACCAGAAAATGCAACAGGAATAGCAGATGGGCAGCTTGTAAGTCTTGGCGATGGAGGTTCGATAATTCTGGAATTTGACCATGCCATATACAACGGACCCGGCTACGATTTTGCAATATTTGAAAATGCTCTTTTTTCTCCTCCTACACAAACAACGAATGCATTTGTGGAATTAGCTTTTGTAGCGGTGCGCGCCGCCGGAGTCAACTTTGAAAGCTTTCCGGCTGTTTC
>DAOOPK010000032.1:0-18725 GCA_035388205.1 Bacteroidales bacterium
AGTATTTTTACTATTTGTTTTGTGTTGTTTATTGCAACAATTCTAAGTGCACAAACACCTGTTGTCCCTGCCGGTAGTGGAACAGAAAATGACCCTTATCAAATCGCAACTCTTGACAATCTTTATTGGATGTCAATTACTTCAAGTTCATGGGATAAATATTTTGAGCAAACTAATGATATTAATGCAAATTTTACTTCGGCTTGGAATAGTGGTGCAGGATGGGATCCAATTGGATATGTCAACTCAGAAGCTGACTATTTGGCATTTACAGGTTCATATGACGGTGGAGGTTTTTTAATAGAAAATATCTATATAAACAGACCAACTGAAATGGCTCTCGGCTTTTTTGCAATTATCGAAAATGCCAATATCTCTAATATGCTAATCGCAGATATTTGGATAGCTGGTAATGAGTTTGTTGGCTCTTTAACAGGCTTTAATTTTTCGTCCGAAATTACAAATTGTCATGCTATAAATGGAGAAATAGAAGGCGTAAATGATATAGGAGGACTCGTTGGAAGGAATGAATCAGGTAATGAGTATATTTATTCTTGTACATTTTCTGGTGCTATTACTAGCTCTGGAGAAAATATCGGTGGTTTGATTGGTAAAAACAAAGGAACTGTTAGAAAATGTTTTGCTGATGCTGATATTTCAGGGATTAGGAATTTAGGATGTTTAATTGGCGAAAATGATGGTAGCACAGATAAGAGTAATGGAACTGTTGATAGTTGCTATACCACTGGTCAAATAACATTCTCCGTTCCAGATAATTCTGGTAGCGCTGGCGGTTTAATTGGTCAGAGTAAAGAAAATACTGTTATTTCATATTGCTATAGCAATGCGACTATCAATGGGGAGTCAATTAGTCAAAATCTTGGAGGTTTGATAGGTTTAAGCGATAATACAACTACAGTTAGTTATTGTTTTGCTGAAGGTAATGTAACTGGTGGAGGAAGCCTTGGAGGTTTAGTTGGACAAAATTCATATTCCAATATTAACAACTGTTATGCAAGGGGAAATGTTTCTGGGACACAGAATAATGTTGGGGGTGTTGTTGGACGTAATACTGGTAGTGTTGAAAAATCTTATTCTACTGGTGTAATAACTAGCTCAGGAGGCTGTTATGGTGGACTTCTTGGTAGCAACGAGGATTCAGGTTCAGCTAGTTTGTGTTTCTGGGATACCGAAACTTCAAGTGTAGGAATAGGCTGTGGATGGAACGGTGGTGGTTCTGTTGATATTACTGGAAAAACTTCGCTCGAGATGAAGACATTAGCCACTTATACAAATGCTGGCTGGGATTTCTATGGAGAAACAACTAATGGAAATGATGATAACTGGCATATTAGCAGTGTTATTAACAATGGGTATCCATGTTTTAAATGGTATACTGACATTGTTGGTGTAGAGGAAAATATAGCAATAAACGATGGATTTAGTGTGTTTCCAAATCCATCTAGCAATTTTGTAACTATTAGCAATAACACTGATTTATTTGAAAATGTAAATATTGTTATCTATACTATCTCTGGCGAAAAGGTGTTTTCCGAGGAACTCGTTTCAATTGTGTCAAATATTGATGTAAGACATTTGTCAAATGGAATTTATATTCTTGAGATTAACTCTTCTTCATTTTCTAAAAGACAAAAAATTATTGTACAAAAATAAATTAACCAAAAGTTTATTTGTTTAATTTAATAATGCAGGATATGATTTTATAATCCTACATTATTATTTTTGTTTAGTAAATTTTTTAAAGAAATATTAGATTAAACTTATTTTTCTGATTCAACAGGTTTTTCTGCTTTAGGTTCTTTTTCTTCGGATTTGATGTTGTCTTTTTGAAGGATGTTTTTCTCTATCAAAATATTGTACCAGTTTACAAGCTTTTTAATGTCCGAAACATATACTCTATCTTTATCATAATCAGGTAGAATAGCAGTAATTAAATCTAAAAGATCCTTGTTCGAAGCTTTTGCTGATACGACTTGTTTAGCTTCGTATTTTTCGTATAATTTAATGAAAACTTCGCGTAGTGGGATATCTTCATCATACGTATAGATAGCAACATCTTCAAGTGTTGATATTCGTGATGTTGAAAAAGCCGGTATTCTCTTACCGGTAGTTAGTGATTCAACAATGACATTGTTTTTTCCTTTGGAGACTAACTTAAAAAGTCCCGGCTGTCCTGCAATAGCTAAAATTCCGTCTAAAAACATATATTTTAATTTAAGGCACAAATGTAATATTTGTTATTAATACTAAAAAATAATGACACAAAATTCTTCAAAATAAATGCCATAAATTATTCTGAGATTTCGAATAATACTGATTACTCGAATAATATCAAATAATATTTCTTTCTTTTTTTATTGTTTCGTAAGCTTCGTTCAATGTCTGAAATTTGACTTTTGCAGCGTTCTGAATGTCTTCACCCATATTGGCAACTTTGTCGGGATGAAACTTTATTGCCATTTTTCTATAAACTTTTTTAATTTCTTCATCTGAGCTCGACTTAGAAACCCCTAGAATTTCGTATGCTGAATCAGTTTCTTTGACAAACATTGATTTAACCGAATTATGATCAGAGTAACTTAATCCTATTTTTATTGCGATTTGCTCAATGAGATTAATTTCAGATGCATGTATTTCTCCGTCAGCATTTGCTATTCCGTATAAATAGTGAATTATCTGAAGTTTCAGAGGATGACTCATGTTCTGTTTAATCTGCATACATACATCATCGAGCGGAATATCTTTTTCGAGCAGTCCCTTAAGAACTCTTAATGATTCATAAGTCTGATGTTCTCCAAAATTAGAAAGCAGGAATTTTTTGACATAATCAAGCTCGCTTTTTTTGACAATATTATCGGCTTTCATTACAGCCGCAGATAAAACTAGGAATGACAAAATAAAATCACCTCTTTGTGTAACTTTTCTTGTCGGTTCATTGACAGATTTTGATATTAAACTGGCTCCATCAAATATAGAACCCAGGAAAAAACCTAATAAACCACCTATAGGACCACCAAAAGCCCAACCAAGACCTCCACCAATCCATTTTCCCAGTCTTACCATTACTCTTTTCTCAGTTTAGATAAAATTTCTACACTTTGTACTATTAATGAATTGTTCTCATCATTGTGTATATAAAAATCTGCTCTAATATCTTTTGGTAAATTTTTTGTTTGTAGTTCAATTTTTCTTTCAGCTTCATGTGTTGAAATATTATCACGTTTCGAAATTCGTTCCACTGCAAGTTTGAATGGAGATGTAACCAATACAGAATAATCAATAATATTCTCAATCCCGGATTCGAAAATTAGAGCAGATTCTATAGCAACGATATCTTCATTTTGATGTTTTGTCCACTCAATAAAATCATTGATAACAGCAGGATGGACTATTGAATTGACATATTTTCTTTCATCTTCATTGTTGAAAATTATGTTTGCAAGGAAAGCTTTGTTAATTTGTGAATCATTATATACCTGATCGCCATATCTTTCTTTTAGTGCTGATATAATTTTTGCGTTCTTAATCATAATCTGTTTTGTCTGATAATCAGCATTATAAACAGAAATTCCCATTGTCTCGAATATTTTTGAAACAACCGATTTGCCTGAACCAATAGTACCTGTAATACCTATTTTAATCATTATGGATTTTTCTTTTCAGGACAAAACCGATATTGAAAGGATTTACTTTAGTAATCTCAAGATATGGGTTGACTGACACAATATTTACAGTAACAAGATTGTTTTTTTCTGTTGTGTAATCAGCAACTGCTTCAAAGTTAAGACTATCTATCACATCGTATAGACTTAAAGGGACTTTATAAGAAACGCTAACTTCATTTGGAATAAGTTGATAGTCAAGTGAATCGGGGAAATTTGCTGCAGTTACTGGAATAATTATGCTAGCTTCGGTGTATTTTTCTACAGGGAAATTAATTAAAATTCTGGACTTTGAATAGCTCAAGTCTTTAATACCCTTCAATCTAATTTCTTTTATATGGCTTTCTCCGATATCTTCAATTCTACTTTTTTCACAATATACAGCCTGTATTGTGTCAATTATATGTTTGGGTCCGAAAACAAATATTGAATCAGGATTTAGAACTTCTTCACCATTGACAATAAATTCCGCATCTAGATCGTAATCATTTTCAAAAATAACAGGTACTCTTTTCGAAAAACTTTCTGCCATATCAAAAAATAATGTATCTGGTTTAACGCCTGTGATCTGTATATTTGAACCAAATCGTTTGGTAAGAAAAGGAATTATATCTTTTGTTAGAATATAGCTTTTTAGGTGATTGTCAACACATGCATGAAATATAATCGGTGTCTCTTTTTCGGCAAGATCAATAATTACCGGTAATTTTACAGTTTCAATTTTCTCTCTTAAAATGTTATATCCATGACCATGTATATGAATAGTAAGATTTGATTCGTTCTCAGCACTGAGTTTTGCTTTGTTTGGCAGATTTTCAAATTTATATGGAATATCAATTGTTGAATCATGCACTTTATTGACAAAATTCAAAAACCACAAAAAGGATGACAAAACAAGGAAAAACAAAAAAATAAATATATTTCGGTTTTTAAATTGTTTTACAATATATGCCGAAAATTTATTTCTGTGTTTAATATTTTCAGTCATGGAACTTACTATTTTTGGGCAGGCGGAATGTCCTCCGGAGAAGCAACAACAGAGCCTTTGTCAAGTTTTACCTTAACATTAGTGTCGATTTCTACAAAGACATATGTATCATGTACTTCAACTATTTTTCCATAAATTCCACCTAGAGTAACTACTTTGTCTCCTTTCTGCAAAGCGTCGCGGAACTTCTTTGCTTCTTTTTGTTTTTTCATTTGTGGACGTATCATAAAGAAATAAAAAACTGCAACGATCAACACAAGAAAAATAATCGAGCTGTAAGGGCTGCTTTGTTGCCCTTGTTGAGCCATTAAAAATAACTGATTCATAAAATTTATTTTAAATTTAAACTTAATTTACATTATCACTTCACAACGAATTATTAACTCTGTAACATTTGGTTGTGTATTAGAATATACTTTTGCTGATTTTGTTTGTATTCCATCACGATTAGAACTGTCAAAAACAAGTTCAATAGTTCCTGTCTCTCCCGGTTTTATAGGCTCCTTGGTCCATTTTGGAACAGTACATCCACACGATGCCTTTACATTTGAAATGATGAGATTTCCACCACCTGTGTTTTTGAAGACAAAACTATGAGCAACTTTTTCTCCCTGAATTACTGTTCCGAAATTGTACTCAGTTGAATTAAACTCAATAACAGCTAGGTTGGTTTGATCTCCGTTATCACCATTGGCAGAATTTGAATTAGAAATATTGTATTCTCCTCCGGTCTGAGTATTGTTATTATTACATGAATTCAGAATTATAATAAGAAATAATCCGATAGCATATACAATAATTTTCATAATCTTAAACACTTTTAACTTCGCAAAGATAATACTTTTTATATTTCTAACTACTCAAATTGTTATCTAATTGTTAATGTTTTGCATGGAATTTATAAAAGCCCTGTTCCCGATTTATTCAATTCCCCTGATTTTTTTAATTCAATGTGTATTTTGTCAATAATACCGTTAATAAAAACGCTACTTTTTTCTGTGCTATAAAACTTCGCAATGTCCAGATATTCATTGATTGTAACTTTAACAGGAATATAAGGGATTTTCATTATTTCGGTCAATGCCAGATGTATTAATACTTTATCGAGAAAAGCTATTCTTTCAAGTTCCCATTTTTGTAAGCAATGTAAAATCTTTTTATCATATATATCTTTATTCAGTACAGCTTGTTTAATTAGCGTAAATGCAAAATTTCTGTCTTGCTCTGCTTTAAACATTTTAGGTAATCGGTAGTTTGAAATATTTTTACTGTAGTTTTTAATATTTTGCATCAAATTACTGCATAAAAATTCTAAGTCATCGTTCCAGTAAATGCTCTTTTCTTCTAAAATCTCATCCAGTGTGGGATTATCAGAAATATTTTTTGAGATTATTTTTTTTATTATATCAAAATCCTGTTCAAAAGAATCCTTAGGATCATTCATAAATGACTTATAATATGAAGAAGAATTTATTTCCATCCACAATGTTCTGACAAATTCGGGATTTTCGTTCCAGTTCATATCTGAATTAGACATCGCATGTTTAATTGTCGGGTCATTCATAAAAGCAGAAATAATCCTATTATTGCAAAATTTTGTGTTGGGATTTACGTCCTTGTCTGTTTTGATCAGTTTATTTTTAGCAATTTCGATTTTTTCTTCAGCATAATCTACAATCGCAATTAGTAAGCAATGTATGTGGATAAATAGTTCGTATGACTTATTGATATTACGTTCCATTTCTTCAAGGACTTTATCAATGTTTTGTTCTTCGTCATCCTGCAAAAAGGCGTAATAGGTCTGCATTGCCTTTATTCTTACTAATCTGCGACTAATCATGTTAATGTACTTTTTTTTATCGGACAAAAATAATTATATAATTGGAATAAATTAAATAATTTTTTGGCAGTGCATTTATGATAAAACTGGTTTTTTTGAAGAAAATTGAATAAATTTTCGTTTTGTATTACATTTTTTATTTAAATTTGTATAAAACAATAAATTTATTGTATGGAAGGGAATGAAATAAAGAGAGAAGAAATCTTTGCGGTTTCGGTGAGAGCCGGTAAGAGAACGTATTTTTTTGACGTAAGGGCAAATCGTCAGGGTGATTATTTTTTGACAGTTACTGAGAGTAAAAAAGTTTTTGACAAGCAAGGTAATTCAAAATTTGAGAAGCATAAGGTCTTTTTGTACAAAGAAGATTTCGACAAATTTTTAGATGGGTACAATCAGGCTGTAAATTTCATTAAGGAAAATAAACCTGAATATTTCGAATCTACAGCCCAAGAAGGTTCAAATGAGGAGTCTGTTTAAGACATAGGATCAAACAACAAGAATTCATTGTTTGTAAACTAATTGTGTTATTTCACGAAGCATATCTGCATCTGATTTATCAAATGCAGCAAATGTTTTACTGTCAACATCTAAAACACCCTTAATTTTTCCATATTGAAATACAGGAATTACAATTTCGGAACGGCTGAGAGGATTACATGCGATATGTCCGGGGAAATCATTAACATTATCCACAACAATCGACTTTTGCCGACTAATTGCAGCCCAGCAAACTCCTGTATCTTTTTTTAATCTCATACATGCCAAAGGTCCCTGATAACACACAACTTCAAGTTCATCGTTTTCACTAATTAGATAAAAACCTGTCCAAAAAAAGTGCTCGTTTTTATGATGTAAAACTGCACAAATTGTTGCCATTCGACTTAGTGGATTCTCAACTTTTTGGAATAATTCCTTAAGTTGAGTTATTATTCTCTGATATTTTTGTTCTTTTTTATTTATCATCTTTCGGGTTTTTTGAAAATATTCTTTTAAACCAGCATTTCTTCGGTGTTTCTGATTTGTTAGGTTTTTTATCGCTAACCGGAATATCTCCGTATTTTATGTACGGTATTCTATCGTTGATTAAATAAACTCTTGGATATAATGCATTCTTGTATATACCTAAGCCTCCAAATTCAAAACTTAATTCGTTCTTACAGGAGATTCTTGATAGGCTTTCAATACTGTATTCTGTGATTCCGTCATCTCGATTCACTTTGTAATCATCGTTAACTGTGCTAAATTTAGCATTGTAGTTTTTGGATATTTTTATGACGCTTTGCATATAGGAATCAATATAGGCAATCCATAATCCTTTTTTTAGACTGACAGAATTACTATACAATTTAAGGTCAAAAGTATCTGGAATACTTGATGCATATTCGTATGTGTAGCCTGGAGGCGTAATAGTATTATTTTTATAAAGAATTTCGGTGCTTATACTGTTGTTCCAGTTAGTCATATGAAAAAATGATTTCAGCGTATCAGACTTGTTTGTTTCAAGCCATGAAACAGAAAGTTTTATACTTCTGACAGATTCCATAGCCCTAGTATTGCTGATTTCAAAATCCTGGCGATAATACTCTGCTGAAACAAAAAAGTTTGTGTCATTCTTAATTGATGGAATGTATTTTATTAAAACTACGGTTTCTCCGTTTGTGTTTTCATCAGTGTTTAATATTTCATAAGAATTTTTATCAACCCAACCTGCAGCTTGCATCTTTCCTAATTCCTGCACGTCTTCTGTCATAACGAACCATCTATATTCTTCAGACTTTTTTTCAAAATAATCTGCAGCATAATAAACTGTGGATGAATTCAGCAATACAGCCATTATTATAGCTCTATGAAGAGCAATTTCTTTAGCCAGCACTTTATCCTCCATGCGTGGGTCAGACATTCCTATTGCATAAATTTCTGAATTTCCAACAGAATACGGGAGGTCTTCAGCCCAAACAGGTAATTGATAGTAATTTACATATTCTTGTGCATTCAGTATCGAAAAACAGAAACAAAACATAAATATCATTAAAAATTGCTTCATAGTATTTATCTTTGTATTTTCAAATTTAAAATAATGGTTAAAAATGCAAAAAAAATCAATATAATCACACTCGGATGTTCGAAAAATCTTACAGATTCTGAACAATTTGCTTTTCAACTCAGTAATGCAGGTTATAAAGTTGTTCATAACTCAGATAAAACAGATTTTCAAATTGCATTTATAAATACTTGTGGATTCATTAATGATGCCAAAGAGGAATCAATTAACACGATTATAGAACTGGTTAATTTAAAAAAACAGCGAGATAAATATAAAAACAAGAAAATAAAACTTGAGAAAATAATAGTTTTTGGTTGTTTGGTACAGAGATATGAAAAAGAATTAAAAGCCGAAATTCCAGAAGTTGATTTCTATGTGGGAAACTATAATGCGGAACAACTATTGCAAATTGTAGAGTTAAAACAAGATAAAAGAACTGCATATAACCGAATTCCTGATTCTGCCGGTCATTATGCATATCTGAAGATCGCAGAAGGTTGCAACCGCAACTGTTCGTTCTGTGCTATCCCATTAATTAAGGGGAAATATGTTTCCAGAAAAGTAGTAGATATTCTTGAAGAAGCACGAATTTTGACAAAAACGGGAGTAAAGGAATTGATTCTTATAGCTCAGGATTTGTGTTTTTACGGTTATGATTTTGAAAAAGAATTCTTATTGCCGGAGCTGGTAAACTCACTTTGTGAAATTGATGGTATAGAATGGATCAGACTCCAATATTTATATCCTTTTCTCTTTCCTGAAAAGCTTCTTGATGTAATTGCAGATAATCCAAAAGTATGTAAATACATTGATATCCCTTTGCAGCATATATCTGATAAGGTTCTAAAAAAAATGAATCGGGCTTGTACTAAACAGGAAATCGTAGATTTGTTAGATAGAATTAGAACTAAAATTCCTGATGCAACGATACGTACAACCATGTTAGTTGGACATCCGGGCGAAGGGAAGAAGGAATTCAATGAATTGATGGAATTTGTAAAGGAGCAAAGATTTGACAGACTTGGAGTTTTTACTTATTCTCAAGAAGAAGGCACTAAAGCCGCAGTAGATTATAAGGACATTATAAGTTCTGCAGTAAAAGAAAAGAGGGCAGAAATTCTTATGAACGAGCAGAGTAAAATCTCAAACGAATTGAATGCCAACAAAGTCGGAAAGATATTCAAAGTAATTATTGACTCTAAAGATACTGACTTTTACATTGGCAGAACCGAATACGATTCTGTCGAAGTAGATAATGAAGTTATTGTAAATTGCGATGAAAAACTGGAAATAGGAGAGTATTATGATGTTAAGATAAATGGATTTGATGATTTTGATTTATATGGCGAAAAAATTTAAATTATTTCTTTGTATAGTTTTAAAAAGCGTTTATCTTTGTAAACTCATAACGGACTAGTAGCTCAATTGGATAGAGCACCTGACTACGGATCAGGAGGTTGAGGGTTCGACTCCTTCCTAGTTCACAAAGCCTGTCATTTATGACGGGCTTTGTTGTTTATTCCTAATATTACAGGAAAGTATATAAGCATTACAAAAGAATTAACAAACCACATTGTAAGACACTCTTATGACCTTATTACGAAAGAAATAAACGCATAAGAACTATTTAGTAAGATATATAAGCATAGCTATATGAAAACAAGCATACTGTTTCTTTATTTACTTAAAATCTCTTCTATCGAAACCTTCTTAGGTTAAATCACAATTTTCCCAAAATAGTTCGCATTGAATAATTTGTAAATTCATAAATAAATCTTATTTTTACTAGATATTTAGACAATATGCAACTTTAACCTAAACAATTACTAGATGAGAATAAAACTTTCAGGATTATTGATTTTCGTATTTGCATTCTCTTCTATTTCAGTATGCAATTCTTTAGTTGTGAAAAAAAAAATAAATAGTAAAATTGACACTAATCATGATCAGGATTCAGTAATATTAGAGTCAAAAATTTTATTGGTTTATTATGAAAAATCAGGAAATTATTATGATTATTATATAAAAGTACTGCCTGGGGAGACTTTTATTTTATTAGCAGAGTTCGAAACACTTCCAGCGGATGTAATTTGGGACACCATAAATCATCAGGTTCATTTTGTAACACAAGAAGGTGTTTTAATGAAAAATTATCTAAGTAAGGAAGAGGAATTTCAAAAATTATCAGATCCTCTTCCAGAAGGACTAATTGGTATGTTTAATAGTGCATGGATTGACAAGGAAACTGGAGAAGTTTGTTTTTCTTATGGAATAAATGTTGACCAAACTAACTTAGCCAAATATCAAAAATTGGAGAAATTAGCTGATTATTTGCCTGAATGGGGTGGAGAGGTAATCGTTGGCATACTGAAAGTAAATAAATCTGGGCAATGGGAAACAATAGTTGAAAAAGCATCAAAATGTTGTGCAGGAATGACGCCAGGACTATCAGTTCTTGACGATTACATAAAAATAAATGATAAATATATCTCAACTTCAGCAATAATAAATAATTCGATGTGCTTTTATGGAGTTAAAGGCAATACAGAGTTATTAATGGATACGGATTTAGAGAAATATTTTATAGGTGATGAAGTTCACTCTTCAGACGCTTTTTTTCTAGCAAAATTAAACGATAGTATTAGTCTTATTGTTTCGGCAGCCTGGGGTGATACCCCTCACAATATTTCTCCATGCTATTTTTGGGATAATAATAAAAGTAAATTAGAGGAAATAATCCTTAATACTAATACCGA
Organism: Bacteroidales bacterium; assembly: GCA_035388205.1. Taxonomy (GTDB): domain Bacteria; phylum Bacteroidota; class Bacteroidia; order Bacteroidales; family ML635J-15; genus Bact-19. Next base: position 11,312 of record DAOOPK010000032.1, read on the forward strand.
TAAATCATATCACCACCAACTCGGTATGCAAATTACAAAAGACTATTTATTGATTGCTTCCGAGTATCAACACGAAAGTCCCAAAATTTTCGACATTAGAACCCTTCAAGAAGTATATGATAATCCTGAAGCATCGCACGCATTTATTCTGGAAAATGAGTAAAGCTGCATTAAGTTTTTCTATATTTACGAAAATTTTCATACTATGAAAAAAATAATTTTATTAGCAATATTTTCTTTAACACTAGTAATGGCATCATACTCGCAGAATATTCGTCTTGTTCCTCCTGTAGGTCATACGGCACAAATTACTGATGTTGATATTTCTTCTGATGGTCGGTTTATTGTTAGCTCGTCAGTTGATAAAACTGTAATAGTTTGGGATTATGCAACTGGTAGAGAGATTATAAAATTCGCAGGTACAAATTTTGGAGCAGTTTCGTGTGAGTTCTCGGATGAAGCCGATAAAGTATATTCAGCCGGTTGGGATGGCAAAGTAAGGGAGTGGAGTCTGCTGAAATTTGATCAAACAGCAGTGTGGGATGGTTTTGATAATGGAATAAATTGTCTTTCTGTTTTTCCTGATGTTAAAAAAGTTGCAATAATTGGCAATGCAGGAACATTAAAAATACTAAACACAAAAGATGGCAGCATTGATAAGGAAATTGCAGTTTCGAAATCTGCTTGTTATGGGCTCGATGTTGGTAGTAAAGGTAAAATTATAGCAACAGGAGACATTAATGGAAATCTTAAAATATTTAATGCAAAAGATCTTAGTTTATTGCATGAAATAAAAGCAAATGAGTATCAGATAAAATCAATTAGCATTAGCCCTGACGAGACAATTTTAGTAACCTCTGCATACGATTATAAAATTAAGGTTTTTGATGTAAAAACCGGAAAATTACTACACGAATTTAGCGATGAATATCAAATGTGGTCATCATGTGACATAAGTTATGACAACAAAAAACTTGCTGCCGTAACTCTTAATGGTAAATTGTATGAGTGGAATCTTGAATCCGGAGAGCTTCTATTTAGTATGCAAACAGTATCGCTAATGTCAACAGCAGTAAAATATAAACCTGACGGAAAGGAAATTGTTGCATGTGGTTCATCGAATGAAATAAATGTTTATAAATCAATAGAAGGGAAATTGATAAAAACATTTGTTGGTAGTACCAGTCCGATTGAATCTGTTGATGCTGTTGGCGAAGAATTCACATTAGCATCGGCTCATTGGGATTCTCGTGTGCATATCTTTAATATGTTTAAATGTAAAATGATAAATACTGCTTTTGTTAATAATTCATATTTATCACAGGTTTGTTTGTTAAAAACTGGTAAAGATGCTGTTATTGCTTCTATGAGTCCTGGAATAAATATTTTTAATTACCATAATTCTGATATTAGTAATTTTCTTGATAATGAAAGCGGAATATATTCAATGGTCTTTTCTAAAGATGAAAGTATGTTTGCTTTAAGTATGCATGATTCTACCGTTTATGTTTATTCAACTATAGATAAATCATTATTATCTTCTTATAAACATAAAGGAGATGTGATGGATGTTTGTTTTTCCAATGATGGGAAGTTTTTGTGTTCGGTAAGCAGGGATAAATCATTGATTGTTTATTCTGTTGAAAATAAAAAAGTTTACAGAGAATTTAAAAACCTTGGTTCTGAGGCTGAATCTGTTGCTATATCAGGTGATGGAAATACAGTAGCTGCTGGTTTGTGGACTGGAGAAATTGTTATGATAGATATTCCTACATCAAAAATTGTTAAAACTTTAAAACCTCATATTTGGATTGTTAAAGATATGGAATTTAGTCCAATTAATGATTATTTGTGTTCAGCTTCATGGGATAGGACTATATGTATGACAGATTGGGTAAACTCAGAGCCGGTTGCAAAATATACCGGTCATACGGGTAGCGTAATTTCTGTTGATTTCTCTGATGATGGACTTTATGTTGTTAGTGGAGGCTGGGATAATCAGATAAAAATCCTTGATTCCAGGAATTTGGAAGAGATTTGCTGCGTTATTCCTGTAGGTGAAGAAGATTATCTGATTACTACACCTGAATTATATTATATGGGAACACCAGATGCGGCAAGAAAAGTAAGTTTTGCAGTAGGCATTCAAACATACGGATTCGATCAGTTCGATTTACAATATAATCGTCCCGATAAGGTACTTGAGATATTGCCTTTTGCTGATAAATCAATGATCCCTGTTTATAAAAAAGCTTACGACAAAAGACTTGAAAAGACAGGCTTTAATATTGATTATTTTGAAAAAGATATTAATGCTCCGTCAATTTTTATTAAAAATATTGATGATATTCAATTATTAACGGAAAAAGAATATACTCAAATCGAAATATCTGCATTTGATACAATACATTTTATTGACAGGTATAATGTATATGTTAATGGTGTTGCCGAATATGGTTCAAATGGTAAAAATGTAAGAAAGTCTAATGTGAAAACTATTAATGTAAGCGAAAAAGTAAAATTGAGCCAGGGTTTGAATAAAATTGAAGTATCATGCATAAACACTGCAGGAGTTGAAAGCCTAAGAAATAGTGTAGAAGTTTTTTACACTCCGCTTGAACCAGAGAAAAATGATATTTATGTAATTTCAATGGCTGTGGCAGAATATCAAAATGCTCAATACAATCTGAATTATACAGTTAATGATGGTCGTGAAATTGTATCTGTATTTAATGATATGTCAAGCGATTACAATATTATAATTGATTCATTGTTTGGGATAAATTGTACGAGAGCAAATTTTGTGTCACTTAAAGAAAAGTTGCAGAATACAAATGTTGACGATATTGTTATTATACATTTTTCAGGTCATGGGCTACTTGACGAAGACGGTGATTTTTATTTTGCAACTTATGATGTTAATTTTACAGACCCATCACAAAATGGGTTGGAGTATGATCTGATTGAAGGTATTCTTGACGGGATACCTGCACGTAACAAACTTGTCTTAATTGATGCTTGTCATTCGGGGGAGTTGGATGTTACAATTTCGTCAGAAAATATTGCGGATAATACAACTCCCGTTGATGAAACGGCACAATCTGCACTAGCAGCAAAAGGGGTGATAATGTATAATGTCCCCGGTGATGAAACAGGAGATCAATTGGAAAATTCGTATGATATTATGACCGAATATTTTGCTGATATTCGTAAAGGCACAGGTTCGGTTGTGATTTCGGCAGCAACAGGTACAGGATTTGCTTTGGAAATTGGTGATCTGGAACATGGCATCTTTACCTATGTTTTGGTAAAAGGCCTTCGCGATATGGAAGCTGATTATTCAGGTGATGGAATGATTTCAGTAAGTGAAATGAGAGAATATATTTTCACTAATGTCGAAAAAATGAGTGAAGGTTATCAAAAGCCAACTGCTAGAAAAGATAATCTAGTGAATGATTTCATAATTTATAAATAAGAAGGATTGATCAGAATAAATGAGCGTACATATTAATAAAACTTGGAACAAATTATCAATATTTTTACTACTCTTAATATTTTGTCTAAATATGCAAGCTCAGGTTCAAGGTTCTAAATCAATTACATACATTCATCAGGAAAAGCCGACATTATTGGCTAGGAATATAAAAGCAGGAGCAAGGTTGTTTGTGCCAAAAAACAGTATAAAAAATAAACTGGGTAAAGATAATTTTGTTTCAACGGCAGCAACAATACCAAAGAAATATTATAAAGAATTTCAAATAGACATTTGCAAGATTGATAATAGAAATGTATATAAGATTTCACCAAAAGAAAATGCAACTGACAAAATTATCTTGTATTTTCATGGTGGAGGGTATATAAACAATATTTTTACAGGGCATTGGCATTTTATTGCCAAATTGGTTAGGTCAACATCTTGTTCAGTAGTGATACCTGATTATCCACTTGCACCTGCTTCAACATATATTGATGCATATAGAATGCTCGATAAATTATACAAAGTGCTTGTGTCTGAAACTGATTCTCAAAATATTATTTATATGGGAGATTCAGCCGGAGGAGGACTTGCACTTGCATTTGCCCAGAAGAACCATGTTGATGGTCTTATACAGCCTTCACAAATAATTCTGATTTCACCATGGCTCGATGTTTCTATGACTAATCCTGAAATTGAAGCAGCTCAAAAAAAAGACCCGATTTTAAATTCAAAGACTTTGGTATTGGCCGGTAAAGCATGGTCAGGGAATTCTGAAGTTAAAAACTGTTTAATTAGTCCTATTAACGGAAATTTACAAGGTTTACCATTAATTAGTATTTTTATTGGTACTCATGATGTGCTATATCCGGATTGTAAAAAAATTAAAAGTATGGCAGATGCTCAGAATATCAAAGTAAATTATTTTGAATATAATAAAATGTTTCATGTCTGGGTTTTATTTCCTTTTTTGAAAGAAGCCGGGTTTGCAATGGATCAAATAGAACAGTTGGTTGCAGATGAAGATGTAAAAATGTAGATAAAGATGTTGTTTTACAAGTTTAATGAATCAAACATAGACTAACATTATCCTATTTGCACTTCGAAACCAGTTTTTTTAAAGTTTTATATTCCTTTTTATGGTCTTTAATATTGTCGCTAAATTCAGTTGTAAGAGATTCGTAAGCCATATTTGCATATTTGCAAGATTCTTCAGTTTCGGAAAGTTTTTTATAACATAGCGAAATATAATAGTAAGTTTCCCATTCAAGTCCGTTATTATCAAGGAAAATATTGAAATAATCAATGGCAGATAGAAATTCATTTTTTTTGTAATATGCCAATCCTATATAAAAATTCAAGTAGGTGGATTCCGGAGTAAAGATCAAAGCATTGTTTAAGTCTGATATTGCAAGGTCGGGTTGATTCGTTTCTACATACAAAATACCTCTACTTTCCAAAATTCCAGGGTTATGTGGATCAAACTCTAAATATTTCGTTAAGTCAATTATAGCTTTATTGTAATTGCCCTGCAATGTGTATGCAGAAGCTCTGTTGAGATAAGCCCAGTCGAAATCCGGTTTTGCTTCAATAGTCTTGTTGAAATATTTTATAGCTTTATTGTAATTTCCTTCAATTAAATAATCACAGGCTTTTTCAAAATAATTATCTGCATTTTGGGCAATTCCGGATAAAGAAAAAACTGAAATCAAAATATATATGATAAGTCTTTTCATTATCTGGGAGTAATTCCGTACAGTAATAATGTCGTAAGTCTGTCAAGATGCTTTTTATAATCAATTGGTTTATCTGTGCCAAAGAATGGAATTTCAAGACCTTTAAGAGTGAGCATTATTGTTATTGCTGTTTCGTAAGTGTCATCAATAAAGAAATCTCCTTTATTTACTCCTTCATCAAGAATGCCAACCAATGCTTTAATTTCAATTTTGTCAAATTCCTCGCGATTATTGTAAATGGCTCCCAATTGCTCGAATAAATCATTTTTTAATGCTGAATAGTAATAACTTATTTTTTCAAGAAATGACATTCTGCCGTAAACATAAGCAAAAACCTTGTCTATAGGAGTATTCTCCTGATTTATTGCTTCGTTAAGAAACTCCTGCATTTTTGCTGCTTCTTTTTTAATCACTTCGTTAAATACTTCTTCTTTACTTTTAAAATAATAATAAATGCCTGTTTTACTGACATTTGTAAATGAAGTAATATCATCAAGCGTAGCTTTTTTAAAACCATATTTACTGAAAGCTATACTGGCAGCGTTTATGATATTTTCTCTTGTAATATCTTTATTAGTTTCCATAATAAAAATTGATTTCTCAAATCATTTAATAAGTAAATTGAATAAATTCAAATAGTTGGGGCAAATTTATTAAAAATTAATTAGTTTTTTCTTTTTTTCTTCTTTCGAGTAATAAAGAATTTATCAGAGGGATGATTATGTTTTAAGTTTTTTCTTTTTTGCAGCAGGAAAAAGCACATTGTTTAAAATAAGCCTATATCCAGGAGAATTAGGAAAAAGAGTGAGGTCTGTATGTTCATCACCTACATAATGTCTGTAATCTTCGGGATCGTGACCGCCATAAAATGTCCACATTCCTTTGCCGAATTCCGAATGTATATATCTTACCTCACCGGCAGCTTTGTTTTCGCCCATAATCAGAACATGAGGTTTTACAAGATCCGCTTTAAAAGCAGTAGTTTGACCCATAAAACCACGTATCATATTTGTATGATTTTGACATAACATGGATGGAACAGGATCCCATTTAGCAGAAAACTCAAACAAAATGAAATAATCATCATTGTTTGCTATCTTTTTTGTGTCTGTAATATCAATATCTGAGTATTCATATTCCAGAGGATTCCTTACTAAAGTAAAATTAGTAAAAGCTAAACACTTTGAATAATCGAGCTTTGATTGAGCATCTGGGTCGGAAGGATCGCCGTCAAACATTAATTCGCAGATATCAACACCTTCGGCAGCAAGTGCTATGTCAAAAGAATCGGTAGCCGAACACATTGCAAATAAAAATCCTCCTTCGGCAATATAAGCTTTAATAGCTTGTGCAACAGCCAGTTTTAGTTGAGATACTTTATTGAATCCCATAGCTAAAGCCTCCTGTTCACTTATTTTTTGATTATCGCGGTACCATTGCATGCGACCATACGCTCCATAGAATTTGCCATATTGTCCTGTAAAATCTTCGTGATGTAAATGAAGCCAATCGTAATTTGCCAACTCTCCATTTATTATATCTCTGTCATAAATCTTGTCGTAGGGAATTTCGGCATAAGTAAGAGCAAGTGTAACAGCATCGTCCCATGGTTGTGTGAAAGGAGGGGAGTAAACCGCAATTTTTGGCGCCACCTCAAGTTTAACCGCATCCATATTTACCGAAGGAGCTGATATTTCATTAAAAATATTGTTCTTTTGAGCATCTGCAATTATTTCATAACTTACTCCACGCAGAACACATTCTTTTTCAATATCAGCAAGAAAAACAGTCAAAAAACTTCCCCCGCGGTAATTTAATAACCACCATGATTCAACCTGATTTTGCAAAGCCCAATATGTTACCCCGTATGCCTTGAGATGATCTCTTTGTGAATCATCCATTGGTATAAGAATGAAAGCCGGCTTAACAGAATTTGTCAAACAAAAGAAAAGTACTAATATTAGTATTAAACGTTTCATAAAAATCTGGGACAAAATTACAAAAATCATGCATTATTAAATCAATTTTAAATTAATAAAAACTTAACATGTCTTGATTCTTGAAAGTTTAGACATTTTTTATTGATTAATTTAAAGGATTAAAGATTTTGATTGAAATCTAATAATAAAAAAAATACTCTTTTAAACCCCGAACTCCGAATCCCGAGAAAACATAAATTGCTAAAACTAATTTAATCAATTAT
>DAOOPK010000033.1:0-18715 GCA_035388205.1 Bacteroidales bacterium
TCGTTTTCTTTGATCTTGACCCCTTATCAATGAAATTGCGTTTACAGAAATCGCATGAAGAAATAAACACAATTAAAAATGCCATTGAAATAACAGGAGAAGCTTTTAATAATATTCTAAAATTTATAAAACTGGGTTTGTACGAATATGAAATTGAGGCTGAACTCACAAGGCAGTTTTTAAGCTTAGGTGCAAATGACCATGCATATTTACCTATTGTTGCTTCGGGCATTAATAATTGCATTTTACATTATAATACAAATCGAAATCAGTGTAATGATGGCGATTTGTTATTACTGGATTTTGGAGCAGAAGTTGATTATTATGCTGCCGACCTTAGCCGCACCATTCCTGTTTCGGGGAAATTTACCACCCGACAGAAAGACGTTTACAATTCTGTGCTAAGTGTAATGAAACTAATGAAAAGTAAAATGATACCCGGAACCACAATCCGTAAATTAAATGAAGAATGTGAAGCGCTGATACAGGACGAGCTTATAAAATTAAAATTATTGACAAAAACAGATATTGAATCACAAGATCCGGAAAGACCTGCATTAAAAAAATACTTTATGCACGGACTTTCTCATTTCATCGGGCTGGATGTACATGATGTTGGAACAAAAGACATAATACTGCTTCCCGGAATGATTCTAAGTTGCGAGCCTGCAATTTATATTTCAGAAGAAGGTTTTGGTATCAGACTCGAAAATGATATTCTGGTAGCAGACACACCTGTTGATTTGTGTGAAAATATCCCCATTGAAGTAGCAGATGTTGAAATATAGATTAGTGTTCTGATTTCAATAAATTATTAAACAAAAAAGCCAAGCTTTCGATTGGCTTTTGCGATTGAAAACTCTAAAATGTAAAATTAAGCCCGAAACATATCGGGTTAAGTGCAGGACCTTTGCCTTCGGCATACAAAGTACTCAAATCGTACGAAGCAAAAATGTTTACATCAGCATATCCAAAAACTGCTTTAATGCCATATCTGTATGTGTTTAAAAAATAGTCTCCTGTATTGTGATATTTCATCTTAACATTATCTATTTTATAGACATATTTAATACTTCCGCCCAAACGATATCCTGCATAAACACCTAGTCCGAATCTGAAATCCCGATGATTTACTCCAGTGTTGTGAGCACCGAAATGAACCATTGGAGTAAGGCTTACATTAAGAAAAGGAACTGCCGTTTTGCTTTTAATATATTCTGCACCCAGTGCGTCTTTACTAAATACCACATCATCATCGGTTTTATTTACACGAGTACTTCTGTCCTGATACTTATAATTATACCATGAAAAATCTGCTGCAATATCAATTGATGCCGGCTTTGCAAAATACCAACGCATACCTCCTCCTATTGCCAAATCCCATGAACCCCACGGTTTAACAGAATATTGCGCATTTACATCATTGGGAAATTTTCCGTTTTCGAGATAGTTATTAAATCCCAGATCAGAAGTTATAAAACCATGTAATGTTTGTTCTTTTCTCGGCTCATCGTTAATGTTATAATTCAAATTGATATACTCTTCCTCATTATCTACAACCCCTTGAACATCAATTACAATTTCATCATCTATGTTCTTAACGTTAACATTAATTACAGAATCCAGATTTTCAAGTTCTGACTCCAGTTCAAACAAAACATCTTCAAGACTATTCATGACTGATTCAACCTCGAGAGACAATCCGTCAAAATCATCGAATTCATTTACTATTAAAACCATCTCTGAATTGTCTTTGGTTTTAATTCTAATAGTATCATCACAATACTCTCTGTAATCATTGGCAGATATTACTGCTGATAGAAAAACCATCCCGATTACTGCTGATAAAAATTTTGTTGTTTTCATATTTTAATTTTTAATTGTTATTACTTTTGTTATTTATAATTTACTTTTAATTCATTGTTATAAACAAGTCCTCTTTTGCTTTTTTTATTTTATCGAATGTGCCTTCAATATCTATATTTTCCACAAAATTATACACTTTGCTTATGGTTGTTTTAAACTTGTTCTCCTTATCATTCGGTGATTTCACATATTGAAATTCATATTCAAAAGCGATTTCTTCTTTAATTGGCTGATTAACCTGATATGCCAATAATTCATTTTCATTAGGCGAAAAATGGTTCCCAAACTTTTCAATTTTGGATAAGGGGAGCCTTACAGGAACTTCAATATCATTTTTAAAATTATAATTAATCGTTGATTCTTCATTTGTCTCTTTTGATGCATAAATTATCTTTTCTGAATTATCTGACTGATTATTATAAAATTCATCTTCCTGGTTTAAAGTATCAATAACAATATCAGGCATTTCAAAAAATGATATTTGGGCCGGTTGTCCCTTATCAAATTCCGGAACGTTTCTCGTAAAAAGATAACCAATACCAAACACCAATGCAAATACGGCAGCTGCTGAGGCATATTTATACAAAGGAATGACTTCTTTTTTCTTAAGGTATTTTTTCCCTTCAAAAACAATTGAAGAATCTGGTACAAGAATAGTCTTTTGATATGTAGAATAAGCTGTGGCAACTTTTTTATCAGTTTCAATTCTTTCAGAGATAAATTTGTTGTCTTCGCTATTAATTTCGTTTTCGATTTTTGCAATAAGTAAGTTTTCAATCTGAGAATCAGCTTTGAGAGATGATTTTTCAGGATATCTAATATCCGGAGCAGATAACATAAAATCATCAGTATCTATAAGATTTGAGGAAATTTTAGGATTTGATTCAAGAAAAGCAAACAGTTTTTCTTCATCCGATTCGCTTAATTTTCCATCGAGGTAATCAACCCACCATGCCTCATAATTATTTATGTTTATTTTTTCTTTCATTTTATTACCTCCTCAAAATTTCCGATTAAGCTTTTCAAATGTTGTCTTGCTCTGAAAATGTAAACTTTCACTTGTGCTTCGTTAAGATCAGTTATCTGAGCAATCTCTTCATAAGAATATCCTTCATAATCACGCAACAAAACGACAGAACGCTGTACTTCGCTTAATTTTGCCATGGCATTGTTTATTACTTCACGAAGTTCTGCCTGACGATAATCGGTGATATCTTCTGACTTATTATAAATTTCAGAATGGATATTTATTCTTTTTTCATGTCTGATAACATCAATCATTCGATTATAGGCGATTCTGAAAAGAAAAGATTTGGCTTTATCAAATTCAACCGTGTCGTGATTTATCCATAACCGTTCAAAGCTATCCTGAACAATATCTTGGGCTTTAAATTCATCTTTTATATTTCCGAGAATGAATCTGTACAGCCCGTCTGCATGTTTATCAACTATGATATTGTATTCTTTTGTTTTCATAATCGCCAGTCTGACGAACAATAATATAAAAAAGTTACAAGCATGATAAAATAAATATACAAAAAAGAACCCGAAAAACGGATTCTTCTTTACGGTTTATAAACCGACTATTAAAATAACCAATTAAATTACTCTTTAACTTCAATTTCAATAGTTTCTGTTTCGTAGGTTCCTGTGCATGAACCGCCTGCAGATGTAATTTCCTGACCATCAATTGTATTTTTTCTCGTCAGTTTTATTGTATTGGTTCCAACACTTAGTTTTTCTGTTTGTGTTGCAGTCAGAAAAATACTTACAGCGTTTTGGGTGTTTTGGGTAGCTAACACTTCGTCATTTTCTGCCGTGCCGTCAACATAAGCCCAAACACTTTCTCCGGTGTCCAGTACTTCACCAACCCACGTCAGTTCATAAGCTACTCCCTTCACAATTGTGTCCAATGTTTCGGGAAAACCTATCTCTTTAATTGAAACAGTATTTGTGAATGAGTTTTCTTCTGTGTCTTTCCACACAAATTCGCAAGTCTGTACATATCCGGCAAATTCATGTTCATAATATGCCAACGTTGACTTGTATCCCAAAGACTCAGTATTTGCAGTCACCACGCTTGGACTGGCAAGCTCAAGCCTTGTACCTGTAATACCACCAAAAAAGAATGTAGCTCTGGCATACGATAAATCATCTGCTTCGTTATAAATAATTTCATACAGGGTATATATCCTATCCTGATTGACGTCTGCACTGCTTTCGCTTTCGCAAGAACTGAAAACAAACAATGAGGTAAGCACCACTAATAATATAATTACTAAATTTTTCATAGAACAAGTTTTATTTGGTTTATGCAAATTTACAAAATTATTTCTTTGAACATATAAATCTTGGTTTATTATTTAGGTCGCTAATAATTTCATTTTCTAAAAATCCCATATCCTTATGCAATTCCATAACCTGAGTTGGGAATTTTTCGTTTATTTCAACTATTAATTCTCCATCAATATTAATATGATTTTCTGCAAAAGAAGCTATTGCATTATAATAGATTAGCGGGTCCTCATCACTTATATATAAAGCAATAGTAGGTTCAAATTCGGTTACATTTTTATGCATTAGTGCTTTCTCTGATTCCAGAACATAAGGCGGATTACTAACAATTATATCAAATTTTGTATTTGCAGGAAACTTTGCACTACCCAGAATGTCAAATAAAACCGTATTGACTTTAACTTCGTTTTTCTTGGCATTGTCAATACATACAGAAAGTGCTTTTTCGGAAATATCAAGTGCCCAGATTTGAGCTTGGGGTATATACTTTTTCAGGCTTATTGCAATACATCCTGATCCGGTACCAATATCAAGAATTTGAAGGTTTGTGAAGTCTTTGGATCGCTTAATTATAGTGTCAACCAGTATTTCTGTTTCCTGTCTTGGAATTAACACATCTTTACATACGAAAAATTTCAGTCCAAAGAAATGTGCAATATTTGTAACATATTGTACTGGTTCTCCGGCAAGAAGTCTGTTTTCTTTACTTTTTAATTTTTCAATATCATCAGGTCCAAGAATTACATTTCCCTTAAATATTAATTCGGTAAAATTTAATTGTAAGGTTTCACAAACATAGTATTCTGCAATACTTTTGGCTTCTTTTGCGAAATACAAATCCTGCAGTTTTTTTGATAATTCAGATATATAGTTTATTACTGTTATCACATACTTAGTTTTTTACAAAATAAACAAATTAAAGGCTGATATAATATTAAAAAATGTTTTGGCATTAAATTTGGAAAACAATAACCGGTAACTTTTTAAAAATGTCTGAATTTTTCTCCGGCGGTCTCACCCAAAAGATTAGCCGGAGTTTTCTTTTATCTTATTACCTCAATCTGACCGTTTTTGCTAATCTTTATAATATCCGAGCTTTTTGCGATGCTCAATTCTTCGAGATGCAAAGGGACAATGAAATCTACAGACATTTTAATTGCATTTTCAATATCAAAATACCCTAAAGGAGACTTTTTTCCTGCTGAATTCGCTGATGTTGATATTATTGGCTTGCCGAATTCCTTAATTAGATCAAGGCAGAAATCATTTTTGGGTATTCTTATTCCAATTGAACCATCAGCAGCAAGAATGTTTTTGGAAAGATTTTTTGCTTTCGGATAAATAATAGTTAATGGTTTGTCGGCAACCTCAATAAGACCGTATGCTATTTTGGGCACCGAAACTACATATTTCTCCAGCATTTCAATCGAATCTACCAAAACCAGCATACTCTTACTTGTATCACGCTGTTTAATGTTAAAAATAGCCGAAATTGCATCTTCATTTGTAGGATCGCAACCCAAGCCCCAAATAGTATCGGTAGGATATAAAATCACCCCACCTTTTTTCAAAACCTTTACCGTTTCTGCAATAACCTCTTTCATTTCATTATAAATTTTTATAAAAATCCATCATATTATTACAAACAATTTCTCTGTCAAAAAGTTTGATTCTGTTCTTGCCCGCCTCAATCATATCTGCTTTTAGTTCCTCGCTTTCAAGTATTGATTTAATTGCAATGCCAATGCTTTTTGGATTCAATGCCTCAACCTGAACTGCTGCATTTCCGGAAATTTCGGCAGTACTTCCGCTATCACCTGTTATTACCGGGATGTTTGAGCTGAATGCTTCTAAGATTGGTATTCCAAAACCCTCATAGATAGAAGGATATATAAATAAATCTGCTGCCTGATAAACTGCAGGCATATCATCATTATCAATATTATTAAGAATTAGTATCCTATCCAAAATTTTATGCGATTTCGCCCATTTCACCAATTCATTCATATAGGAGGTTTTTTTGCCAACCAATACGTATTTTATATTCAGGTCGAAATAATATATCGCTTTAATTACATTGAGTGCATTTTTCCGCCTTTCTATAGTGCCAACAGTTAAAATATAATTTCCCGGAAGATTATATTTTTGTTTTATTGCTGTTATCCGTTTTAAATCTAACTTTTTCTTAAATGACTGATTATAAGTTTGATAAATGACTTCTATCTTACTCTTAGGTATTTCAAAATATTTAATAATATCCGATTTTGTCTGACTGCTGGTTGCAATTATTTTATCGGATAATTTGCATGCATTATAAGATTTACGATTATAAATTTTTCGGTCTAAATATGAATAAAGCTGAGGAAATTTAATGAAAATAAGATCATGAATTGTAACTACTTTTTTAGCATCACAAATATTAATATTAGCCGGTAACTCATTACTCAAACCATGAAAAATATCAATCTTATTATTTTTTATATCTTCCCCCATTCGAAGACTTCTCCAACGTGCTTTTCCAATTCTGGTTTTTGCATCAGTTGTTACAATATTTTTTTGATACTCTTTGTGGAGCAAATCTGTTTCGGTTTCGGGAGTGAACAAATAGTATTTATTTTGCGGATAAAGTTCATACATTGAACGAATAATATCGCGACTGTAGTTCCCCAATCCACTACTATTTACGAATGCTCTTTTCGCATCAAAACCTATTTTCAAGTTCGGAGTGCGGAGTTCAGAGTTCGGAGTTATGTTTTTGTTTTCTAACATTTACACTGCCACATCATTATCCCTCAAAGCATCATTCAGTGAGGTTTTTTTATCTGTTGATTCTTTTCGCTTTCCGATAATAAAAGCACAAGGCACCTGAAACTCGCCTGCGGAGAATTTTTTTGATATAGTTCCTGGGATGACAACAGATTGTTCCGGCACAAAACCCTTATATTCAACAGGTTTATTACCTGAAATATCAATAATTTTTGTTGAGCCGGTTAAAACTACATTGGCACCAAGTACTGCCTCCTCTCCTACTCTAACACCTTCGACAATAATACATCTCGAGCCTATAAAACAATTATCCTCTATGATAACAGGAGCTGCCTGCACAGGTTCCAAAACCCCACCTATACCAACTCCACCCGACAAATGAACATTTTTCCCTATTTGTGCACAAGAGCCAACTGTTGCCCATGTGTCAACCATTGTACCCGAATCAACATAAGCTCCGATATTTACATAGGATGGCATCATTATTACTCCCTTAGCTAGATATGACCCGTAACGTGCAACAGCATGAGGCACAACCCTGACCCCTAATTTATCATAATTATTTTTCAAAGGTATTTTGTCGTGATATTCAAAAATCCCAACTTCGGTTTTTTCCATTTTTTGAATGGGGAAATACATTATTACAGCCTTTTTTATCCATTCGTTTACCTTCCATTGACCGTTAATTTTCTCTGCCACACGTATTTTGCCCTTATCAAGAAGATCAATAACTTCTCTGATTGATTCTATCGTTTGGAAGTCTTTAAGTAATTCAGAATTATCCCATGCTGCAAGTATTATATTTTCAAGTTTGTTTTCCATATACTTAAACAAAAAGATTAAAATCTCAAAATTAACAAAAATTGTTTGTTTAAACCATAAAGGTCAATGATATTCTTTCACAGCTAGAATTTTTTTAATATTTTTACCCGATGAAAATTCTAATATTATGAATGTCCTTGTTTTAGGTTCGGGAGGAAGAGAACATGCCTTGGCATATCAAATTTCGAAAAGCAATTTGCTGGATAAGCTGTATGTTGCTCCGGGCAATGCAGGCACATCTGCAATAGCTGAAAATATTACACTTTCAGTAACAGATTTTGATGGATTGTCAAATTTTGTTGCATCACACAACATTGACATGCTCATTGTTGGTCCCGAAGACCCATTGGTTTTGGGAATTGTTGATTTTTTCCGTTCAAAACCTGAATTTAAAAATTTACATATTATTGGTCCTGACAAATTGGGGGCAAAACTCGAAGGATCAAAAGATTTTGCAAAAGAGTTTATGCAGAAATACAATATTCCGACAGCTTCCTATTTCTGTGCAAAGACGACTAATACTGAAGAAGCCGAGTCCTATCTTGCAAAACTAAAACCTCCATACGTTCTTAAAGCAGATGGTCTCGCTGCCGGAAAAGGTGTCCTGATTTTAGAAAATTACGAAGAGGCTAAATCTGAATTACAAGAGATGCTATCTGGCAAATTCGGTTCTGCAGAAAATAAAGTAGTGATAGAGGAATATCTTAAAGGAATAGAATGTTCTGTTTTTGTTTTAACGGATGGAGAATCTTATGTTGTCTTACCGGAAGCAAAAGACTACAAACGAATTGGAGAAAACAACACCGGACTTAATACCGGCGGAATGGGAGCATTGTCTCCGGTACCTTTTTATGATAAAGATTTTGCATGCAAAACTGAAGAAAGAATAATAAAACCTACAATAGAGGGAATAAAACAGGAAAAAATGGATTACAGAGGTTTTATTTTCTTTGGACTAATGAATGTTGATGGAAATCCTTATGTAATTGAGTATAATGTGCGTATGGGAGACCCTGAAACCGAAGCTGTACTGCCAAGAATAAAAACAGACTTATTATCATTATTTGTAGCTGCTTCCGAAAAAAAACTTGATAAAATAAAACTTAACATCTCGGACGAAGCAGCTGCTACGGTAATTGTGGTTTCTGGAGGTTATCCGGGTCATTATGAAAAAAACAAAATAATTACAGGAATTGATGAGGTTACTGAAAGCATAGTATTTCATTCGGGAACAGCATCTAATAACGAACATACCTTAACTGCCGGAGGACGTGTTCTTGCAATAAGCAGCTTTGGAAAAGATATTTTTGAGGCGATTGAAAAATCATATCGTTCAGTAAAAAAGATACAATTTGATAATATGTATTTTAGAAAAGATCTGGGAACAGATTTAAAATGATAAAACTTTTAAGGTCAAATAATCCCGCAAACTACGTTTTAATGTTTGCTTTAATGCTTGTTTTTTGGGCATTTAAGATAATATTTATGCCTACCGATATTGAAAATTTCGAAAGTTATAATTTACTTTTTAAGACTCTGCCTGAAACCATTTTTTTTAAATATCTGGTAACAATATGCGGCTTTGTTGTTGTTTTTCTGTTCTCGCTTTTAATAAATAAAACTAACTCTGAACTTCTGATAGTAAAATCCGCTTACCAAAGTCCCGGAATGTTTTTCGTTATACTTTCGGGAGCTTATATCAACTCGCAAAGATTAACACCAATATTGATAGCCTCGATGCTACTTTTCCTTTCAATACTTATTTTAATGCATTGTTATCAAAAATACAAAGCTTTTGATAATTGTTTTAATTCTGGACTTGTTTTCAGCTTGGGAGTTTTAATTTTTCCAAAACTGATTTTCTTCTTTCCTCTTCTTGTTTTTGTTTTATTCTATATCAAACCAGTACAATTACGAGAATTATTAGTCTTTATAATGGGAGTTTTTACTCCTACTACCTTATACTTTTCTGCACTCTGGTTATATGGAGATTTAAATTCGGCAATTATCAAACTTGAAACAATTTTCTCACAGACTTTTAGCTCTGGTAGATACTCTTTGTTTTTTGCACTCGTTTTACTTAATCCGATAATTTGGGCAATTATTACAATAATTGCAAAATATCTATATAATCCTTCAAATAAGGTTTCGACGCGTAAATTTCAAACGATAATTGTTATACTTGTTTTGTACTTTGTTATTCTATATATAAGTTCCTTGATTGAAAATGAAGCTATAGTTGTATTGTTTGCCCCACTATGTTTTTTGTTTTCAAATATAGTTATTAATGCGGGTAAAAATGTCAGTTTATTCTTTTTATATGGATTACTGATAAGTATATTTGTTTCACAGTTTTTCCAGATAAGTTTTTATTTATCTATGTTTTAAATAAATATCTTTACATTTCGTTTAATTAATTAGTTAAAAAAGAAAAGTGAAAATATACAAACAAAAAAAACAATGGAAATTTCTCCTAGTCCTGTTTGCTGTGATAATAGGAGGGTTATCACTTTGGTATACCAATAAACTAATGGAAAAACTTTCGGCCGAAGAACACAAGCGTATTGAACTTTGGGCAGAAGCAACACAACAATTAATCAATTCAAATCCGGATCAGGATGTAAGCTTTTTATTTGAAGTCCTAAGAAATAATGAAACCATTCCAGTCATCCTCGTAAATATGGAAGATGAAATAATTTCATTTAGAAATCTGGATTCTGTGAAAATGCTTGATCCTATTTTTCAAAAGAAGAAACTTGCCGAATTCATGAATAACGGCAAAGAACATTTTATAATTAAAACCGAAGAAGGCATTTCTCTCAACAAAATATATTATTCGGATTCCAATTTGCTTCGACAACTTTATTACTATCCATACATACAGTTAACTTTGGTTTTCTTATTTATTCTTGTTTCGTATTTTGCATTCAATGTTTCCCGCAAAGCAGAGCAAGATCAGGTTTGGCTGGGAATGTCAAAAGAAACAGCTCATCAACTTGGAACTCCCATATCATCACTAATGGCATGGCTTGAGATATTAAAAGAAACCTATCCCGATAATCCAGATTTACTAGATGAATTAGAAAAAGATATCAAACGTCTTGATAAAATTGCCGACAGATTTTCTAAAATTGGCTCCCAACCACAATTATCTGCAATGAATTTATATGAAGTACTTGAAAATTCGTTGATTTATATGAAATCGAGAGTCCCAAACAGTATTAAAATAACCACCGATTTCCCTGCTGATAAAATTGTTCTAATCCCAATAAACCCCGGTCTTTTCGAATGGGTTATTGAAAACCTCTGCAAAAATGCTGTTGATGCTATTGGTCAACAGGGAGAAATTAACATAAGTGTGGAAGAACACATAAAATCAATAGATATTGACATAAAAGATTCGGGAAAAGGAATTTTAAAAAAGAATTTTAAAACCGTCTTTAATCCCGGATATACAACTAAAAACAGAGGCTGGGGACTGGGATTATCATTGGTAAAAAGAATCATCGAACAATATCACGGAGGTAAAGTATTTGTGAAACAATCAGAAATAGGTATTGGAACCACATTTCGAATAGTACTAAAAACAAGCGATTAACAAACATAAGCCTCTCATTTTCAACCAACTCCGAACATAAATGTTAATAATTACTATTTTTTTATTATGTTTCAAATTGTTTTTATAACTTTGCACGAAATTTTTTTTTGTAAAAATGAAAGTTTTAGCTCAATATTCTATTCCTTTTCGTGAGCTTGATAATTCAGATCACGAATACAATTTTACTGTTTCGGATAGTTTTTTCAAATGTTTCGAAAATAGTGAGATTTTTGGTTCCGACATTGAAGTAAAACTTATTCTTTCAAAAAAATCTTGTTCGCTTGATTTAAACATAAGTCTTTGCGGTAAAGTAAAAATAAAGTGTGACAGATGTCTTGAAGAATACTATGAAGATATTAACTTCAATGACAATATTGGAGTGGAATTCGGAGACGAAACAAACTTTGATACAAATGAGGATTATGTCATCCTTGATCGTAATGCAAATGAAATTAACATTTCTCAATTCGTTTTTGAATTTGCTCATTTTGCACTTCCGTTAGTACATTATCATCCGAATGATAAAGATGGAAAATCAGGCTGCAATCCAAAAATGATAGAAGCTTTACAAAAATATAGCGATCCAAAAAGAATAAAAAAAGCAGACCCCAGATGGGAGAAGCTACAAGAGATAAAAAACAAAATGTAAAATAACTATTTAATTTGATGTAAAAATGGCACATCCAAAACGAAAAATTTCAAAACAAAGAAGAAACAAGCGTCGTACGCACTATAAGGCAGAATTGCCAACAATTTCAAAATGTTCTAATTGCGGCGCATCAGTAGAATATCACCATGTATGTCCAGAATGCGGATATTACAGAGGTAAATTGGCGATTAGCAAAGAGCCTGTTACTGTCAGTTAATTATTTACATGAATATCGGAATAGATATCTTGGGCGGGGATTTCACTCCTGATTCAATAATCAAGGGAGTCATACTTGTACAAGAACATATCGGTAAAGACACAGATTTGTTTTTATTTGGTCCTGAAGATATTGTTCGTTCTAAATTAATTGAGAATGGTTCTAATCCTGAATATTTTAAGATCGTTCATTGTTCCGAAACGATAAACATGGGTGATGATCCCGTAAAATCTTTTACAGAAAAAACGAATTCTGGTATTTTCAAAGGTTTCGAATATCTTAAGGATAATCGCATTCAAGGTTTTGCAAGTGCCGGGAATACCGGCGCAATGATGGTCGGAGCAACAAAAATCACAAGTCTTATTGAAGGTCTTTTGCGTCCTTGTATTTCATCTTATTACCCCAACAATGCGGGCTCGAAAAATCTTGTCCTTGACGTTGGATTAAACGCTGATGCTAAGCCCGAGAATATATTGCAATATGCTATTTTAGGAAATTTATATGCAAAACATATAATGGGAATAGCTGAACCTAAAATTGGTTTACTCAATATAGGGCAAGAAAAAAGCAAGGGAAACACAAATGCTAAACTAAGTCATTTGCTGTTAGAAAATTCTGATGATTTGAATTTTATCGGAAATGTCGAAGGTGGTGACATCTATAAAGCCAATTTCGTAGATGTCGTCGTTACAGACGGATTTACAGGAAATATTGTATTAAAACAGGCCGAATCATTTTATCATATTCTGGCTGAAAGAAATATCAAAGATTCTTATTTTGATAATTATAACTACGAAAACTATGGAGGCACTCCGGTATTAGGTATTAACAAAACTGTAGTTGTTGGTCACGGAAAAAGCAATGATATTGCAATAAAAAATATGATATTGCTAACTTGTAACATTGCTAAATCACAATTCATGGAAAAAATAACCAAAGCTTTTAAATATGACACAAATTAGAGCAGCAATAACAGGAGTTGGCGGATATGTTCCACCATATATCCTCACAAATGATGAATTAAGTACCATGGTTGATACCACAAATGAGTGGATAATGGAACGTATTGGCATTAAAGAAAGACACATTTTGCTGGAAGAAGGTAAAGCTACTTCTGACATGGCAACAGAAGCTGTGAATCAACTGCTTGAAAAAACGAACACAACTCCCGATCAGATTGACATGCTTATTTGCGGAGTTGTTACACCCGATATGCAATTCCCTGCAACCGCAAATATTATTTGTGATAAAGTAGGTATTAAAAATGCATTCGGTTTTGATTTGAATGCAGGCTGCTCCAGTTTTTTATTTGCATTAATAAGTGCTTCCAAATATGTAGAAAGTGGAACGCATAAAAAAGTTGTTGTTGTGGGTGCAGATAAAATGTCATCTATTGTTGATTATAATGATAGAAACACATCGCCTATTTTTGGTGACGGGGCAGGCGCAGTACTTCTTGAACCATATACTGATGGTCTTGGCCTTATTGACTCGATTATGCATGTTGATGGGTCTGGTCGTCATTACTTACATCAAGTTGCCGGAGGGTCTTTGCGCCCCGCAAATTTTGAGACGATTTTGAGACGTCAACATTTTATTTATCAAGAAGGTCAACCTGTTTTTAAAGCCGCTGTTGCAAATATGGCAGATGTTGCAGTAAGAATAATGGAAAGACATAATATTACCCCCGAAACACTAAAATATCTTATTCCTCATCAAGCAAATATGAGAATAATTGAAGCAACTGCTAGAAGAATGAAAATCGAAAAAGAAAAAGTTATGTTAACCATTACAAAATTTGGCAACACAACTTCTGCTACAATTCCACTTTGCTTGTGGGAATATGAAAAAGAACTAAAGCCCGGAGATAATATTATAATCGCAACTTTCGGAGCAGGATTTGCTTGGGGTTCTACTTATATCAAATGGGCATACGATGGCAGCGCAGTGGCTAAGCACTAGTGATATTCTATTTTCGATATTTATCTCTGATAATAACTATATCTTTTAACAAGTCTTTGTTGTTTATACCTTTACTTTCAATTGTTTGTAAAGATGTTTTTATGTCACTTAATTGTGAATTGTCGTCTAAACAAAAAAATAATTTATTTACTTGCTTTAATATTTCAAAATGAGACATCAGAATCGGATTAACAAATGCCGTATCCTTGATGTTTTGTACTGAAAGGCCCAAATATGTCGTTTCAATCCAGAAGCCTGCTAAAAATAAAGCTCCTATTCCAAACTTTTCATTTGCCGAAAGAAGCACATCGCCCTTTGAAATAAGGCTGTCAACAACGGAAAACAATACTTCTCTGTCATCCAGATTTGATTCTATCATAGGAACTGCGTCCAAAAACTCTTTTTCTCCTATTGCTAGTTTTTCGCACAAGGTTTTGACTGCTTCAAGATAATCCGAACAATACTGAACTCTTTCATAATGTCTTGCATAACCCAAATCTGCTATATACATCCCTAATGCTATTGAGGTTTCTTTCGAGTTAAAATAATTGTTTGCCGAATTTGGATCAAGTAGATTTTCCGAACTAAAACCTATATGCAATTTATTAATCGTTGCAGATATTTCCGAATAATCAGGAATCGTGGCATAAATACTGTCAAAACCTTTTACATTTCCGGTAAATTCAACATCTCTGAATTCTTCCTTGATTTTTTTGTATTCTTCCGAATTTACACAAGATGCTATTACAAAACATGAAATAACAATAATAATATATAGTTGCGGATGTCTCATTACTTTATTTCTATTTCGTCAATAAAAATCCATGAATCATATCCAGGACTTAAATGCCATTCTGGTAATTTACCGTATGATTCTGCTACAACTTTAATGTACCTTGCTTTTAAGTTTTCCGGTTGATTTGTAAACTCCTGTATTTTTATCTCATAATCATTATCAGGCATTTTGGAAAAAGATTCATAAATCTTCCCAAATTTATGTCCATCTTTTGAAATATACATTGTAACTC
The DNA here is from genome assembly GCA_035388205.1 of Bacteroidales bacterium. Taxonomy (GTDB): domain Bacteria; phylum Bacteroidota; class Bacteroidia; order Bacteroidales; family ML635J-15; genus Bact-19. The sequence goes on from DAOOPK010000033.1 coordinate 15,204, forward strand.
TTTTCGGAAAGAAAATCCAAGACTTAATATCCTGCAAAAATCTTACATTAATAAGCTTGATATTTTTAATTTCTTTCAGATCAACAATTGCTTCAAAATCCTGCCCTTTGTATCCTTGCCAGAAACCGCTTCTGAACCATTCGTCTCCTTTTACGAAATCAATCAGAGCATTGTCTCCACCTGCTGAATATTGAGGACTATATTGACTTATAATTTCAATGCTCCTGTCATCGGGTATCATGTTATATTCTGCTGTCATTATTTTGCTACGCTTTTTCCCTTCGGATACAGCATAAGCTTCTATTTTTACTTCAGAATTTATTAATATAGGTTTTGTGTATTTAACAGCTTCTTTTTCAATGTCTGTGTTCAAAGTATAAAAGATTTCAGCCGACTTCTCCGCACTCAATAATTCGAGATTAAATGATTTATAGAATGACTTCTTCGACAGATTTGTAACCGGCACTGTAGAGATTAAATTATCAACGATTCTCGAATCATATATACTTTTTTCGTCAATTCCCCAGTTTTTATTTGGTTCCGGTCCCATAAAATATTCGAGTTTACCTCCGGAAATAATACTTTTATGTGTTATATAAGTTTTATTATATGCTATGCCATCCAGCTTTAGACGTTGAATATAAATATTTTCCGGGCTATTATTATGTGCAATTATTGTGAAGTTTTTGCCATTTTCAAGTTGTATTATTACAGTGTCGAACAAAGGACTTCCTATATCATAAATGCCATTTGCTGGGTTAACAGGATAAAACCCCAAAGCTGAAAAAACATACCATGCTGACATTTGGCCGCAATCTTCATTTCCGCATAATCCATCAGGAGCAGAAGTATAAAGTTCTTTCATGATCTTTCTTACCATTTGCTGTGTTTTCCATGCTTGACCACAGTAATTGTACAAATATGCAATATGATGGCTCGGCTCATTTCCATGTGCATACTGTCCTATCAAACCTGTTATATCAACCTGTTGTGTGCCCGAAGTTTCGCTGTCTTCATTAAATAATTCATCTAGTTTTGATGCAAATTTTTCTTCCCCTCCGTGCATTTCAATCAAAGTCAAAATATCCTGAGGAACGTAAAAACTATATTGCCATGAATTTGCTTCTGTGAAATTGAAATTTACTTCTTTAGGGTTAAATGGCTCAAACCATGCTCCATTCATTTTTGGCTGCATAAATCCGGTGCTTGCATTAAAAATGTTTTTGTAAAACTGAGATCTTTCGATAAACTGAGTATAATATTTTTCATTATCAGTAGCTGCTGCAAATTGTGCAATGCACCAGTCATCAAACGCATATTCTAATGTTTTTGATACTGATTCGTGCTCTTTATCCATAGGGATATATCCGTATTCTGCAAATTCAACTTTCCCTAACTCTTCTCTAACCGCTTCTGACACCATTGCTTCCATTGCAAGTCTGATGTCAAAATCGTTTATCCCTTTTAAATATGCATCGGCAATTACCGGAACAGAATGATAACCTATCATACAACCTGTTTCGTTTGCCGACAATTCCCAAACAGGAAGACGACCATCATATTTATATTGATCGAGAAATGTTTTTATAAAATCAAGTGTTCGTTTTTGCTGAATTATAGTAAATAGCGGATGTGTTGCCCTGTATGTATCCCATAATGAAAAAACCGTATATGTATCATGCTCTTCGCTTTTGTGAACATTTAAATCTGTTCCCCTGAAAGAACCGTCAACATCTGAATAAACATTAGGAGCGACAAAACAATGATATAACGCCGTATAGAATGTTTTCTGATCATCTTCACTACCTCCGTAAACAAGTATTTTACTCAACTCACTATCCCATGTTTTTTTTGCCTGTATTTTGATATTTTCAAAATCCCAATCCGGAATTTCTGCTTCGAGATTTTTTATCGCTCCTTCTTCACTTACTGCCGATAACCCAACTTTAACAAGGAGTTCGTTACTGTTTTTAGATACTGGTTTAAGTATAATTTTATTATTTTTACCTGTATATACCCTCGGTAACTTTTCTCCCTCACCATAATTTTCTATATCATCAGCACTAAGGATTTCAGACCCCACAAGATATTTTAAATCTGAATTATAATCTGCAATATAAACCGATTCTGAAAAATCTGCCACAAAATACAATATCTGATCATTTGCCCAGGCTTTAGAACGCCTTAATCCAACAATTCTTGTTTCGCTGACTTGTTTAATATAAGTTTCTATCACTTCGTCACGATGAGCAAGGTCAAGCAAAACATATCTTTCTTTAGCGTCAGGATAAGTATATTTATGAAATCCCACTCTTTCTGTTGCCGTCAGTTCAACAAGAATACCGGAATTCTCAAGTTTTACGGAATAATAACCTGGACTTGCTTTTTCGTTGCTGTGCGAAAAGACATCTGAGTATTGATAATTCTCCGGTTTGGGATTAAAATTATTCAAGGGCAATAATAATATATCGCCATAATCAGAACAGCCTGTACCGCTCAGATGTGTATGACTGAACCCATAAATAATGCTATCGCTGTAATGATATGCTGAACAACCGTCCCACCCATTCAAACGAGTGTCGGGACTAAGTTGCACCATACCAAAAGGTAATATCGCTCCCGGAAAAGTGTGTCCATGAAAATCGGTGCCGATAAAAACATCTACCTGACTTGACCTGTCCTCAATTTTAAAAAAACTGTTGTCATGAAAAAACAGAGCATAGACCAATATTGCAATAAATACTACAATCAGACTTATCGGGAAAATCAACCTTTTCATAGTTTGATAAATTTTCAACACAAATATAATTCTTTATTTTTGGTATTTGAAATATGAAGCTGTGATAATTATAATTATTAAATGATAAATAAATTTCATTACACAATAAAACATCACAACTTTCACAAAACTCATTTTTTATATTTGCAATGTATAACGAACTTAACCGTTTATATAATTTTGTCACTTGTAATAATATTCCTAATGTGTTGATATTCAGCCCATTACCCCCCCCCCCACTTAAACATCTTTTTTGTATTTTGTATATTTTTAATGTCGGTTAGTAAAATTTTAATAAAAAAATATATTACATTTGTTGTTGAGGAATAAATAATATCCCCGAACGTATTAAAGAGTAGAAGGTTTGCTGCCCTATATGCTTTAATTATTTGAAAATTTGCATTGATAAGAAAAGTGTTTTAACGAATATTTTATTTTATACATATTTCAAATTTAAGAAAGGAGGTGAGATTAACAGAAATCAATTATTTATGATTTAATTAGCATTGTAAGACAATCCTGATTTTTAGTAAAAAGATTAAAAAATTCTATTTGCTTTTCAGTGTATCAGCAAATATATTTTAGAGAGAATTAAAAAAGAGCAACACAGCCTCATCGAAAAGAACTGTGTTGCCCGAAAGGTAAAACCGAAGTTTATACTTCGCAAAATTAGTAAAATTATGAGAAAAAATATCTTTAATTTGTTTTTAGTAATTTCTTTATTAGGAATAAG
>DAOOPK010000034.1:0-18640 GCA_035388205.1 Bacteroidales bacterium
TTCTTATAATAGTTAAAGTATTTCTTATTGAAAAATCGAGACGAATATTAAGATCACTATTAAAATTCCTTTGCCTGCCACCTGATTTAATAACAATTTCAACTTCTTTAAACCTATAACCGGTTCCTATGATATACTCATCTGTTTTTAGTTCCGTAAGCTGATTATTGCTAAAACTCATATTCAGATTTCTTGTCTTTTTTACTTCCATCTTAAGTATAAAGCTGTTGACCATTGTCATATCAATTGAGATAAGTGGAGAGAACTGTTCAGAAATACTCATTCCGTTTATTTGATACTTTGAATAGTAATTGTCGAGTTCGTCACGGATAATGTTAAACCCGTTTTCTTCATAATACTCGTTTGACAATCTTGTCTGATACGAGCCTATATTGAAAGTGGAACGATAAACATGGTTTAAATTGACAGTTCTGAAATACTTCTTAAGTTTCGGAATTTTTCCAAGTCCATCATAAGTAATACGCCAGTTAGGTAAAGCACTCATGACAGAAGGAAATGTCTGTAAGCTTACAATATCAGCGCTTTTACCGGTATACGCAGCAATGAATGCAGGAATCAGAACATCTTGAGATGTTTTTCCATATCCTGATGGAAAACCATACGTGTCAACATCTGAAGGATTATAGCCGGGTCTTTGAGAAGCAAGGCGATTTGCAACAACAATTCTGTTTTGATCGAAGACAGTAAATGTCTCAGAAGTATAATCTCCCTTATTCTTAAATCTTTCGAAGGCTGTCCCGAAAGTAATAACAGACATCGAGAAACTACCTGTTTCGGCAGGGTTTAATTGCATAAACTCATTGATGCCTGTATTTTCATTATAGCCATACCTGAAATATGTATTCTGATTCTGACTGAAAGAATGGGTCATGGTTAAATCTATCCGAAAATCTCTTATCGGTTCGACAGATGCCCTGATATTCCAGTTTCTGTTAAAAGTACCAATAAAGGCTTCAACATTACTTGTGTCTCTTGTAACTACATTATTATTTATTGCCCATTCTCCAAAGTTGTCATCCTGCCAGCCTAATATAAATGGAATTGTTGGTGTTCTGATTGCAGATGATGGCCCAAACATTTCCGGATCAGCAACATAATTTGACATACCTAAAATATAAGTGCTCGGCATATACCCCGGTAATAATGTTCCATTAGTTTCGGTATATCCAATTGACACATTTTTTACACTCATTAATAATACAAGAGTATTGTCAAAAATTACCTTTGCAATGGACTCGTTCTTTTCCCTCTTTCCAGTGACAATTATTTTTACTCCCGAAGCCTCGGTTAATGGCGTAAATTCTGCCCTGTTTTCATCAATAATTTTTGTTTCTCCGGCTATTTCTTTCCCATCCGAATCGGTCGCTTTTATGGTTACATCTTCCGTTTTAAGTTTATGATTTATCTTTTTCCCCTTACCTTCCTGCAATTTTGTATATTCCTGTTCATAAGTAACAGTTTCTATTTCCTTTTTCTTAGGTTTTCCTGTTTGGCGACCTCTGTATTCTTTATTAACATCATCGAGATATTTTACTTTATTATATAAACTGAGTAAATTAAACTGAGTATTTAAAGACATTGCATTCCCGTTCTGCAAAATGTTACCCAAATTCAGAGTATCGGCTGTAATTGGACCTGCAGTCCAGTCGTATGTGCCTGAATATCTTGCATTTGCAGTAACCCAGTTTAAAATCGGGATTTTATTGATTGGCAGATTATATGTTACGTCCCACTGATGGTGATACTGAGTATTTCGTCCAAAATTCTTTAAATTATCAATAATCGTGTCCCGTTTTTCGTCATATAATGGGTCCTCTTTATAAATACGTCCCTGAGGCTCATCAATTCTTGCATTATTTGTTGCTGAAAAATCAAGCTTTAGGTTCTTTGAAAAATTATATTTAAAATCGTATTGTCTGGTCCATATAAAGTTTTTATTGACACTTACAGGCAATTCAAAGCTTGGATTATAAACATTTCTTAATTGCGTTTCTCCATACTGTCTGTTAAGATTTGTTCTGAATGCCAACTGTGATGGTAAATAGTAAAAATTAAAATCCTTAATTATCTGAAAAGCTTTTTTACTGAACAGTTTTACATTTTTAAAAGGTTCTACAATTTTTGGAGTTGCATTATAATTATAATAAATTGCTCCTGTATAGTTTTTATTTGTTTTAAAAATCGTATTTACATCTCTCTGAAAGGTTTCATTATATGCATAAGTTGCTGACCAGTTTGCAATGTCATATATCATTGGTTTACCGCTTGTTTTATTAACCTTTACATTTGAAAAATTAAGACTTTTACGCATAGTATAGTTCTGTGAAATACTTCTGATACTATCTTTATACTCTTCGGTAAGAGTTGGGTCTGATAGGGATACCTTAAGTGGGATGTCCGGATCTAACGGGTTGTACTCAGGATTCTCAACATTTTCGGAGCAACTGACATACATAGGAATTTTGACATCCCACTTCTCGGGGAAGAATTTTCCCAGTTCGAAATTAGCAGAAACATCATAGCGATTAATTTCAGATTTTTGTCTTTCACCGACTTTTTGATTTAAAGCACCGAATCCTGGTTTACTAGTGCTCCCAGCAACAGTTACCGAACCAAAATCTGCAAGTTTTGTAGTTATTCTGGTATTGGCTGCCCAACCACCTTTTTCATCGAAATCCGTTAGTCTTAATTCATTGACCCAAATCTCAACGCATTTTGGTTTTCCATCATCACTATCATTAATTGATTCCTTTTTTGGATTTCGTACGCCAATCATTACTGTCTGGACATTTGACAGGTTCGGGTTACCCATGACACTCACTTTACGATCACCATCCATCATCGTGTATAGTCTTGTCAGGCTTACATTTACGTCTCCTGCACGCATTTTATCGTTTCTATCTTGTTTTACAAGTTGTAATAATTCAAAATCAAGGTTAAGATCGTTTTCTTCGGGCCATACAATATATCTGTCAGGAGCTTCTTCATCAGCATCTCCGTCATAATTGCCTGGTGGGGTTACCTTTAACGGGATTTCATATTCATAATAATTGTTTTTATAATCCGTGCCTAATCTAATAAAAACACTTATATCTCCGTCATTAATAGCTTCTTCTCCGGGAACAGACTCGGCATGAATAAACATCTTCAGTCGAAGATATTTTCTCATGTCTAGATTAAGATTTTTATAAACAGCTCTTGCATCCCCATCCTGTAATCCGCAAGGCTTTAAAGACATTGCCTGTTCATTTAGCTGACGTAATTGTGGGTTCATAGGGTCTGTCTGGCGATTTATTCCGGGAGGTAAGATATAGTTTACAGGAATTTTTGATGAGTTTTCCTCAATGTTGACAGAGCTGACATCAAAAGGTGTTTCGGACAATTCGTCAACAACATATTCGCCGGGTTGCATAAAAGAAGTGTTGTATTTTCTCCATTCTCCTCGAACTAAACCCAGAGTGGCAAATCTTATAATAGTTGTCTGAGTAAATTCCGTCATGAACATACGGATAAATCTGATTGATTTAAAGTCAGATATTGCTCCAACTCTTTTGTCATAATCAGAAATCGGAATTTTAAATTGATACCAAACAACCTGAGATACTTCATCATTAGCAAAATTTGTAGATGTAACAACCTTGTCTGTGATATAATTTTTACCGACAACAAAATCTTCAGGTCTAATACTAACACGATATTGAAAATAGTTTTCACTTTCACTCAAGGTGTTATCTCCGTTTATATCTTCAACATTAGGAACTGTACTACCGCTTGTTGAATACGATTCACCTGAGTATTCGGCAGGAGGAGAATTCCCTTCGAGTCCGTTAACAAATTTATATCTATCCAGAATATTTACATTATCTTCGTCATAATTAGAACTTCTGTAGTGATGATAATTATCACTTGACGGGTCTTCATAAGCCTTGATATATGCTTGTGATTCTGTACCAAATAATGTTGCGATATCATCAAGATAATTATGCCTTCCTTCTGAACTGAAAAACATTCTTTCATTCTCATCATTCAATCCGTCCAATCCGACATCCTGAGCTATTCTTGAATCGGGATCATTATCAAAAGCTCCGACAAGAGATTGCATGAGAGGGATTATCCCCCATGATGTTGTGTCTGTCGGGTTATCATTCTGAGGATTTGGCAATCCATGTTCGAATGACTTACGACCATCTTTCAGGATATCTTCAGAGACATCTCCCAGATTAAAATACAGATCTCCGCCCTGATTCAATGAATCTTCCACAAAAGGATCCATCATCCAGAATTCGATATATTCAATATTAGCCTCTTCGAAATCGGTAGTCTGAAGTTGCCTCATCATCCCTCCCCATCTGGTTTCAGGGTCAAGAAGATATCCATTTTCGTCTATTCTTTCAGCATCATAATTATATGGACCTCTTTCGTTTGGATAAAATGCAAGATTAAGAGCAGCCATATTTGTTGGAATTCCTGTAGTGCTTTCACGATTCGGGAACAACTCAGTTTCGAAAACCTCTCTAACATAATGACTAGATTGATCTTCTACTGACACTGGAGATGATGAACGATGAAAATATGAATCAACAACATACCAGGATATTTTTGCTCTGTTCTCGCCATAACCAAGATCGTTAACCAGATAACTTTCGGGAAACATTACAGAGTCTCCGGGTACGCTTGATAACGTCCATGCTGTCTGTGATTTCAGATCAAGGCTTGTTGTTGTACCTTCAAAATCATCAATATATGCATTATTGTCAATAGCTTTTGAGTGACCCGGAATAAGCTGTGCAAATTCTCCGGTAACTGTTATTGTTGACATTTCCTTTGTTTCAATGAAAGGAATAAAGTCTATTGCCTTAGTTAAAAATGGAAGTTCAGAACGATAGGATGTGTTGACACCCCAGATAGTATTAGAAATAGGTTCATCACCAATATTGACTTTTTGTGTCTGGGGCTTTTCGTTCAGATGGAGAATAGTAGCCCCTACATTGAAATCTTTTGAAAACTCGTAATTGAAGTGCGATCCAATAAGGGTTTTTGTTTGAATATTGAACATTGAATTACTTTCCAAAGAAATAGTAATTGGACTTCCGGATTCCAGAATACCGGCATCTATTATTTTCACTCTTCCCAGATTATAATCAACAGTATAATGAACATTTTCGGTCAGTTTTACTGATCCACTGTTTACTGTAACACTTCCTTCAGGGATATTTATAGCGTTAAGAGAGATATCGCTTCCTGTTGCGGATTTGTATTTACCCTTCAGCTTAAATTTGTTTTTCTCAGCTATCTGTCGTGCAGTACTTTGTGTGCTGTCATATAATTCCTGAAAAACATATTGATCAGCAACTTCATTTAGACTTAGCAGACCGCCAGTTATTTCCCCTCTTAAATATGTTCCGAAAGGTTCTCTTACCGGGAAAATTATACGCCCATTAGTAGAATTAACCGTATAAGATTCAACATAGTCAAACATACCATCAGGATATGGGTCAAGTTGAAAATTCAGGTTATCCAGATTCATTACTTCCAATAATCTGATGCTGTCAATTGCACCTGCCGGTAGAAAATTGATTTCAGTACCGGTCTTATCATTATTGTACATAATGTCAAAGATAAAATCTTCGTTAGATAATCTGTATGCTCCGATATTATAGATGTTTTTCATCATCAGGTCCCATGCCTTTAGACGAGGAGTAAATGATGTACTTTTTATAAGTTTAAGGATAAGAGAATTGGGTGCTGTAATTGCAGAATTGGAAAACTCACCGACTTTGAAAACATTACCCCCAACGGTATATTCATAAGCAACTGCCAAAACCTGATCGGCACTAAGTGAAGAATTCAGCGAAATGTATCCCAGTCTTAAATTTACTGAATACTCAGACGGTTGCAGAAGTCGTGCAGATTCGATTTTTTCATAATCAGTTCCTCCTGTCATACCTAATCCTAAAAGAGTAGTATTGACCTGATTAATATCTCTTATCTGAGGGAAATTTTCTGCTATTCCGGCAAGGATATTAATATCATTCTGAGGAAAAACAGTAACATACTGGTCGTTTGATTCCTTAACATAATCTGATTGCAGATCATTTTCGTTACTTTCGCCAAGGTCATAAAAAGCGACAATATTTCTTGAATCGCTATAATTACCTGATTTATTAGTAACCCAAACCTCGATACGAGTAATATTTATCCCTGAATTAATAATAGGTAAGCCAGACAAAGCTCTATCATAATTTTCCTTGAAATAATGTGAAAGAAAGAAGTGTTTATTTGCTTCGTATTGGTCGGCTTTAATTTCAAATTCCTTTGTTTGTGCACCACCTTCAACTGTGATTGTCGAAGATTCTCCTTTTTGCTGAGAAAAAACAGTGGTAACAGTCATCTTTCCGAATTTTGCTTCTGTCTTAAAACCGAACAGGCTTTGGCTTCCTGTAATTAAAGTTCCTGTAAGTGGCAATGAAACATTTCCTGCTTCAATCTTTTGAATTATTTCATCCTCGTGTCCTGTGTATTCCAGTTTTACTGAATTTTCAAAATCAAATGCGGCTTCGGTATCATACTGAACATTGACTTTCATTTTATCTCCAATCTGTCCGACAACATTCATCTGAATTTTCTCATTGAAATCAAAAACCACATTTCTCTGACTGGATATTGGAAGAGCCGGATTGTCAATTCTTGATATTTCAAGTCCAAAGCTTAGTTCTGCAGATCCCTGAGGTTTAATGTCAATTACATTACCTCCAAAAATCCTATCAAATATTTCGCCGCCTACTTCAAGTTTTGGTATCAGTGTTTCGCGACTTTCGGAAATATCGCTTTTTGAGCGTTGTCTCCAATATGAATTCATTGCTTTATCAAAATCATAATCCAGATATTCGTCGAAACTTACTGCAAATGGTGTTTCAATAACTTCATCACCAAGTTTTTTCACAAAAATATATTCGTTTGACTCAGGATCATAGATAATTTCTGTGCTTAGATTTGATGGATTTGTTCCATAAAGAGGGCTGTTATCATTATTTAAAGTGGGATTCATATTTTCATCAGGCAATGGGTAGGGCAACTGCACTTCTTTTATGGTATCATCAAGAAAAACCTCATTGTCTTGGGGTAAGGCATTCCCACCCATAAAATCATTAATTTCTGCATTTGAAGGAAAAATGACAGAAATAAGACTTATCACTAATCCGCCAAAGAACAAATATTTAAAAATCTTTCCTACCAAAATTTCTGTTTTACAAATAGTTTAAAGCTTGTTTAACAATCTCTTCAAGTGAGAGATCATTATTCTCTTTAACCAATTTATTCAATACCTTTTCGACTGCGGTTTTAGAAAAACCCAACATCGTTAAAGCAACTAACGCATCTTTCTGCAAAGTATTGTCTGATAATAAAACTTTTTGATCATTTTCTATGCTTATATCAGCAATTTTATCTCTCAATTCTATTATAATTCTTTGAGCAGTTTTGCTGCCAATGCCTTTAATGCTCTGTAGCAATGCAAGATTATTCTTCAAAATGGCTTCTGCTAAATCGTATGAGCAAACCGAAGACAAAACCAATCTGGCAGTATTCGGACCAATACCGCTAACAGAAATCAGAAGCCTGAATAACTCTCTTTCTTTTTTATCTATAAAACCGAACAATAACTGAGCATCCTCACGAATTACCTGATGGAGATACAACTGACATTCCTGACCTTTTTTTAAAGTTGTTGAAGTATTTACGCTAATATTTATAAAATAACCTATATCATTGTTTTCAACAATTGCATAAGTCGGAGTCAATTCAACAAGATGTCCTTTTATATATTCGTACATAGTATTCCTATTAATAGTTTGCAAAAATAGAAAACAAATTTAATACGTCAATTTTTTTTATAAATAATAGGTAGAAAAGGAAGAAGAATTTGACAACAAACAATATTTCATTAAATTTGTTAGTTAAAAAAACATAGTGATGGAAAAGAAAATCATACGAGAATACAGTAACGGAGAAATTACTGTTATCTGGCAACCTGACGAGTGCATTCACAGTACGGTTTGTTTTAGGAAATTACCTGATGTTTTTAAACCCCGCGAAAGACCTTGGGTAAAGATAAATGCTGCCTCAACAGAAAAAATAATAGAGACAGTTAATGCTTGCCCGACTGATGCATTGACATGGAGATATAATGATGATAAGTCAACCCAGAAAGAAACTGATAAAATGGAAAACAAAGATAAAAAAGCTGAAATAAAATTATTCGAAAACGGACCTATTCATGTGCCTGCCGAAATAGACGTAAAAGATTATAAGGGGAATATTTTAAAAGAGAATAAAGAAAAATACTTATGTCGTTGCGGACATTCAAATAATAAACCTTTCTGCGATGGGTCTCATTTAGGAGCGGGTTTTAAAGAATAGTCCGAACTTATTCCGAGAATCTATATCCAATTCCAGACTCTGTAAGAATTAATTCGGGAAATGAAGGGTTATTTTCTATTTTTTTTCGTAACTGTGCAACAAATACTCTTAGATATTGGGTATGCTCAGAGTAATTATATCCCCAGACATTTTTTAGCAAATATTGATGTGTAAGCACTCTTCCTGCATTTTTAGCTAAAATGCATAACAGAGAGAACTCTGTAATAGTAAGTTTTAATAATTTACCATCATTTCTTACGGTACGATTAACCATATCAATTTCGAGATTTTTTATCCGAATGACAGAGCTTTTATCTATTTTCTTTATTGATCTTAAAACAGCCCTAATTCTCGCTAATAATTCCCCATTCCTAAATGGCTTTGTAAGGTAATCGTTGGCTCCAGCATCCAAGGCGTTTATAATCTCTTCCTCCTGAGAACGCACAGTAAGAATTATTATTGGTTTATCAGACCAAATTCTAAGATCTTTTAAAACATCCATGCCATCTAAATCTGGTAAGCCTAAATCAAGAATTATCAGATCTGGATTATGAGTTGCTGCATCTATAATTCCATCTTTTCCACATTTGCTTAAGAATACCTTAAATCCGGCTGCTTCGAGACTGATCTCTAACAATCGTCTTATTGGCAACTCATCATCAATTATCAATATACTTTCATAATTATTCATTTTCTATTTCTATATTTATAAAATCAGGATTATCTGTTGGAATCTTCATTTTAATTTTAGCACCCCCATTTCTTCTATTACTGGCAACAACAATACCATTATGAGCTTCTACAAATCCCTTAACTATTGATAAGCCTAAACCCAGCCCCCCTGTCCTCTTTATATCACTTCTATAAAACTTATTAAAAATATAATTTAAAGATTTTTCGCTGAACCCTATCCCATTATCTTCAATGTCAATTTCCAAATTCTTATCTTTCACAGCTGCATTAATCACAATATCAGTTCCTTTGGAAGAATGTTGAACGGAATTGTAAACCACATTATATACTGCTTGCTCAATTAAACCAAAGTCTATTTTCACTAGTGGAATATCTTTTTGAACAATGATTCTAATATTAAATGATATTAATTCCTCTTTTAGTTCAGAATGAACTTTATTTAACACATCTCTAATATCGTACCAGTCAAGCCTAACTGCAATCCTTCCTGTTTCCAATCTTGACATATTCAATAAGTTTTCTATCAGTCTATTCAATCTTATAGTAGCTGAAGAAATTTCCAGATATAATTCACGAGTAATTTCTTTATTGTTCTTAGTTGATATAAGGCTATCAGTTGCACTTAAAATTGTTGCTACCGGAATACGCAATTCATGAGAAATTGAATTAAACAAGACCTTATATAATTTATCTGATTCTGATAAAATTTTTGCTTCAAGAGCTTTTTCCTTTAAGAATTCTCTTTCAAGGGCACTCGTTACCAAAGAAATATAAATATCCCAAAATGATTGTTGTTTCTTATTATAACTATTATTTTGTTCAACGACTAAAACCCCTGGTTTAATTACATTTCCTTTTAAAGGGTAAAAAGTTTTATCACAATCAGAAAAAAGCTTTGTTTTTTTTCCAGCATTTATCTGATTCTCAAAAACATATTGACAAATATCAAATTCATGCAATCTCAAAGTATTATCCAATAAAAAAGTATTTATTAGATTATTATTCCCATCTTGCAATATAAATTCTGCTTTAACGTTAAAATTATCCTTTATTTGAATCGTTGCAATTGAAATAGCTTCGCTTATATTTCTTGCTTTTGAAAGCTCTCTACTCAATATAAACAAAGCATTTGTAAACTCTTCTCCTTCTATAGCTTTTTGTTTCTGATGTCTTAATCGTGTCGTGAAAATCCCATTTATTATGACAATGATAAAAAACAAACTGTATATTAACAAATCTTCGGTTTCATTAATTTTAAAAGTTAAAAAGGGTGGGATAAAAAAGAAATTCCATACAACCGCACTTAAAATAGATGCAAGCATTATTGGACCTGTTTTTAAAAAAGCGGATAATAAAACAACAACTAGAAGCAATAAGTAGGAAACTATATGATATCCCGAAATTTTTGATATTGGAACACATATACATACAACTAAAGCGATTGTAAAAAGAGCTAAAAGATATTCCCACAGTCTAAATCCTGATAATATTTTAAACCATAATTTATTTTTCCTTATAATCACCTTCAGAACTTTTTAACAAAAATAACATATATAAAAGCGTTTTAGAATTTTTTTCTATAACTTCTTGTAAAAAGAATTAAAACAGTAAATAATTCAAGTCGTCCCAAAATCATTAAAAAACCAAGAACGTACTTTGATGCAATTGGTAATTGGGAAAAATTTGATACCGGACCAGTTTCTCCAAGTCCAGGACCTATTCCTGCCATACAAGTAGCAACAGAACCCAAAGAGGTTTGAAAATCAACTCCAGTAAAGACAAGTATCAATACACCAAAAGCAAATACAATATAGTATAGCACAACAAAACTTAACACATGTGAGATCAACTTTTCATCCAGAGTTTTTTTGTTTAAACTAATTTTAAAAACTGATTTAGGATTAAGTCTTTGTTTGAATAAGGCACTTATATATTTAAAAACAACTAAATGTCTTGATATCTTTATTGAGCCTGCTGTTGAACCTTTGCAACCACCTATAAACATTAAAAAAAAGATTAATATCCATAATTGTGCAGGCCATATTAAATAATCAGCAGTTGCAAATCCTGTACAAGTAATAATTGAAATCACTTGAAAAAAGGATTCTCTTATTGAATGTTCAAAATTGTAATCTGTTTTCAGATAAAGTATTAAACCTATAAAAAGGCCACTAATAAATACAACTAATAAATACATCTGTAATTCTTCGTTTTCAATAATTTTTCTTACACGACCGCTTAAGACATAGAAATACATCGCAAAATTAACTCCCGCAAACAGCATGAAAATCATTATAACATATTGAATATAAGGTGAGTATTCCGCAATACTCGAATTTTTAGGTGAAAAGCCTCCTGTTGCAACAGTTCCAAAAGAATGACATACGCTCTCAAACAAACTCATTCCTCCTAAAATTAAAAATAATATTTCTAAAGCAGTTAACCCTAAATAAATTAACAGAATTCGGAATCCCACAGATCTCGTCCGAGGCTTGAACTTTTCTTGCAATGAAGATTCCATTGTAAATAATTTATATCCGCCTGATGTTATTTGTGGCATAACAACAATTACTAAACCTATTATTCCAAAACCTCCAATCCAATGAGTCAAACTCCTCCAAAAAAGTATTGATTTCGGAAGCACTTCAATATCTTGTAAAATAGAAGCACCTGTTGTAGAAAAACCCGATATTGATTCAAATAATGCATTTGTAAAATCAGGTATGGAATGTGAAAACAAATATGGTAAACTCCCTAATAATCCCACTAGTATCCACGATATTGATACAATAAAGTATGAATCTTTTCTACTTATCTTATATCCTTTATTAAGTTTCCTAGAAATAAATCTAAATATCAGACATATTGATTCTGTTATCATAAAAGACAAAACAAATGGTTGAATTGGTTCTTTTAAAATTATTGCAGCTACAATGCACACAATAAACCCAAAACTAACTACTTGCAATATGATACTTAAAACACGTAAAACAATATTTGCATTATAGAAATAATTCTTCATTCTCATTAAAGATTTTACAGAACTTGAATCTTTTAATAGTTTATAATTGAAATATTAAAATATTACTACATACAATTTGTTTAGCATATTTTTTAAACCCGCAAAATTACTTTTGATTACATAAATTATCTGTAAGGATTTAATGCTAAAACATAAAGATTTTATAAAGATTCCAAAATATGCAACAATTAAAACACAACATTTCGAAAGGCTTTAATTAACAATACGAAGATTAAGATTCAAACAAGCTTGACAAAACTCCAGATATTTACAGTTTAAAGTATGACAAATTGTACAACTTAAATTTTTTGATACAGTGACAGAAATAATGTATTTTTGAGAAATATTTCATTCATTTCAAATATGACAATAAGAGATAATTTAATCGAAGCTGCTGGAGTATTAAACAGCTTTATTTCAGACAAAAACCAGCTTGATAAAATTGAACAAGCCGGAAAACTTATGGTTAAAAGTTTAAAGACAAGTGGAAAAATTATTGCTTGCGGTAACGGAGGCTCTATGAGTGATGCCATGCACTTTGCCGAAGAACTTACAGGTCGCTTCCGTGAAAACCGTCAAGCAATACCTGCAATTGCCATAAATGATCCTTCTCATATAACCTGCACAGCAAATGATTTTGGTTTTCAATATGTTTTTTCAAGGTATATAGAAGGTTTGGGTAATAAAAATGACATTCTACTTGCTATCAGCACGAGTGGAAATTCAAAAAACATAATCAAAGCTATTTCTGCAGCAAAGAAAAAAGGAATGAAAGTCATAGCTCTGACCGGAAAAGACGGAGGGAAAATTAAAGATTTATGTGATATCGAAATCCGTGTTTCACACATGGGATATTCAGACAGAATTCAGGAAATTCATATAATGATAATACATTCGTTGATTAATTATATTGAAAACAACATCACTCCAAACACGTAACTTTTTAAAGAATGAGAATACATTTTATAGCGATTGGTGGTGCAGCAATGCACAATCTGGCAATTGCCTTACACAAAAAAGGATATGAAGTGACAGGCTCGGATGATGAAATTTTTGAGCCTTCAAAATCACGACTTGCCCAATATGGACTTTTACCTGTTGAGTATGGCTGGCATCCTGAGAATATATCACAAAAGATTGATATAATAATTCTGGGCATGCATGCCCGCAAAGATAATCCCGAGTTAATGAAAGCTCAGGAACAAGGATTAAAAATTTATTCATATCCAGAATATTTGTATGAACAAACAAAAAACAAAAAACGTGTTGTAATCGGTGGAAGTCACGGAAAAACAACAATAACTTCGATGATAATGCACGTGTTGAGAACTGCCGGAAAAGGTTTTGACTATATGGTTGGCGCAAATATCAAAGGTTTTGACACTATGGTAAATCTCGAAGAAAAAAACGACATTGCTGTTTTTGAAGGTGATGAATATTTGTCATCTCCAATAGATTTAACTCCAAAGTTTCATTGGTACAAACCGCATGTGGCAATACTGACAGGAATAGCATGGGATCATATCAATGTTTTTCCAACTTTCGATAATTATGTTTTGCAATTCGAAATATTTATCAAATCTATTCAGCCCGATGGCAAATTATTTTGGTTTGGCGAAGACGAAAATCTAAAATTAATAAGTAACTCAAATCCTGATATTGATTCCATTGCTTACAATAAATACGAATATCATTCTGATTTCGAAGGGAATGTATTAGTTGAATACAAGGAAAAAAAATACAAAATGAGTGTTTTTGGTGATCACAATATGCAAAATATAAATGCTGCCCGATATGCCTGTCTTGAAATTGGAGTAGACGAAGGATTTTTTTGGACAGCTATTCAAAGTTTCGAAGGTGCAGCAAAAAGACTTCAATTAATTAAAGAAAACGAAAATTCTTCATTTTATCTTGATTTTGCACATGCTCCTTCAAAACTAAAAGCAACAATAAATGCCTTAAAACAAAAATTTACAGACCGGAAGTTGATTGCATGTATTGAATTGCACACATTTAGCAGTTTGCAAAAGAACTTCATCCCACAATACAAAGACAGCATGAAAAATGCTGATACAGCAATAGTTTATTACAGTCATGAAGTTTTAAAGCACAAACAACTCCCCGAGTTGAGCGAAGATTTTGTTAAAGAAGGATTCAGTGGAAATGTATTAATTTTTACAGATACCAACAAATTACAAAACTACCTTAAGAAATTAGAAATTGCCAAAACAAATATTTTGATGATGAGTAGCGGTAATTTTAACGGTATAGATTTTGTAAAATTTGCGGATAAAATAATACTTTGATAATCCTTACTAAAAACTAAATTAGTGCTATATAATGCAAATGATTATCAAAAAACAAAAAGCAAAATGAAAAATATATATTTTATTATAATAATCTCAACTAGTTTACTTATATCTTGTTCAATTCAGCAATTGAATATCGGAAATCCGGAAGGGATGGAGATAGAGGAATTAAGCATGAAATCCGTAAGACTTAAAATAATGGTGCCAATCGAAAATCCGAATAACTTTTCTTTTAATGTTAAGAATGTAAATCTCGATTTAATGGTAAATGACAGGAATGTCGGAAAAGTTAAAAAACTTGAAAAAATTAAAATATCCGCACACTCAAAGGATATTTACCCGGTTTCGTTTGAACTAACACCAAAAGATGCACTGACAAATATTTTGTTTCTTATAGGGGAATTACAAAAACGTGCTCCTGAACTCGAAATTACAGGTAGCGTAACGGTTTCAAAACTTGGAATACCATATAAGATAAAAGTTGAGCACGAACAAAATTTTGAAAAGTTTAAAAAATAACATAATTTTACATCAAAATTTTAAAATGAGACTTTTGATATTCATATTAATAACTGCAATTTTTAGTTTGCCTGCTTTTTCGCAAAATATTACTCCCGAAGAAGTCAAGTTTTTTGATAGTCAGTATTACAACGGAAAAGTAAATATTTCTCAAAGTTCTGATTTAGAGAATTTTATTGAAACACATGTTGGTTTAAACAAAAAAAGAAGAGGTTTTTACGGTTATCGTGTAAAAATATATGCTCAAAATCATCAAGAAGCGCGTAGTCAGGCAAATGCTTTAAGAATCGGTTTTAATCAGGATGGGCAGGAGGCCTATGTTGTTTATATTGAGCCTAACTTTGAAGTGCACGTAGGAGATTATTTAAAAAGATTCGAAGCAGTTGTTTTGCTAAACAAAATCAAGGAAAAATATCCAGAATCCTATATTATTAAAACAGTTATTTCATATCCCAAACATAACTAATCTGAAAGTTCATGGTTAGCGATAAAATCATATTTCTACAGGATACTGCAAGAAAAATCAGAGAATTAGTCATAACATCGTTAACCGAGTCCGGTTCAGGTCACCTTGGAGGATCGTTAGGTCTCGCAGATGTTTTCACAGCTTTGTATTTCGAAGTTTTAGATCATGACCCTCAGAATCCGGAAATGAAAAACCGTGACAAACTGGTTTTATCAATTGGACATGTAGCTCCCGTTTTGTATTCAAGTCTTGCATTATCCGGCTATTTCCCTGCCAAAGAACTTATGACATTACGAAAACTTGACAGTCGTTTGCAAGGACATCCTTCGTTTACTGCAGGAGTACCGGGACTTGAAACAGCCTCAGGATCGCTGGGTCAGGGATTGTCAATTTGTGTTGGAATGGCACTGGCAGACAAACTTGACGACATTGAAAGAAGTATATACTGCATCTGTGGAGACGGCGAATTACAAGAAGGACAAATTTGGGAAGCCGTCATGAGTGCATCGCATCACGAATTGACAAGTATAACACTGATTGTTGATCGTAACAATGTTCAAATTGACGGAAAAACATCTGATGTAATGGAATTAGATCCTTTGCGTGAAAGGTTCGGTTCTTTTGGCTGGAATGTCCTCGAATGTGACGGTAATAATATTGAAGATCTGTTGTTCATGTTTCAAAACTTAAATCAGACCAAACCAAATGTAATAATTGCACATACTGTGATGGGTAAAGGCGTTCCCGAAATTGAGGGCGATTACAACTGGCATGGAAAAGCTCCGAGTAATGAGGAATGCAAAAGATTTTTGGAGCTGCTATATTAATCCTTTCCCTTTTATAACAATCAGGTAACAACCTCACAACAAAAATAAGTAATCTCGAAAGCCCCTAATAATAAAAAGGAGCAATCATATTGATGCTCCTCTATTAGTTTTCAAAAGGGCAAACTCTATCATTTAACTTCAAATCCCTTTATTTTTGCAAATTCAAGTATTGAAGACTCAATTGCTAAACCAAAATCATCTTCAATATTTTCTTCTTGCATTTTTTCATCAATATATTCCTGTCTTTTCTCTGCAAGATCGTTAATCTCGTTCCTGATTTCTTCCCTTTCCTTTGACATTTCATCAACTTCCTTCTGTAATTCATCTCTGGACATTTTCTGGTATTCTTCCGGCAATGTCTTCATGTCAACTTTATTTATATATTCACTATCCTGAACAATTTTGTCTATTAGATCCCAACTATAATTATCGTAAATTGACTGTGATTTTGACACCGCCCGGTTTACTGAGTTTTCGTTTGAAATACTCAATGCATTATTATCCTGAGTACTTTGGTTTGTATAGTTGGTTACACCATAATCGCCATAATAAATATAGGTATTATTTAGTTTGGTGTTATAATAATTGATTTTATCGTCATAAGGAGTGGCAATGTACCTTACTTTCGCATCAGAATTTATATTAAAGAATTTTCCTTGACCACGATCTGCAGCATCTTTCCAGAAACCAGACACTCCCTCATAGTAATCTCCACAATGGATTGTATTGATAAAAATATCTTTTTTCAGGGCTTCGCTGACGGCTTCCTTATAACTTACGTTGCCCTGAGTAAATTCCTCATTACCTGCAATGTATATGAGTCTCATGTCGCTATCATCACTTCCCCAGTCAAGTGTACGAACCGCGTCCTGAATAACCGCCCCGCAATACTCGGAACCACCGTAGGTTGTAATAGAAAAAAGCTTTTCTGAAATCATATCAAGATCACTTGTAAATGGAGTTATCTGCCTTATATAGTTTTCTGAAGATGGCAAACCGTCATTGCCATACATATACAACGCAATTTGTATTTCTGGAGTTTGTCCATTGAATTTCAAGGTTGTTAAAGTATTGATAATATTCCATAATCTTGATTTTGCCTGATTTATAAGGCCATCCATGCTATTAGAGGCATCAAGTAAAATTGCAACCTGCACTTTAGCTTTTTCTGTTGATAATTTTTCGTCATGGTTTAGTTTTATGTCTGCTGTTGGTATATTTAATAACCATGTGCTGACAAATATAAATACGATTAATGATACTATACTTTTCATAGCTTTAGGTTTTAAAGATCACTATTTTATTTCAAATTTTGCTTTGATTTCATATCTTAGTTTTATAGGCGGCATTATTGTCTCAAGTTGAGAATATGAATAATTTGGTTGTGCCACCGTACAATTTGAATATAACGAATTATCGTTATAATACCAATATGGGTTTGAAGGTTCAACAATTTCGACAATCTCTAACACCTCACCCAATTCACCTCCAATACTCTTTAATAATAATGCCGCTTTATCTTTTGCTGCGACAATTGCATTAACCTTCACTTCACTTCGGTAATCTGATATTTTTGAATGCGTGCTTCTAACTATCCTTATATTCCTAATATATTCAGCTTTGATGTCTTTAATAAAATCAAGATTGTGTTTAGTGCAGTCCAGATTTAGCTGATAAGTCTTTGAGTCATAATAATTTTTCTCCCACCACCAATGGTAATAATAATAATAAGGATTATTGACCTCAACGAACATCAAATCTGATTCCGGAATACCATTCTTCTTTAGGGCTTCTTTTATTTCATTATCCAAATTTTCGATTGCCTGTTTTGAGTTACCCGGATAAGCAAGCACGATTTCAATTTCTATCTGATCAGGAACAACATTCATTTCCGCACTACCGGTCACTTCTATGAATCTAGTATTTTTCTCCTGGGAGCATGCTACTAGTGTTGCAAATAAAGCTACAACTAGTATTAAATTTTTCATTTTCATCTTTTTAAGTTTAAATTTGTGTTTTTAATATTTATTTTTTACACAAAGTTAAACCACAGGTTTTCCAATTTCTCTTACAACTTGGTAAAGTTCGTGTTTGACTTGGTGAATGGTATTTTTTTTGATTGTTTTTTTGTTTTACTTTGAATTAAAAATAATTACTTTGAAAACTAAACTGATAATACTGGCTTTTTCTTTGATTTCATCATTTGTATTATCCCAGAACATTGATAAAGACAGTATAACATATACCAACCCAAGCAAATTAAATATAGCTTCTCAGGAGTTACTAAATTCTATAAGTCAAGGAGATAGTGATGAAATAGTTGCTTCAAAGTATTATAATGTTGCAGTAGAACTTATTAAAATGA
>DAOOPK010000035.1:0-18440 GCA_035388205.1 Bacteroidales bacterium
CAGGAGAGCTTGTTTCGGGGGATACATATTCAGGTGCACTTTCAAGAGTTGCGGGGGAAAATGCAGGTTTATATCAAATACTTCAAGGAAGTCTGGTTTTGCCAAATAATTATAATGTAACTTATGTAAGCTCTGATTTTGAAATTCTTAAAGCAACATCTGTAATTACCTGGGAAAATCCTGCTGACATTATTGTAGGAACAGCCTTGTCAGCTGCACAACTCAATGCAACAGCAGATGTTGACGGCACATTTGATTATAATCCGGAATCAGGAACCGTTCTTGCTGTAGGAAATGATCAGGCATTATATGTTTTGTTCACACCCACAGATATTACAAATTATAACACTGCAGAAAAAACTGTGTATATAAATGTATTACTGGATAGTAAAATTTGTGATCAAAATATTATATCTGCAAATATATATCCTAATCCAACAAACGGTTTGCTTATAATAAACAATGAGGGGATAGGTATCTCCGAGGTAAGTCTTATAAATACTACAGGACAGGTTATTTTCGTAGAGAAAATGAACACTGATAAGATAAATCTAGATCTATCAGATTTGCCGGCAGGGGCATATTTATTAATTCTTAATACAGATAACGGAATTATTAACGAAAAGATTATAAAAAGATAAAGTGTTAGATTTAGATTAGACAATACTTTGCAGTAATTTTAGAGAAGTATTTATAGTATAATCTTAAACTAAACTACCCATAAACATGAATGCTGTTAAGTCCGGTTGGAAAATATCTGATACCCAGCCAAGTGATTATTAAAACTATAAAAGAAAGTCCAAGTAACAGCATTAGAAGCTTTTGTTTTTTTGGAAAAGAATGATGCAAATGGATACAGATCAGATAAAATATCCATGTCAATAATGCCCATGTTTCCTTTGGATCCCAGCTCCAGTAGTCCCCCCATGCTATTTTTGCCCAGACCGCACCCATCATCATTCCGAGACTTAACAAAGCGAAGCCCGGATATACCAGATTCATTGATAAATTAATACTTTGTGTATCAATGCTTTTTCTCTTTATAGTGTTTGCAAATCCTATCATAACGGTCAGACATGCGGCAGCTAATACAGCATACGAAATCATGTAAATCACAACATGAGGAATAAACCAAGGGCTTTGTAAGGCAGGCATCAGGTTTTTTGTCTGATACTCAGGATTAAGAATATCAACTAGAAGAAAAACAGAAGACATTATAAAACCAAGCAAATATAGAGCCTTGGATTTGGTTTGCAGAAACACAACCCAGGTTATAAGTGAAACAAACACTGAATACCAAAGTCTTGTTTCAGCCATTGTCTTTAATGGGGGACGTTCCAATTCTGACCATAACAATCCAATAAATATCATCAGCAGGACGTTTGCGGTTAAAGGTAAAAAAACTACCAGTTTCTTCAGAATGCGATTGTCTCTCTTCAAGAATAACAATATTGACCCTGTTAACCAAAAGAAAACAAATAGTATAAAAACAATATGTAGAAGCTTCCAAATCATTCTTCTTTTTTGCTAATTTTTCTTTTAAAAATCAGAGAAATTGCACCAATAAACATTAATGCAATACCACAATAAGTAGCATTTAGCCATGGGTCAAAAACAGCAGTAAACACCGAAACATATCCTTTGAATTCTGGTATTTTAAAGTAAGACGTCTGATATACTCTCCAATTTCCTGTTTTCAGCGGCTTATTTACTTCAATTTTGTGAATTTCATTTGTAATTCCACTTTTGGTATATAGTTTTATCTCTGAGCCAAAATATTTGGGCTCAGGGTTAAGAATTACTAATTTATAATTTTGATCAATTTCATAGATTACTGGTGGACTAAATTCTGTTCCATTTTGTAAATAAACCGTATCATTGTTTATCTTCAGTACTGCAACGTATGTTTTCTCTGGTAATCCTGTGACTCGACGAATACTGTCATTTATAACTAGGGCGTTTTCTATCAGATTGATAACATAAACATCGTTGTTTAAGATATTCAGCGACTGATGGCTGATTATTTCTTGAGGCTGATAAGTTTTAGGATCAGAAAGTTTCCCATTATTCTCAAATACGCCAAGCTTTGGGGGATAGAATTCTATTGTAAACTTTGTTAATTCTATTGCGAAGTTAGGCTCAACATAATTATTCTTTTTGTCATATCCATACCATATTGTTTCAGTTTCGGGAACAGTAATTAAAATTGATATTTTATCAGCCTGTCCCAGATTTCCGAAAGCCAGTATAATCCATAAACCAAAATGGTTGAGAAAGAAAAATAGATTCTTTGCTTTTAATGGTAACAATCGTTTTATAGTTACGAGACCAAGACTGAGAAGCAAATATAAAACTGTCAGTGCATAAGTCCAAGATTGTGTAATATCAGAGAATCCAATTTTGCCAAAGATGTTGTCGGAATGACCAGCTTGTGGACTAACGGCCATATTTATAACAACAAATGCAAACAGAATTAAAGAACTCAGTGCGGCATACCCTGATGATAAGAATTGTATTATTTTATTTTTCTTGATAAAGATCCGGGATGCAATAATAATTAAGAATAGTTGTATAATAACTATCAAATTAACGGGAAATTTGAATAATTGCAGAGGGAATTTCCCCACCCATAACTGCATACATATCGCAATAGAAATAATTATCAAAGGAATTAATAAAGCAATATTTCTATTATTTAACCTCATCTAGCTATGTGATCTAAAATAATCAAGTTGTAGTTCTGCTATTTTATTCCTTTAGGTTCAGGCATTTTGAATTCTAATATTTTTACATGTAACATTTGTTACAATTTTTTTTGTTAAATATAAAGCAAAATAGTAAATTATACCTTAGTTCAGAAAAATTTCTTTTAAGACTTGAGATATAAAATTAGCAAATTTCTGAAATTGCAAGAAAATAAGTCAGCCTACTAATGACTTTTACTTTTGCATCCTCACCCACAGCCTTTTTGCGACTTCCTGAGCTTTTGCAGTTATTTCATCTTCATTAACAGTTTGAACTATTCTGTTTTTCACAATAAGCTTTCCGTTTGAGATAACATCAGTAATTATTGCAGAGCTAAATCCGAACAGAAAATGTCCGTAAAAATTATCTTTTGTTAACGGAGTGGGAGATTTGTAATTCATTATTACCAGATTGTTTTCTCCGTCTCCTTTAAAACCGTTAGTGCTTAAATATTTGTGCACATTTCTGAAACGTTCATAAGCAGTGTCGTATCCAATAATATCGCTTTGTTGTCCTGCAAAAAAAGCAAATTTGGCACTTTGAAGCATATCGCTGTGCATTCCGTCGGTTCCTAACATTAAATTTTTACCAAGTCCTTTGCCCGAAAAGTACCCTACTTTATTATTCAGATTGCTTTCCATGTTTTGCACAACCCAAACAGGCGAATTACAGATTAATTCACGCTCTTCATCACTTAGGTGCAGACAATGTCCAAGAATAGTTTTTGAAGATTCCAAACCTCCTAAATCTTTTAGTCTATTTACAACTCTTTTTCCATAGGTTCTTAGGCAATGATCCTGGTCAGATTTGTCCTCTGCAACATGTATATGAAGTCCTGAATTGAATTTATTGCTTAACTTTATTGCTTTTTTAAGAGTATCACCGCCAACTGTAAATGAAGCATGTAAACCGACTAATCCTTGATTGGATTTGAGATAATTTTCTGTTTCGTCAAGTCCTTTTTGGGCTTTATCCAAACCATCTCTATCGGTAATTTCATAACACAAAAGATGTGAAACGCCAACTTTGTCAAAGGCATCAGCAATAATTTCTATCGAATTATCAATGTGGAATGGCGAAGCATGATGATCAATTACAAATGTAGAACCTGCTTTTGCACAGGCTATCGCAGTTGTAAGTGCGGAATATTTTATCATTTCCTCATCCAAACATTTATCAAGTGTCCACCAGATGTATTCTAGAATTTCCAGAAAATTGACAGGATTCTTCTTTGGGGCTCCCATTCCTCGGGCCAATGCGGAGTAAACATGATGGTGACCTACGCCAAATGATTTGGTTACAATATTTCCATCACAATCAATAATCTTAGCATCAGGAAAATTGGCTAAATCCGAATCTTCGAGGAACTCGATGCTATTGTCAATCCCTTCTTTTACCAAAATATTGGTTTTTGAAAAGCCTAAGCTTTTCCAGTCAATGTATGTTGCGTTTTTTAGTAATATCATTTTAAATTATTTTGGTAACAATCCGAAAAAGCTTTTAATACTACGATGAAATTTATGCACTCCTTTAACAGGTTGTGCGTGCATCAAAATGCACTGTTTCAAGATAAGGTTACAGTCTTTCGAATAAGTTTCAGTTGTTTCGTTATCTGACATTTGTTGAACCCAGACATTCTTTATCCCCTTTTGTATTGCAGAGGCAACAAGCTCATTTGTCTTGCCTTTATTAACCGAGATATGGAAAGAACCAACTTCTTCGGGCAAGTCATCTATTGATTTATAGCATTTTTGGTTTTCAATACTTTCAGCGGTTGGATGAATGACGAAAACCTTATATTCCTTATTAATCAGCTCTTTAATGACATCGTTACCAAATTTTTTTGATTTTGCAGATGCCCCGACTATTGCAATGTTTTTTTGCTCAAAAAACCTGTCAATATTCTCTCTTGTTGCTTTCATATAAAATACTTTTGACTAATTTATCATTTTCTTCTCATTGGTAATTTTGTTCGTTTTATACCATCGTAAGCATAAAAGGCATTAGCTACAGCCGCTGCAGTAGGGACAAGTCCAATTTCGCCTATACCTTTTGCTCCGTATGGACCAACAGGGTCAGCAACTTCCACACCCTTTACGACAATTTCAGGAGTTTCGTGAGCTCTGAGAATTTGAAGATCTCGCATTTTATCACTTATCAGAAAACCGTCTCTCATCGGTAGGTCTTCGCACAGAGCATAACCTAAACCCATGTGAACGCCACCGTGTATTTGTCCTTCAAATAGCATCGGGTTTATAATTTTTCCGGCATCATGAGCTGCAATCATTTTTGTAATATTCCCATCATCATCGAGGATACAAACCTGTGCTGCATAACCGTATGAATAATGAATTAATGGCTCTTTGTCTTTTACTCCTGGTTTTGTAGTCCAATCACAGACAAATTGCCCTGAATAAGTCTTTCCGACAAGTTCATTTAAAGATTTTGTCTTCAGATCTTCTTTAAAAGCATTTGACGCATTTATTATTGCAAGTCCTACCAAAGCAGTGGCTCTTGAAGATGTGGTCATTCCTGTTTTTATCTGTGCTTCGGTATCTACAACTATTTCGATGATATCAGGCGAAATATCGGTTTCTTCACACAAGGTCTGCAATGCCATATTATGTACTCCCTGTCCCATTTCTGTCCAGCCATGATGCAATCTGATTTTATCTTCAGCAAGAATTTCGATTTTTACTTTTGATTCATCAACCATCCCGTTTCCAACACCCGAATTTTTTATTGCACAAGCTAATCCTGCGAATTTTGCATTTATAAAGTCTTCCTTTACTGCTTCGAGTGATTGTCTTATTCCAACGCCAAAGACTTTTTGTCCTGTTGACGTTCTTAATCCGTCAACTAATGCATTATCATAGCGAAATTGCCAGCGATCAAATCCTGCTTTTTTACATATCTCATCAATACAGCTTTCAATGGCAAAAGTTACTTGGTTTGCACCAAATCCACGCATTGCACCACAAGGGATGTTATTAGTATAAACAGTTTTTGCTTCGATATCAATTTCGGGGATAAAATATCCTCCCGCAGCATGTCCGGCAACACGTTCCAGAACTTTTGTCCCAACCGATGCATAAGCCCCTGTATCACCAACAGCACGAAGTTTTAAGGCAGTAAGTTTACCGTTTTTGTCAGCACCGACTTCAATATCCATAAAAACAGGATGTCTTTTCGGATGTAATCTGATGGATTCTTCGCGTGTAAGGGTAATCTTTACAGGTGCATTCATCAAATATGAAAACAATGCAGTGTGTCCCTGAATTGTCATATCTTCTTTTCCTCCAAAACCACCGCCATTAGGGACTAAAGTAACTCGAACTTTTTCCTCAGATAATCCAAGAATCATAGCTATTTGCCTGCGATCTTCATATACACCCTGACTTTGACTGAAAATCTCAATTCCGCCTTTTCCGTCCGGGCGTGCCACTGTAGCTTCTTTCTCAAGAAAAGCATGCTCAATCCTTTGTGTTTCGTAATAGTCTTTTGATGTGTATTTCGATTTTTTTAATGCTTCATCTGCATTGCCAATTGCAAATTGTGTAGTATCAAAATTATTTGGTCTGTCAGGATGAACTCTTTCGCCGTCTATCGCTTTATAAACATCTGTTACCGGTTGATAAACCTTATAATCTATTTTAATTAATTGTACTGCTTGACGTGCAATTTCGTCCGATTCTGCAACAACTCCGGCAATAACATCACCAATAAAATGTGTTGTTACTCCTTCTTCTATCATTACATGCCAATCCTGGTAAATCAGACCTACTTTTTTTTCACCGGGGATATCTTTTGCAGTAAATATACGCTTAACACCTTTTAATTTTTCTGCTTCGGATGTGTCAATTTTTATAACTTTTGCTTTTGGATAATCGCTGAATTTTAAAGCTCCGTAAAACATTTCCTCAAGAAAAATATCATCTACAAATTTTCTTTGCCCTAATGCAGTATCATAAGCTTCGTACTTTGGGTGCGAAACTCCTATTTTCCCGGATGTTTTTGTGATTTCAAGAGTTTTGTTTTCGCAGATGCATTCTCCGGCATATTGAATAGCTTCTTCAATTTTTTTATATCCAGTGCAACGACACAAATGAGGTTTAATTGCTTTTCTTATTTCCTCAATAGTCGGGCTAGGATTGTCCTGTAATAAAACTTTAGTCCGAACCACAAAACCCGGGGAACAAAACCCACATTGCACCGCCCCTTTATTTACGAAAGCTTTTGCAATAGTTTCTTTTACATATTCGGGAAAACCTTCGGTTGTAAATATTTCTGCATCTTCCAATGTTTTCATTTTCTGAACGCAGGCAAGTTTTGCCTTACCGTTTATTTCTACAGTACATGCACCACAAACCGCCTGACCAGAACAACCGTCTTTTGCAGATGTAATATGTTTTTCCAGACGTAAATATGTCAATAAAGTCTTTTCTGGATCTCCGGAATAAGTGCAGGGTTCATGGTTTAATCTAAAGTTTATCATTTTAATAATACTATATTTTTAAAGTTCTGTCTTGCTGCAATCGTGCGTCAGCGCTCGGATCTCCGATATAAATTTGCTACTCTCCGTTTAATGTGAATTTTATCATCGTCAATTATCTTGATATTTTTTTCACAAAATACAAATTTTATTTTTTGTAGAAAAACTTTTTCAGATTTTCTATATTCGGTTTAATAGCTTCGGGGATGTTCAATGCTTTATTTACGGATTTTAGATCTTTAAGTCCGCTACCGGTAAGTAAAACCACATTACTTGATTTGTTTTCTAATTTGTTATTCGATTTATGAGACAGAAATCCGGCAAAAGCTGCCGCAGCAGCAGGTTCGGCAAAGATTCCTGTATTCCTTGATAATATTTTAGAAGCAGAAATAATTTCATTATCCGAAACAGTAATATATTCTCCATTATATTTTTTTATAAACTGCTTCGTCATGTAGAAATTTCTTGGAATATCAACAGAAATCGAATCAGCAATTGTTGAGCTGGCTTTAGTTTTGAATATATTTTTACCCAAATTGCGAATAATATTATCACTACCTTCTGATTGAACCATTACAATTGTTGGTATCTTATCAATATAACCGAGCTCTAGCAAATCTTCAAAGCCTTTGTAAACGCCTGAAATTATAACGCCATCACCAACCGGAACAAATATTCTGTCAGGAGTTTTTTCGCCAAGCTGATCAAATATTTCAAAAGAAACTGTTTTTTTCCCTTCGATAGTAAATGGATTGAAAGCAGTATTACGATTATACCAGCCAAACTCCTCTGTAGCTTTAATACTCAAATCGAAAGCATCATCATAAGTACCTTTAACAGGAACAATTGTAGCACCGTACATGATAATCTGTGTAAGTTTTGCAATTGGAGCAGCTTCGGGAACCATAATAATGGCTTTTTGTCCTTGTGCAGCACATAATCCTGCAAGCGATGATCCAGCATTACCAGTTGATGCTGCTACAATTGTCTCATAGCCTTTTTCTTTTGCATACGCAGAGACAACAGCCGATGCTCTGTCTTTAAATGAAAATGTGGGGTTTTGAGAATCGTCTTTTAAATATAAATCAAATGACAATTCCTGATTGTCCAATTTATTGAATTTATATAATGGAGTATTGCCAACTTTAAGTACAGGTAAACTTTCTAAGTTTTCAATCGGAAGCAAGTCAATAAAACAAGTATTTTTTAAGCCCTGAAAGTCTCTGATTTGCGATTTTATTTCCGCATAATTATAAACAGTCTTGAGTACTCCTTTTGGTGGCTGATTATCAGTATTTAATTTACTGCAATCTGGACAAAGATACATTTGATGTGAACTATTGTATTCATTGTTACAATTTGTACAACGGTATTTGTATTTTGGGTTTGAATTATTCATCATCATTTAGTTTTTGAATCATAAATTTAGCATCAAACTCAATCTTCGAACAAGCGAACCATTTATTCCCAAGGTCTTTAAGAGATGCTCCAATGTGATAAATATTTGAATCATCAATGATTATAAATCTATCATGAGATTTTGAATATGTTTTAATTTTAATTTCTTGATATTGTTTATTGTGTTTTTGTAAATCAAGGTTTAATTGTTTAGTAATAGTTTTTGTGAATACCGTGGCAGTCACATTATTTTCTCGTTTATCAAGCATTGTCAAAACGCTCTCATCTATATAATTATCAATAAGAATAATGGACTTTTTCGCAGATTTAATGACTTCGGCAAAAAATATATATGAATCAAAAAACTGACCATCGAAAAAAATCTTTTGGCTTTGTTCAACGCTTTTATCCTCCATTGCATTTAAAATACCTTCAATTTTCAAATCTGCAATAATTTGTTTTCGCTCTAGATTTTCAAGTCGTTGAAGAATTGCGATATTATTAAAAAGGATTTTACGTATTTGTACAAAGGCTCTCATAATACTAATGTTCACTTTTGCTGCGATTTCATTTTTAATAACTCCTGATAAAGAGGCTATTCCTTGTTCTGTAAATACATAAGGTAATTTTCGTTTCCCACCCCAACTTGATATCGCATTTTGCGACATCAAGTTTTCCCATTCGGCTAACGAAAGTTGAAACATGAAATCTTCGGGAAACCTTTCAATATTTCTCTTAACCTGTTCATTCAACCTACTAGTTGTAATACCATATAATTCGGCTAAGTCACTATCAATCATAACTTGTACACCGCGAAATGTAAAAATTTTATTCTGGATGCTTTGATTTGGCAATATGTTTAAAGCCCTCGGCATAGAATCTTTTTATTTCAATAATCCTGTTCTATCGTTAAATTCTTTAATCATTTCGTCCCAACGATTAACCTGAGCGAATAGTTTTCCCCATATTTCGCGGTCGTACCAAAGTTGATTAAGATCTTCGAGTTCTTTTGCCTGTTGTTCAATCCATGTGTAATATTTAAAATTGTGGATTGCTTTGCGATCGGTGTAAGTAAGCTCTTTCATATAATCCGGTCTTGTCCCTAACATGCATTTCTCAAAATCCTTAACAGCCTGTATATCTGAATATCTGCCTTTTTCTGCCGTTAGTTCTTCGAGTCTTGATTTATACATATCGGCAGAGTCAGTTGCAATTGTTACAATTATATCGTCACCTGTCATTTCATAATGTTTTGCAGTTTTTATCGCTGACAATAAATTGCCTATTCCGGATATTCCGATAAGGTGCAAATCATTAATTATTTCTTGAGGAATTCCGAAAGATTTGAGGTAAGCATGACCTTCTTTTTCGTTAAATAATCTGAGAATTCTCATGCAATCTTCGTCGTCAATGGCGGTAACCACATCAGTATTCTTAATATTATGTACCCATGGTACATGTTTATCGCCAATACCTTCAATACGATGACCACCAAATCCGTTGTTTAACAAAGTAGGACACTGCAAAGCTTCAGAAGCGACAACTTTCACGTGAGGTGCAATAGTTCTGAGATAGTCGCCTGCTGCTATTGTTCCCGCCGAACCTGTTGCCGAAACATAAGCAGCAAGCTGACTTTTATGTGTTTTTATAAGATTAAAAACTTCTTCTATTGCTTTGCCGGTAGTATTATAATGCCATGCCGAATTGCCGAATTCGTCAAACTGATTAAAAATGATGCAATCAGGTCTAGTTCTGCGGATTTCCCAACATTTGTCATAAATTTCTTTTACGTTTGATTCGCATCCTGGAGTCGCAATAACTTCAGAGCCGATAACATCACGGAGCCATGTAAACCTTTCTTTACTCATTTCTTCGGGAAGTATTGCAACTGATTCTGTACCCATTAGTTTAGAGTCGAAAGCGCCGCCACGACAATAGTTGCCTGTCGAAGGCCAAACCGCTTTATGATATGTAGGATCAAATTCTCCAGTAGTAATTCTAGGAGCTAAACATCCATAAGCTGCACCAACTTTATGAGCACCTGTTGGAAACCATTTGCCTATTAATAAAACAATTCGTGCATTAACTCCTGTTAATGCCTTTGGCAGTTCTATATAGTTTACTTTACCAAAAAGTCCACCCGATTCTTTTGGCTCGTTTTTCCATGTAATTCTGAAAAGGTTTAGCGGGTTGATATCCCACAGACCAATGTTTTTTAACTGATCTTTAATTTTTGATGGAATTAAATCCGGATTTCTTTGTTGTTCGAATGTTGGTAAGATAATTCCTCTTTCCTTAAAACGCTTAACGGCGTTGTCCAATGCTTTTTCATTGGTAATCTTGTCTATTAATTTAATCATGATATAAATGTATTTTAATTTTAAACCTGATATTCTCTAAAATATTTGCAAAGATACAAATAAAATAGATGAGAGAATACCATGGTAGAAATTAACAAAATCATAATTAATATACATGATTTTATTGAGATTTACGAAATGTGTCCATTGTGAAAATAATTTCCTAACTTTGCATATCACAATAAAACATTGTATTGTGTAATTTTTGTTTTGCTGAATAAATAATTATATACAAAATGAAAAAAACTAACATTTTAATTATTGTAGCCATAGCCTTTATTTGTGCCAATGCCTTTTATTCTTGTGATAAAGAAGAAGAACCACTGAACGGCATAACGTATCCTAGTTCCTCAACATTTGGCACCAATATTTTATCATTATCCGATTCGACAAACCTCGCTAGTATTACAGATTACAGTTTCTCAGCTAGTCTTGAATCTGAAGCCACGCTTACAATTAAAATTACAAATCTATCAGAAACCGATTCTGTAGGACATGTTGCAACTTGGTTTTACAATGCAGCAAATGTAGATAACTGGGATGTTTCCGATTATTCTAGCAATTCGCAAACATTTAATGCAAAACCATCTGTCGATAATGATCTTAACATTAGTTTTCAAAGTTATTATTTAGGAGGTACTTGCCGAATAGACTTCTATGAGAACTCAGAAACCATTACAAAAACAAAATATTTTGTGTGGGAATAAAATTGATAAAATTGTAATTTATTGTAACACCCCCATCCCCACAACCCTCATCTCACCCGCAATCCTCAAATCAATCTCTTTGAATTTAGGAATTTAAATTTCCACAAACGAAATTCTATAACACTTTTCCCTAAGTAGGCAATTACGTAAGTACAGCAAGGAACATCTGAAACCGAATTCGATAAATTTCATGCTATACAAGACCAAAACTACAAATCTGACTTCGATAAACTTTTGCTACAACTGAAAGAAGCAGAAGAAGGGTATAAATTGGGATGAAATGGAGGTTTTGGAATGATTGGGACTAGAGACCGAAGCGGAGATTTTTGTTGCTGCCTGAGCAGCAAAACCACGAGATGCAACCCCGCCAATTGGCGGGCTCACGTAAGTAATGTTTCGATAAACTCAACAACACTTGAGGTAGCGAAGTCGCCACTTTGTCAAAACAAATATTTTTTACAAGTTTTGACAAAGCGAAACGGATTTGTTCAAATATCTCGCGATTTTGTAAATTCGAAGATAATAAATACAATCGCTTTTGATATTATTCTGTTTTTAATAACCAATCAACAATGTTTATATGTTCGATTCCATCAATATCAGCAGTAACAACGTCAGTAGATATAATATATTTAGGATAATTGTTATCAATAGATTTTAGAGGACGAATTTCTCTTTCTGCAGTTTTTGGGTCGGACAAAGACCATGTAACTTGATAATATTCAAATTTGTTGAGCACATTTCGTACAATAAAATCAATTTCAAATTCTCCGATTTTTCCAATCCAAATTTGATAACCTCTCCTGCATAACTCCAGATAAACAATATTCTCCAAAATATGACCGATATCCTGATATTGAAATTTTCCTAGTTTTAAATTTCGAAATCCAATATCAGCCAGATAATATTTTTCCTGTGTTGCGAGTTGCTGTTTTCCCTTAATATCAAAACGATTTACCTGATAAAAGATATAAGAATTTACTAAATATTCAATATATTTTTCAACAGTATTGTGATGAATATCTTGTGAGTCTTTTTTCATTGCTTTAGAGATACTACTCGGAGATACAATATTTCCAATAGACCCCATGAGAAATTTTGAAAGATTATCAAAACTTCTATAATTTTGAATGTTATATCTTTGACGAATATCTTTTTCTACAATAGTATTATAAACATCCTGTATGTACATGTTTTGAATATTTGCACCCTGATTTCGCAATAAAACACCTTGTGGCAAAGAAGTTTCATAAATATAGTTATTGAATAATTCATATTTATTTAATGACAATTCTGCTTGACTGTCACAATATTCTTTAAAAGAAAATGGAAAAATATGAATTGATATATAACGTCCCGAAAGCAATGTTGCAAGGTCACCAGACAAAAAAAAGGCGTTAGATCCGGTTACATACAAATCTATGTGTTTTTCTATGAACAAAGCATCAATCAACCTTTCAAACTCTGGAATTTGCTGTGGTTCATCTAAAAAAATAAAATTCATTCCTGACCGATCTGTGTTTTCAATGATTTTGCTGTAAATCTCAAGCCAACCAAAATTATTAGGGAAAGAAGGTTTTTCAAAGTTGTATTGTTGAATTCTGTTTGAAGGTACTCCTTCATTTAAAAGTTTACCAGCAAATAATTCCAACAAAGTTGATTTGCCAGAACGTCTTAATCCAGTAATAACTTTTATAATATGCTTCCCTTTCAACTTCTCGAGCTGTTGAATGTAGTTATTACGATATATTAAATCACTCATCTTTTAAAATTATAACTATTTAGCACACACTTTGTCAAAACATTAAAATTATGAAAGTTTTGACAAAGTTAAACAATTTTATGTAAAAGCAAAGAAAAAAACGCGATTAAATCAATCTTCACAGAACTCTGCTTTTAAATTTCCACAAACAAAATTCTATAACACTTTTCCCCAAGTAAGCAATTAAGTAGGTACAGCAAGAAACTTCGCGGAATCCCAGTTCGATAAATTTCATGCTATCCAAGACCAAAACTACAAATCTGACTTCGATAAACTATTGATACAACTGAAAGAAGCAGAAGAAGGTTCTCAATTGGGATGAAATAGAGATTAAAATTTTACTTGATATTGGCAGTAACAATGTTTACAGCTGAATTATCGAAAAAATCGGCATCATCAGTAACTATAGTCCAATTATTCATTTTTGCAAGCTCCAAATAATAAGAGTCATTAAAATCACTAGTTTCAAGAAGATTTAAAACATGTTCAATGTCTATTTTATGAAAGTCATCCGAACCACGTGTAGTAATCTTCATAATTTGAGGCAGAATTTCCTTAATTTCCTTTACAGTTTCGTTATATTGCTCAGATTTAACAAAATCCCTTTTATAATCAGTTTTAGCAAGGTTCTCAGATTTCTTTTTCCAGTTTTTGAATTCTATTTTCATCCAAGCATTGCAAAACTCTGATAAAACTAAAGCATTAATCCAGATTGTAGCTCCTACAGTCTGAACTTTTTTAAGGAATCCAGAATATTGGCGTTGTTTAAATTTATTTGTATTCTGCATTGGGAGGAATAAATATATCCACACATTATTGTCGAAGAGTAGATCTTCGCCTGCAACTGGGTTATATGTGTTAATGTTTATAACCTTACTCATCGCCCAAAACATCATTTATAGACTGATCAAACTCCTCAGGGTTTTCGAAATATTCTTTTGCCCGTTTGATTACTTTAACAAATAGGTGGTTATTTTCAGAACTCACATTTTCCACGTGTAGATGCTTTCGCAATTCTTCGCTTGAATATTTGCTGTAAAGCTGACCTATACATGCGTTTAGGAAAGCAGTAATTATCAGATTGATGTTCTGAAAATCTAGAACAACTGTTAATCCGGCAGAAATTGCTCCATCAATTTTTTTAAAAACATTATCGCCATCATCCACGCTGATGGCAGAGTCAGAACCGACTTCATCAAAAATGCGAATAATAATTTCGTTGGTTTTCATTTTGCAAAGATAATTAAAAAATTATTTCCTCAATGGGTTCATCTTTCAAATAATAAAACGACTTATCATCCAGATTAAATTCCAGATTTACCAATGTGCCGGGGAAAGCGTGAAACAAAGATTTTGAACTTTCTCCAGATACAGTTTGTTGCCAATAGCCATTATTCGATACAATTTGTACCTTTCCTTTGTTAAGTCTAGCAAATTCACAAATAATTTTTAAACCAAGGCCTCCTGGAATGTTTTTAGCTTTAGGTTTTGTAGTGTTATTATCTGCCAATGCCCACAAAATTGCATCTACTCCGGTTAAATCGGAATTTAAAAAATCATTTACATTTTTCTTAATGGATTTACCAATATCAACAATTGTAAAATCAATTCTTGGTGGAATTTTATTTGGGTAAAATTGGCCGCAACTGTAAACATATTCACAATCGCCATGAATTACTGCATTACTATAAATTTCGAATATACTGCGTATTATTTCATATTTCGCTGGTTCACTCAATTTGGGGAAGTCTGGTTTATCAATAAGCTCTCTGTCAAGAAACTCCTTGATAAGTTTATCTTCAATAATTTTATTTTTTCGATATTTTATAGTTGTTGAATTATGATCTGGAATTTTCGCTCCACCAAAATTAGCAAGAAAATGATTTCGGCTAAAAATGTCTTTAAGACTCGAACTTAATTTTACAAACCTAATTTGATTAAATTTATTCTCAGCCTTATTTATCAATGCTCCCAAAGCGGCACAAAGGTTGGCTTCGAACCATGTTGTTTTCGAAAAATCTAAAGCAATCTGCTCTTTAATACAACCATTAAAATAATTATCTAATTCCGAAAAAAAACTATAACCATCAAAATCACTGCAAACTTTTGTTGGAATGTTAAAAACCTTTTTCATTTGTTAAATTTTTCATTTGCATAAAACAAAAGTAATAACAATTACGAAAAGTATAGTAATCGTTTTAACAAAAACCAGATAAAACTTTCAAAAATGATATTTTTAATTTGAAAGCGATGCGCAAAATAGATTGTTAAACAACGTTCTCAGATTTACAATCCGAAACAGAACGGTGGGTAAAAAGAGATACCAACACTGGTCGTTTTATTGATGTTAACCAAAACGGACAACCACACAAAGGCGTAAGAAGGGAAAATTGATAGGATGTATGTTGGGAGTTTGTTGCAGCTTGGAGCTTCAAAACCACGAGATACAATCTTGAAGTAGAGGAGCTAATTAACTCACTCGGATTCGGAAATCCGAGTGAGCAGGGGGAGCAGGGGATTCGGAAATCCGAGCGAGCAGGCTACAAATCCGCGTCAGCTGTCAAAAATGTTATTTTATTTGTTTTATTTTATATCATAATTGTCAAAAAATGTGTATACTTTTGTAATAAAATATTACAATGATGTTTACATTTAAAGGAATTTGGAAAGAATCTGAAACTGGAAAGTTGATTGAATTCAATTATTACAATTGGTACAAAGGTATCTCTAACATAGCAAATATTGAAGAATATGTTTATTTCGATGCTGCTTTAATAAATGACTATAAATATGATTTGATGGTTATTAATTTTGTTGGAGCAAAAAATACAGGAGTAATTAGCTGTTCAAAAATATTTGGAGCAGGAACAAGATTCGAATTCGTTGATGAAAACACAGTAATACTTGGCAGTAAAAAATATGAACGAAGTGTAGATTTGGCTGGCGTATTGAATCTGTATGCACATAACAAAGATAAGTTCTCGCAATTGTAATTTATTAATAAAACGATATGAAAGTTGATCA
Organism: Bacteroidales bacterium; assembly: GCA_035388205.1. Taxonomy (GTDB): domain Bacteria; phylum Bacteroidota; class Bacteroidia; order Bacteroidales; family ML635J-15; genus Bact-19. Next base: position 16,489 of record DAOOPK010000035.1, read on the forward strand.
CGAAAAATCCCTGAAAAAGCAGATCCAAATATCTGAAAGTATGAAAACTTTTCGACGGGGATTAAAAACAAACAAAATTTTTCTCAATGATTTTGCAAATCTTCTTTATGTAAATAATTCAAAAGTGTTTATTGATAATAAGTTAAGAATATACTATTTTCAACCTGTTTTGATTGAAAATGCTGTCAATACTTTAGAGAGCATTAGCTTATGCTGTAAGGAAGGTCATTTTGCAGATGCGAACACTTTGATTAGGAAATTTCGTGACGATTTACTCTTATTTGTATTTATCCTTTTTATTACAGACAAAAGACACATTTTTAATGAAGAAGACTTAAGCTATTTAAAATTTAATCATGATGTTAAACAAAATGTCGAACGATTTCTCAATCTTCGTATAAACGAAAAACTTGATGAAAATGAAAATGCCGTTTTCGGATGGTTTAATAATACAATTTCTGATCAACCACGAAATGTAAGAAATAAATTAGGTTTTGAAAATTATATGAAAACCTTCAAGTCAGATCCAAAAGTTGTAAAATTCCTAACAGATTATGATTTACAAGAATATTGGGATAAGTTAAGCCCGAAGCTAAATAACTTTGTACATAACAATGGCATACATTTCACTGAACAAAATATAATAACCAGAAATTATCAAGTGATTAATTCACAGCTTAAGGAATTAAATGATGATATTTCATTCGTTTGTTCATTTTTTCTGATTTTGATAATTGTGTTTGATCCCAGTCTAATTAGATCAACTGATTATGATGATTATCGCGATTTAGGATTAGAGCCTATTGAGAATAGCCAATTTTTTATCCCCAGATTTATCCAGAAATATATTGATAGCAATGTATCAATGCTGCATCCAGAACTTAAAGAATTTCTTAAAGCAAATAAGTATGGGATGATGATTAAATAACAAAGTTATAAGATTATTAATCAACAATTTTCTAATTTCATGCTGATTATTTTTAGTTACAACCTGCTTGATATACATCTACAGCACGAGGAAGTCCTAATTCACTAGCAACTTTCAAATCCTCACATGCTCCTTCTAAATCTCCGTTTCTTCCTTTTGCAATACCTCTATTAAAGAAAGCATCAGCGTAATTATGATTTAATTCGATAGCTTTTGAATAATCATTAATAGCTCCTTCATAATCGAAAGACTCTATCTTAGAATTACCCCGGTTATAATATAAAACATAATCCTCAGAACTTATCTCTATTGCCTTATCAAAGTCAAATATTGCATCTGAATATTTGCCTAATTTATGCGAGCAGAGCCCTCGATTACAAATAGCATCTACAAATTCTGCGTCAATCTCAATTGCTTTGTCGTAATCGTCAATTGCACTTTGATAATCCCCAAATTTTTCTAGGACACGTCCTCTGTTAAAATATGCTTTTGAATAATCTGGATTTAAACTTATTGCGTCTGAGTAGTCAGCTATTTCACCAATGCTATCATTTAAATAACCTTTTATTACACCTCTATTAAAAAATGCTTTTGAATAATTTGGATTAATTTCGATTACTCGTGTGTAATCAACAATTGCTCCTTGATAATCAGCAATATAGCCCTTAACAACAGCTCTGTTATAAATTGCATCTTCGTAGTTGATATTGATTTCGATTGCATGGCTATAGTCATCAATTGCTCCTTGATAATCGATCATCTTCTCCTTTGCAACTCCTCTATTATAAAAAGCTTTTGAATATCTTGGATTAAGTATTATAGCCTTTGTAAAGTCATCAATTGCGCCCTTATTGCTTTCGGACAATGCTTTTAAAACCCCACTGTCAAAATACTCCTCTGCTGTTTGACAATTGCAGATGTTGATAATAGCAGCAAAACAAATAATTCCTAACATTCTTTGCATAATTGTAAATAATTTATTTATAAATCGTTAATACTTTTGTTTTTCTGTCAATTTCCCATT
>DAOOPK010000036.1:0-18110 GCA_035388205.1 Bacteroidales bacterium
GTAGTATATAATATCTTTTTTTTATGGAAGAAAAATGTTGTAGTAGAATTGCAAATTCACCTGAAAAATTATTTTTTGTATAGTTATGTGAAGCTGAGAAGCCCCAATTTGTACGAGTTAATGCATGTGTATAATAAATATCCGAGATTTTTGTACGAATAGGATTTTTAAGTAATGTTCCCAAAGTACTACTTTTAATATCTTCTAATCGAAAATCAGCATGAAATGATGTTTTTCCTATACGAGTATTAAAAAAATGAAGAATATTTACTCCCAAAATTTGATTTGTTGGCAGCAGTATTTTGGCATGTAACGAGAATGGAAGAATACAGCCATTTTGCAAAAAATGCTTTAACAAGATTTACCTCTGATATGAGTATTGCTCGCAAAATAGGGATATTACAAAAGCCTATTGTCAATATTTGGACGGAATTAGTATTAAATGAGCTTAAATTACTATATCCCGATTTGGTTTTTGATAAACCGGCTTTTAAGTATATTCCTTCAATTGATGTTGAAAGTGTTTATATGTACAAAGCCAAAGGACTATTAAGAACTTTTGGAGGTATTGTCCGAGATGTATTCAAGAAGGACTTTGCCGGCATTAAAAAGAGATTTAAAGTAATTACTGGAAAAGAAAAAGACCCATGGTTTTGTTTTGATGAGATTAATAATTTGCACAAAAAGTATAATTATTCAGCTTATTATTTCTTTTTATTGGGTAAATTTAGTAACCTTGACAGAAACATTTCTCCCTCTAGACAAGGGGTTAAAAATCTCATTAGAGAATTGGCAAAAGATTATACTATTGGAATTCACAATTCATACCGTGGAAATAGTAAACCTAAAGTTTGGAGTAAAGAACTAAGGATACTCAAGAAAATAACAAAACAAGATATTTTTTCTTCAAGGCAACATTATTTATTCGTGCGTTTCCCTTCGACATATGAAGATTTGATAAAAATGGGCATTAAACGTGATTTCTCAATGGTATATCCGGATATGCCCGGATTCAGAATGGGTATCACCGTTCCTATACCTTTTTTTGATTTAAAAACTAATTTAAAAACTGACCTTTGGTTATATCCTACCATGATTATGGATGTAGGTCTGACAAATTATCAAAACCTAAGTACTGAAGAAGCTAAAGAGCTATGTGGTAAAATAGTAAACTACACTAAACAATATGGAGGAATACTCATAACTCTCTGGCATAATGAATCATTATCTGATTACGGCAAATGGGAAGGATGGATAAAAGTCTATGAAAGCATTCTTGAATCAGCAAAAGAAGATTAAAGAATTTCGATTAATCTGGTAAATATTTTAGTCATTTTCGTTTCAGCAGCCGAAGCGACTTTCTGAACCTCTTCGTGAGTAACTTCAACAATTTTGCCGGGGACCCCCAAATCGGTAATTATTGACATTGCAAAACAAGGTATTCCCATTTGTCGTGCAGCAATCACCTCGGGGACTGTTGACATCCCGACTGTATCAGACCCAATAATTCTGAAATACAGATATTCTGACGGTGTTTCAAAAGTCGGTCCAGTTGTGGCAGTATATACACCTTCCTGAACTTTAATATTTAATTCTTTAGCGATCTCTTTCGCTTTAACGACAAGTCTTTTATCATAAGCATCGCTCATATCCGGGAATCTGACTCCGAATTCCGGATTATGTCTTCCAATCAAAGGATTTGGCAGAAGATTAATATGATCTTTGATTATCATTAAATCACCAATTTCAAAATCCGGATTTACTCCCCCACTTGCATTTGACACAAAAAGGTATTTTATTCCAAGAAATTTCATTACTCTGACCGGGAAAATTACCTGCGACATCGGATAGCCTTCATAATAATGAAATCTTCCTTGCATTGCCATTACATTCTTTCCGCCGAGTTTTCCGAAAATAAGTTTCCCACTATGCCCTTCTACTGTCGAAATCGGAAAATTTGGAATTTCATTATATGGTAAACTGGTTTCTATTTTGATATCCTTGACAAGACCACCAAGCCCTGTTCCTAATATAATCCCTATCTCAGGTTCAGCCTGAATATGTGTTCTTATATAATTTACTGTATCTTTTATTGTTTTTAACATAACTGAATATTTGATTATCAAATTGTTTTCTTTCTTCTTCGCTACATAATAACTCTACTTCAATTGGTATGCAATATACGGATTTTTTAATCTCTTCGTCAAAATATTCTGTGTTTTTTAGACGTACTGCATCTTTTTCTGTAACTACTATGATTTTTTTATCCTTTAAAGTACTAAATATTTCCTGAATCTTTATTATATCTTTTTGCTTAAAATCATAATGATCCGGATATTTAAGATGTTTCAAGCTTTCAGAATTTTCTTTCAGGAATGCAGTTAAATCACTTGACCTGGCAATCCCTGTAAATGAAAGAATGTTATAATTCTTCAATTCTTCTATCTTAATATTTTCAAGTTCAGGGAAAAAAACAGGCGAAAGATCATGATATTTCATTGTTGAAAAAAACAAATACTGATAAGGCATTATATCAACTTCCTGAGATAAGATTCTTCTTTCAATAGGTTTAAGCGATGGTGGGCATTTACTGTAAATAACGATATGTGCCCTGTGACTTGCAGAACGTGGTTCTCTTAACCTTCCCACCGGCAACAAATAATCTCTTGCAATAGGATGGTGATAATTATTTAGTAAAATTGACAATCCGGGATTTATCCATCTGTGTTGAAAAGCATCATCTAAGATTATTAAATTCAAATCGGGATACAAGCCCAGAAGCTTCTCAACACCTGCAGTGCGACTTTCACACACAGACACTATAACATCAGGGAACTTCTGTTTTATTTGTAATGGCTCATCTCCGGCATCATAATGAGTGTCGCCTGACTCTACAATTCTAAATCCTTTTGTCTTTCTTTTATATCCTCTACTTAAAATAGCTACAGAATAGTCTTTTTTTAACATCTTTAGTATAAATTCCGTATGAGGTGTTTTTCCTGTCCCACCAACACTTATATTCCCAATCGAAATAACAGGAAGATTATATTCTCTAACTTTTAGTATTTTATTGTCAAAACAAAAATTTCTTATAGATATTGCTGTTTTATAAATAAGTAATAAAGGCAATAAGAATACAAAATGTATTGGATTTGGACTATCCATCATATTTTTTTTAAAATTAAAATATAAAAATATAGCATTATTCGTAAAATACAAATTATTGATATAAAAACTTGGGTTTTATTACTTCAAGCCATTGAATTGTGCTATAATTTAAATATCTTTGTACAGCATCTTATCAATGCATTTTTTAATTTTAATTAATTTTTTTATCATGCTATTGTCTGATTATGTTAATAAAGTAAGAGAGTTTTTTGAAAAACATGGAAATGCTTCTGATGCTGAAGCTATGTCAGCATATATGAAACATAATTTCCCTTTTTTGGGCATATTAGCTCCAAAAAGGAAAGATTTGTTTAAGGTATTTTTTAATACTTTTCCTCTGCCAAATTATGATGAGACAAAGTTGTTGGTTAAAGAATTATTTAACTTGCCTGAAAGGGAATATCATTATTTCGCTTTACAATTGCTTATTAAGCATAAACGTAAATGGTCACCAACCGATATTGTCTATTTTGAAAGTTTGATTTTAACTAAATCATGGTGGGATACAGTAGATATTATCAGCACTAAAATTATTGCTCCTTTCTTTGTAAAATACCCTAATCTTACCGTTGCAATAACTGACTCATGGAGTCAATCGAAAAATCTATGGTTGAAAAGGGCATCAATAACATTCCAGATGCCATACAAAAAGAAAACAGAAATTGAATTATTGTCCAGACACATTCTTGAAAATGCGGAATACAATGATTTTTTCATTCAGAAAGCTATAGGATGGGCATTAAGAGTATATTCAAAAACCAATCACAAATGGGTGTTGAATTTTGTTATTCAAAACTCAACTCTCAAACCCCTTAGTAAACGTGAGGCCATAAAATGGATGGATAACAAGGGCAAAATAGTATAATAAAATGAAAATTCTGATAGTTGGAGTTTTATCTTTTTTATTCATTGTTGAAACTTGCTGGTCTCAGGAATACGATTTTTATAAACATTCATACAAATTCACAAGGGCTTCGGATTATGAAAATGACAGTAGATTGATGTATTATGACATCGGGTTTTATTTTCTGAACCTCGAAATGGATAATACCAGTGAGTATCTATCAGGCAATGTTAGAATTGACCTGAATTTATTTGAGGAATATGAAAACGAGTTGGTATTTGATTTTAAATCTGATATGAATGTTGATTCTGTTAAAGTTAATGGAATAATAACAAGCTATTTACACTCAGAAGATTTAATAATTATAAATTATAATCACATAGATGATTACAACGAAAATTATATGGTTTCTGCCGAAATCTTTTATCATGGCTCGCCTTCGGATGGAATGTTTAATGAATATTACTGGTATAATAATGTTTATCAATTCACTTATTCTCTTTCCGAGCCATATTCAGCAAAGTATTGGTTCCCATGCAAACAAGTCCTGACAGATAAAGCAGATTCGTCATATTTTTATGTTACAATTCCCGAAAACTTAAAAGCTGGATCGAATGGAGTATTAAAAAATGAAGTTGATCTTGGTTCCGGAATGAAACGCATGGAGTGGCAATCTTCGTATCCGATTGATTATTATCTTATCTCAGTTGCAGTTGCGAAATACCAGGATTATTCATTTATTGCAGAAATCCCGAATTATTCTGAACAAATATTTATACAGAATTTTATTCCTGATAATGCTACTTATCTGAATGAGAATGTTGTTGATATAGAACAGACTACACAAATGTTACAATTATTGAGTGATAAATTTGGCTTATATCCTTTTTATCAGGAAAAATTTGGTCATTGCATAGTCCCCTTAAATGGAGGAATGGAACATCAAACAATGACAACATTGGGCAATTTCGATTTTGAATTAGTTATTCACGAACTATCTCATTCATGGTTTGGAGATTATGTTACTTGTGCCAGTTGGCAGGATATATGGATTAACGAAGGGTTTGCCAGTTATGGTGAATATATCGGATATGAGAACCTGCAAGGAGAAAGCTCAGCACTAGCATGGCTTGAAGAGTGCCAATCACTATCAAAAGAAGCCACTACCGGATCCGTTTTTGTGCCTTTCGAAGAATTGTCAGATGTTAACAGAATATTTGATTACAACTTGAGTTACCGAAAAGGAGCATATTTGGTTCACATGATAAGATATATTATTAATGATGATGAGTTGTTCTTTACCACTTTACGCGAATATGTTAGCACTTTTGCAAACGAAACTGCTACAGCAGAAGATTTTAAAGCCTATTTTGAAACAGAAACAAGTATTGATTTTGATCCGTTTTTTGAGCAGTGGTATTATGGAGAGGGCTATCCTATTTATTCTGTAATATGGTGGCAAACTGATGACATATTAAATGTCGAGATGACACAGACTACAACTGCCTCTATTGTTACGCCATTATTTACCATTCCGATGGAATTTAAAGTCATGCTTGATGATGATACAGATTTTAATATTAGAAAAGATGTAGAATCAAATTTTTCTGTTTATCAAATACCTGTTAGCGGAACTGTTACAGATGTTGTGGTTAACCCAGATCTTGCTGTTCTTGCTGACGTGTCGGCAATTCATTCAGAAATAGAAACTAAAAAACCAGATTTGGCGACAGTATTTCCTAACCCATCAGACGGAAGATTTAACATATATACTGAAAAATCAGGAAATTGTAATGTAAAACTGTGCAGCTCTGACGGCAAATTGATTTCAGAGTATGTATTTAGTGGAAATTCTGATTATGTTGACTTCGATTGGCTTAATGATGGAATTTACTTCCTCAATATTTCAGGCGAGGGAAAAAACTCTACTATTAAACTGATAATTACAAAGTAAATCACTTTATCTCTTTTATATCAAGAATATCATAACGACTCAACTCAAGCCAATACTTCAATATTGAAATTTCACGTAATTTAATCCAGTACATTTCGCTGTTCAGACCATGAGTTAAAACAAGTTGATTAATGTCTTTTTCTGCTTCATTAATTATTTCCTGTTTTATTGAAAATAGAATTTCTCTTCCGTTATATTTGACAAGAACGGCAGGATTAATATGTTCATTAGTATCCACTGAAATTGTTCCATAACCTATAGTTGAACCGGTGCCGACTTGCAATCCATCATTAAAACAACTTACAGGTGGTATAAAACCCGCATAAGAAATCAATTCTATTTCGTCAAGTCCTGCATGCAGATATTCCATTATCCTTAATCCCGTTTTTGCTCCGAGAATTGAATAAATTCCCATGTGCGAATGTATTTCTGATGAAAGTGAGACTATTTTGAATTCTGTATAACCATGTTTTTCTATCAATTGCTCCGAAACATTTTCAATATCATTTTTTAACATAAATCCTGAAGTGGGAATTTCGTTAAAAACCACACCCTCCTCCGGTTTATCGCTATTCAAAATAGTGGTTACTAAAACATCAGGCATACTCTCAGTTTTCATAGTAATTTTACGACAATAATCAGAAATCACTTCTTCCTGAAATAGCGTAGGATACAAAAGATATAAAACACTTAGTTCATCCCAGTAATATGACATGTGTTTAGTTTGTATTGTAAAGAATTTTGAAATCGTTTTTGCGTATATTGAGTTAATTTGATCACAAAAGATTAAAAAATCTTCCATATAAGTCAATTCAGATGAAGATATTATTTTCAAAGGTATTTTTGAATTTGTAATATATTCAAACGCTTCAATATTTTGCTTATAGTTATATCCTTCAGGTCTATCTGAATAACTGCAATACCAGAGGATATTTACAATTTTAGAGGCGTTTTCAGGATATTTTTCAAGCATTTCTGCAATATTTGACAATGGTCCTAATGCAACAACTATTGTTCTTCCTTTTTCGTTTTTTATTGAAAAGTCCAACAAATCTACAGCATGTTTCCCCGGTTTTAATTCTATGCTACTGAACATTCTATCCCAAAAAAACAAAGCATGTTCAGAATATTGCTTAGATGCATCGTATTGTTTCCCTATACCTATTGGAATCCCCTCATGTCTGTATGTTTTAAGCAATTCAGTTATGTAAGTAGCACCTGTTTCGGGGTCTAAAATTCCATCAACTGTTGTTATACAATTTATATTGAAATCTTTTGAAGCACAAAAAAGTGTAATTGCCCTGAAATCATCCACTCCTGCATCGGTATCAATAACTATGTTATATTTTGCCCGTTTGTGAGCACTGATGTTTTGTGAATAAAATACAAATACTAACGTTAGTAATATTAAAATAAAAATCCTCATTTATCTTTCAGATGCTATGAAATAAAAATCCTTTTCAATTGTCTTTATCATTTCAGGGCTTGATTCTACAAGCTTTCTATCCGTTAAGTTATAAACTGAATAGCCAATTTCAGTTAAGATTCTAATTACTTTTTCTCTGTTTCCATCGCCACTTAATTCGCTTTGAATCAAGGGTTTATGTTTCTTGATGATTTCACACATATTACTAAGTACGACACTTTCATAACCTTCGACATCAATTTTAATAAAATCTATCTTATCCAGATTTGAAAACAACTGCTCCGGATTTTTCATCTCAACAGAAAATGGATTATCGTATTCTTTTTTATTGTCAGTTATAACTTTAGTCATCCCATGATGGAAAATACCGTTTATGACAGGAGTGCTCATTTCCACTGAAGATTCTTTCTCTCCCAAAGCATAAGGGAATAATGTCAAATTTTTGTGCTCCGTTTTTGCAGTATTTTTTTTCCAGATTTCACAAAACAATGGTACTGGTTCAACAGAGAAAACTTTTCCGTTTGGCCCTGTATATTTTGACAAAAAAACCGAATAATAACCCATATTTGCGCCAATGTCTATACAACTAAATCCTGGTTTGATAATCTCTTTAAGATAATGCAATTCCTGATATTTCTTTTCCCCCCAGCCCATTTTTATCAATTTAATATAACAAGAGCTGATAAGTTGAAGATAGGTCTTCTGCCCCAACACTTTATATAATAATATTCTTAGAAATCTTATCATTTATTTAATTTCTTCAAAATCAATGTATTCTCCTTTATTCGCTGTTTCATTTTCATTGTTTTGATTTTCAGGGATATAATCTATATTTATTGTTCCTTGCTTTTTCTTTTTTTCCGGTTCTTCAAATTGTGTATTCATTTTTTTTGCAAATCTTTTAACCATTTTCTTCAACAGCCATGGTAGAACTATTCTCAGGAAAAGGTAACCCAGAAGATATACAATTGTGACAATAAGCAAAAATTTAAGGAACCACATAATCACAATATTAACATTGAAAAATATACTATAATAAAACCAATTGCATAACCCACATAAACCTGAGCCTGTGAGTGTCGGTTAAGATACAATCTGGCTGATGCCACAATCCCTGAAATCAGAATAACAATAAAGCCTAAAAATAAAACTGACAAATCTTTTTGACTGGCAAGATAAAAGACAAATCCAAGAAGACCACCCAATCCGGCACAATGCAAACTTATTTTCCAAAATATTGTAATAATTGAAGTAATTAAAACTGAAATTAGCGATGACAGAATAATGTTCAATAGAATCGGGGGCATAAAAACCCGACTCATGAAATACCATGCAAGTGCATACATTATTGCGACAGTCATCAGCGGAAGGAGTCTTTCCTTTTTGTTATCAATTTCAAGTTTTGAAATTATTCCCAAGTAGTAAAAAACTGGTATAAACAAAGCTGGTAAGACAAAAGTAAGAATTAAATAAATAGAATAAATTGTATTTCTTAAATCAGAATTTACAACGCTTAAATAATGACCTGAATTAAAAACAATAAAAACGGCAAAACTTGCCATTAGCAATGGGTGAAATAAATAACTGACGGATTTTGCCAGATAAAAGTAAATGCGATCCTTTTGCATTATAATTCCTTTCTCAGACGTGCTACAGGTATATCAAGTTGTTCACGATATTTGGCAACAGTACGTCTAGCAATCTGATAACCTTTTGAATTCAATATTTCAGCAAGTTTATCATCTGTTAATGGTTTTGATTTATTCTCAGCCCCAATACATTCTTTTAGTATTTGTTTAATTTCCCGAGTAGAAACTTCTTCACCGGATTCTGTTTGCATTCCTTCACTAAAGAAATATTTCAATGAATAGTTCCCATAAGGAGTAGAAACATACTTAGAATTCGCAACTCTTGAAATTGTTGAAATATCTAAACCGGTAACTTCGGCAATATCTTTCAAAATCATTGGCTTGAGGTTTGTTTCGTCACCTGAAAGGAAAAATCCTTTCTGAAACTCTGCAATTGCATTCATTGTAAATAAAAGTGTATTTTGTCGTTGGACTATTGCATCTATAAACCATTTTGCTGAATCAATTTTCTGCTTAATAAATACAGCAGCGTCTTTGTTACTACGACCCGAATTTTTAATTGATGAATATTCTTCAAGCATTTGAGCAAAACTTTTATTAATTTTTAACTCGGGGGCATTTCGGGAATTTAAGGAAATCTCAATTTTGTTGCTTTGAATATCAAGAATAAAATCAGGGACAATAGCCTGTATTGATCTTGTTTGTGGTTCGCCAAATGAACTGCCGGGCTTTGGGTTGAGCTTAAGAATTACATCAACAGCTGATTTTAACTCAACATCATTTAATGAACATTTCGACATAATCTTGGGATAATGCTTTTTTGTAAATTCGTCAAAGCATTCCAAAAGTATTTTTTTTGCTGTTTTTACCTGTTCACTCTGATTTTCTTTTCTTTCAAGTTGAAGAATAAGGCACTCCTGTAACGATTGAGCTCCAATTCCGGCAGGATCAAGTTCTTTAACTACTTCAAGCACATTCTGTAATTCTTCAATACTGGTAGTCAAATTCTGAGAAAAAGCTATATCGTCAACAATAGCATCTAATTCACGCCTCAGGTATCCGTCATCATCAATATTACCAATAAGATAAACAGCTAATAATTTTTCACGATCTGTAAGTTCTTTCATCATTAATTGTTCAGACAGATGCTCATGGAAAGATTTGGCTGCTGAATAGGGTATTTCTTTATGATCGTCGTCTTTTGATGTGTTATTTGTTGTTAATCTATAAGCAGGTGTATCATCGTCATCTTCCATATAATCTTCAAGAGAAAATTCGTCATCATCTTTTGAATCATCGTTTTCGTTCTCCTCCTGATCAACATCTGATAATACATCTTCTTCTTCATCTTGTCCCTCATCAAGGGCAGGATTTTCTTCTAACTCCTTTTTAATTCTTTGTTCCAGCTGAAGTGTAGGGAGTTCCAGCAACTTGATCATTTGTATCTGTTGCGGAGACAATTTCTGTAATAACTTCTGCTGTAAACTCTGTTTTAACATTTTAATAATTGATTAATTCCAAATATACAAAAATTTAATTCATAATACCAAATTAAAATTCTGCATTTTTTGGAGTTCTCGGAAATGGGATAACGTCGCGTATATTGGACATACCTGTAATAAACAACACAAGCCTTTCAAATCCAAGTCCGTAACCGCTGTGAGGGACAGATCCGAATTTGCGAGTTTCGAGATACCACCACATATCTTTTTCGGGGATATTTAATTCATTGATGCGGGAAACAAGCTTGTCATAATCTTCTTCCCTCTGCGAACCTCCAATAATCTCGCCTATTTGTGGGAATAACACATCCATTGCTCTGACTGTTTTACCATCCTCATTTTGTTTCATGTAAAAAGCTTTTATTTCTTTCGGATAATCTGTAAGAATTACAGGCTTTTTAAAGTGCTTTTCAACAAGATATCTTTCATGTTCGCTCTGGAGGTCTGTTCCCCAAGTATTAACCGGATAAGCAAACTGTCCTTTTTTATTTGCATTTGAATTCTTTAATATTTCAATTGCTTCGGTATATGTAAGCTTTTCAAATTTATTATTTACGACAAATTTAAGTCTTTCAATCAGACTCATGTCATCACGTTCGTTTTGAGGTTTTTGTTTTTGTTCCTCTTCACGGCGTTTGCTAAGAAATTCCAAATCTTCACGACAGTTTTCCAAAGCATATTTAACAAGATATTGTAACATTTCTTCAGCAAGATCCATGTTATCATTTATATCATAAAACGCCATTTCGGGTTCTATCATCCAGAATTCTGCTAGATGACGTGCAGTGTTTGAATTCTCCGCACGGAAAGTCGGTCCGAAAGTATAAACTTCCGACAAAGCCATAGCTGCAAGCTCTCCTTCGAGTTGTCCAGATACAGTTAGATTGGTCATTTTACCGAAAAAGTCCTGAGAATAATCTATTTTACCATCTTCTGTCCGAGGTAAATTGTTAATATCCAAGCTTGTAACCTGAAACATTTCTCCTGCACCTTCGGCATCAGAACCGGTAATTATTGGAGTGTGAATATTACAAAATCCTTTGTCATTAAAGAATTTATGAATAGCAAATGTCATTGCATGACGGATTCTAAAAACAGCAGAAAAAGTATTTGTCCGAAAACGCAAATGGGCGATTTCTCTTAAAAACTCAAGACTGTGTCTTTTGGGCTGCAAAGGATATTCGTCAGGGTTTGCCTGTCCGAAAACAGTGATATCTGTACATTGCAATTCAACTTTTTGACCGCTTCCGACAGATTCAACGGTTTTTCCTTTAACAGACAGTGAAGCACCTGTATTTACCCGACTGAGAATATTCTCAATTTCAGGATTTATTTCAATAACAATCTGGAGATTGTTTATCGTTGAACCATCGTTTAAGGCAACAAAAGCCACATTTTTACTGATACGCTTGGTTCTAACCCAACCCATTACGCAAATTTCATCTCCAAATGTTGTGAGTTTAAGAACCTCCGAAATTTTTATCCTTTTCATAAAGAAAACATTTTACAGACTGCAAAAATAGAAAATTTGTGTGTTTATTGAAAAAAGATTTTCAGCTCAAAGACAGGTTTTTGTAAACTTAAAGAAATCAAGCAGTTAAATTCTTAATTACAAAATAAATCAAAACCCATGGTATAGTAAAAATAAAGCTGTCCAGTCTATCCAGCAAACCGCCGTGACCGGGCAAAGTTTCGCCGGAATCTTTGACATTAATACTTCGCTTAAATAATGATTCGATAAGGTCTCCAATTGTTCCGAATACTATTACTATTGCAGAAATTATAATCCAATCGGTTTGAGTTATCACCGAGAAAATCTTAACCATAAACACTCCGGCAACGATTGTGAAAACGGCTCCTCCAATTGCCCCTTCCCATGATTTTTTTGGAGATACCCGCTCAAACAGTCTGTGTTTTCCTAATGGAACTCCGACACAATATGACATGCTATCAAAAATCCATATAAGAATTAATAATCCCATTAATATTTCAGGATTAAAACCGTTACTTGTTTTTAACTGAAAATCAAGACCATTTCCCATAACAAGGATAATTGACGCAATCAATGGAAATGTTATATACATTAAAGATAAAACGGAAACGGAAATATTCCTTAGCGGATTTTGTTTATTTATAAATAGCTCTTCGATGAAAATAAACAGTGCCGGTAACGGTAATAACAAGTAAACGGAGTTATTTAAATTGTATTTTGTTCCAAAAAATATTAAAATAATTGCAACCGTACCTGTAAATATCGAAGTGAAAGAAAGAGCATGAGTCTGGTCGTGAGCAGATATTCTAAAAAACTCAATGCTTAACCAAATATTAATTATTAATAAAAATGTCAGAAAAGTCCATTCATTAATTAAAATCAGAGCACTTGTAACAATAACAAATATGCTACCGGTAATGCTTCGTTTTATAAAATTATTCAAAATCGGCTTGTTTTTCAAATTCTTCAACTAAATACTTCGCTTTCAATAAATTATCTAGACTTACACTAACATAAATTTCGCCTATAAAATATGATGAATCTTGTTTGTTTAAAATAATTGCGTCAATTTCAGCAGAGACTAGAGCCTGTTTAATCAACTCGGCACGATATGAATTTGTCGTTGTATAAACTATTTTCCAGTCCATTAATAAGTAATTTTTTAGTTTTGATTTGAGTCGGATACATCTTCATCAGATTTTTTATTTGCTTCAACATTTGTGGCAGACTCATCTTTTTGTTTTTTTGCAACAAATTCTGATTTGATAAAATCTCTTTTCCCAAAGATTTTTTCCAGATCTTCACTAAAAATGACCTCTTTCTCGAGAAGGGTTTCTGCCAACTGGGCCAATCCTTTCATATTCTTTTTTAGAATGGACTTTGCTTTTTGAAATTGCTCTTCAACCATTTGTTTCACTTCTGCATCAAGTAATTCCGCAGTTTTTTCGCTATATGGTTTTGTAAACCCGTATTCATTTTGACCAGATGAATCGTAATACGACAGATTTCCTACTTTATCACTCATCCCAAAAAATCCTACCATTGCGAATGCCTGCTTGGTAACTTTTTCAAGATCGTTTAAGGCTCCGGTAGAAACTTTATTGAAAACTATTTCCTCACTAGCTCGTCCACCAAGAGCCGAACACATTTCATCCAGAAGCTGTTCTTTTGTTGTCAGAGACCTCTCTTCAGGAAGATACCATGCAGCGCCAAGAGCTTTTCCACGAGGAATGATAGTTACTTTCAGCAAAGGATTTGCATATTCAAGCAACCAACTTACTGTTGCATGACCAGCTTCGTGGTACGCTATTGTTTTTTTCTCATCTATTGTAATTATCTTATTTTTACGTTCAAGACCACCGATAATACGATCAACAGCATCAAGAAAGTCTTGTTTTTCAATACTTTTTTTATCCTTTCGGGCAGCAATTAAAGCAGCTTCGTTACAGACATTAGCAATATCAGCACCGCTAAATCCGGGAGTTTGTTTTGCCAAAAAGTCAATTTCAACATCTTTAGACATTTTCAATGAACGGGTATGAACTTTAAAAATATCACCTCTTTCAACAATGTCTGGCAATTCAAGATGTATTTGTCTGTCGAATCTTCCTGCTCTCATAAGAGCTTTGTCAAGGATATCAGCACGGTTTGTTGCTGCTAAAATAATTACCCCACTATTGGTGTCAAATCCGTCCATCTCGGTCAGAAGTTGATTAAGGGTATTTTCACGCTCATCATTTGACCCGAAATTAGGATTTCGACCTCTTGCACGACCGATGGCATCAATTTCGTCAATAAAAATTATACACGGTGCTTTTGTTTTTGCTTGTTTAAACAGGTCCCTCACCCTCGAAGCACCAACACCCACAAACATTTCAACAAAGTCTGAACCACTAAGTGAGAAGAATGGCACATTAGCTTCACCTGCAACTGCTTTTGCAAGTAATGTCTTTCCGGTTCCGGGAGGGCCAACTAACAGTGCTCCTTTTGGAATTTTACCACCTAATTTTGTGTATTTATCGGAGTTTTTAAGAAAATCAACAATCTCCATTACTTCAACCTTGGCTTCTTCAAGACCTGCAACATCATTGAAGTTTACCTGCACTCTTCGTTCTTTGTCAAAAACCTGAGCTTTGGACTTGCCGATATTAAAAATCTGACTTCCTCCAGCTCCGCCACCACCCATTTTTCGAAAAATCAAAAACCATAATCCAACCAATAGGGCTATCGGAAGTATCCAGCTCAAAATTTCACCGAGATAATTGTGTTGAGTATCATATTGGGCTGTCAATTTTAGTTCCGGATCTTTATTCACCTGAGCCTCTGCCAGTTGTCTTTCAAATGTTTCAACATCTCCTATTTTAAAGAAATAATGAGGGCCTTTGTTACCTGTGAAACTGAGTGGCCCCGATTTGGCGACTTCTTTGTACTTTTCGTCAGCAAGTCTGTCCTTTTTGATATAAATATCTACACGATCTTTGTTTACAATAACAATTTTTTCAATATCATTAGACGGCAAAAGTTCTTTTTCAAAATTATCTCTGCCAATTTCTTTTGATGAGCCGCCAAAATCAATAAAAGTGAAAATCAAAAATATCCCGATTAAAACAAGATAAATCCACATTCTGTTTTTTGGTGCTGGAGTCGGAATGTTATTATGATTTTTTGGTTTTTGTTCTTTTTTATCTTCAAATCCTTTATTATTTTCCATTTTATACTTTATATTCCTTATTAACTATTTTAATCTTTTCAATTGTTTTTTCTGCAAAGTTAATTTTTTATTAATAATGTCTCTGCATCAGCCCAAAGTTGTTCGAGACGATAAAAATCTCTCGATTTGGGTTGAAAAATATGAACCACAATATTTACATAATCCAATAAAATCCATTCACAATTTTCAAAACCTTCCTTTTTCCATGCTTTTTCATTTAGCGATTTTTGGACATTATGTTCAACAAATTGGGCTATTGTATTTACATGTGTTTCGGAATTTCCCGAGCAAATAATAAAATAATCTGTTACCGAGTTTTCAATTTTACCAAGATCTAAAATTAAAATATCCTCAGCCTTTTTTTCAAGCATTGATTCCTGAATTAACTTAAGCAATTTCGTAACTTCCTTATCTTTTCGTTTTTTTGCCATAAATAAATTTTTGCAAATATACAAAAAGAACTTGTACTGCAAATGAGTATTGCCGTCATAGATAATTTTTATATCTTGCAAACTATTATGGATAACAAGATTCTGATTGATATTGTAACTATAAAAATGCCATTTGGCAAGTATTCGGGCAGGTTGATATGTGATTTGCCCGAAACTTATCTGGTTTGGTTTCATTCAAAAGGATTTCCCCAAGGTAAATTAGGCATGCTGCTTAATACAATGTATGAGATCAGGCTTAATGGACTAGAGTATTTATTAACTCCTTTAAGAAAAAACCATGGATGAAGAAATAGTTAGATTTGGCTTTTTAGATCCTGAAATTCAATTGTTTTACATGCGAAGCAGTGGTCCCGGTGGTCAAAACGTCAATAAAGTAAATTCGAAGGTAGAATTAAGATTTGACATTATGACTTCGGTGTTACTGAGTGATAATCAGAAGGTTATGATAATTAAAAAATACAGATCAAAAATATCAGACTCGGGGATAATGATCTTAACTTGTCAGACATATAGAAGTCAGTTGAAAAACAAGGAATCTGTTCTTGTAAAATTTTATAGTTACTTAAACAGGGCTTTATTGCCAACCAAGGAGAGAATAAAAACCAAACCAACAGCCATTTCAAAGGAAAAAAGATTAAAGGATAAGCGTGAAAAATCTGAAAAAAAGGAAAGAAGAAAGACTTTATAAAAGCAGAAAAACACTAATTTTGCAATCAATAAAAGACTTAAAATGAAAACCCTGATAAAAAATGCTCTGGTAATTAACGAATCAATAAGTGAAAGGAAGAGTATTCTTATAGAAGGAAAACTAATAAAGGGGATTTATAATCAGGAAGATATTTTACCCGAATCAGATACTGTTATTGATGCAGAAGGATTATGGTTGCTGCCGGGAATCATTGACGATCAAGTACATTTCCGGGAACCAGGGAATACATATAAAGCTGATATTTTTTCAGAATCACGTGCAGCTGCGGCAGGTGGAGTAACATCATATATGGAATTGCCAAATACTAATCCTGCAACAGTTACAAATGAATTATTAAAAGAAAAACAGATCATTGCTTCACAAAACTCAGCAGTGAATTACTCCTTTTACCTCGGGGCAACCAATGATAACATTGACGAAATTAAAAAACTGGATAAAAATACTGTTGCAGGTGTCAAGATGTTTCTTGGTTCTTCGACTGGGAATTTGCTGGTAACTGATAAAAAGCGCATTGAGCAAATTTTAAGGGAATCGCCTGTAATCATTGCCGCCCATTGCGAAGATGATGGAATTATAAATAAGAATTTAGCTGAGTATAAGAATATATATAATGATGATATCCCTGTCAGATTTCATCCTTTGATACGTTCTGAAGAAGCATGTTATCTTTCATCGTCAGGTATTATTAAAATGGTACAGAGAACTGGAGCTAGACTTCACATATATCATGTCAGCACGGAAAAAGAAATAGAATTGTTTTCGGATAAAGAATTAGAAAGCAAGAACATTACTGCTGAGGTATGTGTTCATCATCTATGGTTTAATGATTCGGATTATGAAAAACTGGGTACATTAATTAAGTGGAACCCTGCAATAAAAAAAGAATCCGACAGGCAAGCACTGATAAAAGCATTAAAAGAAGGAAGAATAGATGTTGTAGCTACAGATCATGCACCACACAGCATTGAAGAGAAATCTCAACCTTATACAAAAGCTCCTTCAGGTGCTCCTATGATTCAACATTCCCTGATTGTAATGCTGGAACTAGCTAAACAAGGATATTTTTGTAATGAAGATTTAGTAAAATGGATGTGTCATAATCCGGCTGATTTGTTTAAAATTGATAGAAGGGGCTACATTAGGGAAAACTATTATGCTGATCTGGTTTTAATTAACCCAGAAATAAAAACTAAAGTTGACAAAGAAAACCTGTTTTATAAATGTAAGTGGTCGCCTCTGGAAGGGACAGTATTTAGTTCTTCAGTTTTTTGTACTTTTGTAAACGGTAAAGTTGTTTATCGAAATAGTGAAATAATAGAATCAAAAGCAGCAATGCAATTAAAATTTAACAGATAATTATGAGAAATCAGATTTTAGGATTATTGGTTTTATGTCCTCTGTTTGTTAATGCACAACTTAACAGAGTAATTCATGACGATATTAAATCTCAGGATATTTTATTCGGGGAATGTGATACTAATGGATTTAAACTAGATGAATTTAGCACATGGTTTTTAGAGGGATATAATTCTTATGAGGTACAAGAATCTTACTTTAACAGAGATTTTTCTATTCAATTTGATTCGATATATGTTTTTCTGGGAACATGGTGCAGCGACTCTCAACGCGAAATCCCCCGATTTTGTAAGATTATGGATCATGAATATTTTCAGGGTACTAATGTCCGATACTTTGCTCTTGATGGAATGAAAAAATCAGATGTAATTGACACCGATCAATTTTATATACAATTTGTTCCCACA
>DAOOPK010000037.1:0-17731 GCA_035388205.1 Bacteroidales bacterium
GTTCCGTCAACATCGCGTGAAAATGAATCGCTACGTACAGAGTTATATCTCCAAAGCTCTTTGCCTGTACGGAATGAAATTGCCCTGTAACTCCAAATATATTTATCATATAGTTGATTGTTATAACCTCGTCTGCTTCCTTGAAAAATGACTATTCTATCTGGATCATCCCTAGATTTTAATGGATTTATCCATATACAGCCTGTTCCTTTTATTACATCATCGAAAGCATATTGCCAAATTACTTTTCCGTCCGAAGCTCTAATCTTTCTTAAATTATAATCATAAGCTCCCTGTATAAGAAATATTTCACCATTATCTTCCATTATTAATGGTTGACCTGTCCATCCGGCTCCACACATTATGGCGGTATCCCAGGTTATATTAGGAATTACAGTTTTGCCGCATCCTAGGTTTGTTTTCCAGATAATATCTAATTTTTCGGGAGCTTCGTTACCGTAATAATTGCGGGTTTCGTTACCAAGAAAAGTAGGTACAATAGTTTTAGTACTGTCTTCTGGTGGTATAGTTGAAAAACAGATTAGGAAATTCAGAAATATATTAGTCAAAAGATACACCCGGATATTGTGCTAGTTTAAGTAATTGCTCATATTCATCTGCTGTTGGTGTTATCATATATCTCAAGGGATTTACAGTAGAACCGTATATCATAATTTCGTAATGTAGATGAGGAGCAGTAGATAACCCTGTAGATCCTACTTCCCCGATTAACTGTCCGCGAACTACTTTTTGTCCCTTCTTTACATGTATTTTACTTAAATGTGCATATCTCGTCGAAAGTCCGTTAACTCCATGGTCAATGAGTATTGAATTCCCGTATCCGCTGTTGGTATTATTATTCTCAATTTCTTCTATAGTGCCATCACCTGCAGCATAAACAGGAGTTCCTGTGGGAGCTACCATGTCAATGCCATGATGCATATGAACAACACCAAGTATTGGATGAGGACGATATCCGTAAAAAGACCCAATTCTTGTCAGTTCGTTTACATGTATAGGTTGAAGTACTGGCAACGATTTGAATATTTTCTCTTTTTTCTTTAGCTCTTTAATCAACTCATTATACGACAAAGATTGAATATTAAGCTTGTTTTCTATCTGATCAAGTTTTTTTGCAACATCTTTAACGATATCAGTGCTTTCATAACCATCATAATGTTTATATCTGTCCGATCCGCCGACACCTGCATCTCTTAAAGTGAAAGCTATTGTATCTTGTTGAAATGTTGTCCTGTAAATATAATTGTCTCTCTTTGCTATATCGTCAAGGATTTTATCACTTTGTTCAAGTCGTGCATTCATTTTCTGGAAATTTTCTTTTAAAAATTCATTTTCTGCACGTAAAATCTTCTCTTCAGGTGATTCAAAAACAACAATGTACAAAAACATTAAAGCAAAACCGAAAATCGCAGACGAGATAATGTATGGTACTAATCTAACTAAAAATTTTCTAAAACTAAATCGGATCTTTTCGTATTGTAGAGATTCGGGATTAAATTTATATTTAGTTTTTAAAAATTTCATTTTTTTATTTATTTTACCTTATTGGATATAATTGGACTGCAAATTTAATTATTTAATCTAAATTTGCAATTTAAAATAGTCTATTATATACGTAACTAACAGATTTATAATAAATTCATGGATTCTAAACAGATAAGGACACAATTCACTGATTTTTTTGAATCTAAAGGACATAAAGTGGTTCCTAGCGATTCTATGGTTATAAAAGGAGACCCAACCCTAATGTTTACAAATGCGGGAATGAATCAGTTTAAGGATATTTTTCTTGGTGGAAGAAAGCCTGATGTACTTAGAGTAGTTAACTCTCAGAAATGTCTTAGGGTTTCGGGTAAACATAACGATCTTGAAGAAGTCGGTCATGATACCTATCATCACACAATGTTTGAAATGTTGGGGAACTGGTCTTTTGGTGATTATTTCAAGAAAGAGGCTATTGAATATGCATGGGAATTGCTTACTGAAGTATATAAGATTGATAAAGATAATTTGTATGTAAGTGTTTTCGGAGGTGATAAAAACGAAAATCTTCCGGTAGATACTGAAGCAGAAGAGTATTGGAAAAAACTTGTTCCTGCAGAAAAAATTATTTATGGTTCGAAAAAAGATAATTTTTGGGAAATGGGTGATATGGGGCCTTGCGGACCATGTTCCGAAATCCATATTGATTTAAGAGATAAATCAGAGCAGAAAAAAACACCCGGACGTGAACTAATTAATAAAGATAATCCACTTGTAATTGAAATCTGGAATTTGGTGTTTATTCAATTTAACCGTAAAGCTGACGGAAGTCTGGAGCAATTGCCAAATAAACATGTGGATACAGGAATGGGCTTCGAAAGATTGTGTACCGTCTTGCAAGGGAAAAAATCTAATTATGATACTGATATTTTTCAAACAATAATCAGTGCAATTTCCAAAATCTCAGGTATAAAATATGGTCAAAGCAAGAAAACTGACATAGCTTTACGTGTTATTGCAGATCATCTGAGAGCTGTTTCATTTGCTATAGCTGACGGGCAACTTCCTTCTAATGTTAAAGCCGGCTATGTTATCAGGCGCATTTTGAGGAGAGCTGTCCGATATGGATATTCTTTCCTTGATATGAAGGAAGCATTTATTTACCAATTGGTTGATGTTTTATCAAAACAGATGGGAGCACAATTCCCCGAATTATTGTCTCAAAAACAACTTATTGAAAATGTCATTAAAGAAGAGGAAACGATCTTTCTTAGAACTCTTGATAAAGGTATAAAACTTCTGGATGATGAGATAAGGAAATTGAAACAAAAAGAAAAGACATCAATTTCCGGTGAAAAAGCTTTTGTATTATACGATACTTACGGATTCCCTTTTGATTTGACAGAATTAATTGTCCGGGAAAATGGTCTAACTGTTGATAACCAAGGATTTGATGTGGAGATGAAAAAGCAGAAAGACAGAGCTAGAAATGCAGCCGAAGTTAATACTGATGACTGGACTATTGTGATTGAAAATGAAAATTGTGAATTCGTTGGTTATGATTTTCTCAAAACAGACGTTAAAATAAGTAAATACAGAAAAGTTAAGCAGAAAAATACTCAATTTTTTCATTTGGTTTTCGATAAAACTCCTTTTTACTCTGAATCGGGAGGACAAGTTGGAGATAGCGGATTTTTGATAAGTCAAAACGAGAAAATTGAAATTCAAAATACTATAAAAGAACATAATCAGATAATTCATATAAGTAATGTGTTACCTGAAAAAATTGATGGAGTTTTTAGTGCAGAAGTAAATATTGAAAATCGTATTTCAACTACCAATAATCATTCGGCTACGCATTTGTTACATTATGCCTTAAGGAAAGTGCTGGGTATTCACATCGAACAAAAAGGTTCTTTAGTTGACCCTGATAAATTAAGATTTGACTTTTCGCATTTTAGCAAATTGTCAGATGAGGAAATTCGTTCGGTTGAGATTATTGTTAACGAACAAATCAGGAGAAATGTAAATCGTAAAGAACAGAGAAATCTACCAATTTCTGAAGCTAAAAAATCAGGTGCAATTGCATTGTTCGGAGAGAAATATGGAGATAGGGTAAGAGTAATTGGATTTGGTGATTCTATTGAGTTGTGCGGTGGTACTCATGTCGAAAGCACAGGACAAATAGGCTTTTTTAAGATTATCAGTGAGGGTGCTATTGCTGCAGGGGTCAGAAGGATAGAAGCTATAACGGGCAAAAGAGCTGAGACTTACATACTTTCACAGCTTGATAGTTTAAAACAGATTTCTTTATTATTAAATGGTACTAAGGATATAGTTAATTATGTTTCCAACCTTATCGAAGAAAATGCAAAATTGAATAAAAAGATTGAGACATTTCATGCATCAGAACTTAGATCAGTTAAAAAAGAATTAATTTCCGGAGCTGAGAAAATAAACTCTGTTATTGTAATTTGCAAAATACTCCAACTTTCAGATATCAACGATCTTAAAGAATTATGCTCTCAGGTTCGTGCAGAAGTCAAGCCCTTTGCCTGTGTTTTGGGAACTGTTATAGATAGTAAACCATATCTGGCAGTAGCTTTTTCTGAAGATATTATAAATGAAAAAGGATTTCATGCCGGTAATATGATACGTGAGATTGCAAAATTTATCCAGGGTGGCGGTGGTGGACAGCCTTTTGTTGCAACTGCCGGTGGCAAAAATCCCGATGGAATAAATGATGCAGTGGAGTTTGGCAGAAATGAGATAATAAAACTTTTGTAGTAACGGTGCCTTCGACAGGCTCAGTCACCGAATTGATATAATTACTTATTATTGGTGTTAGAGCTTTCATTATTTACGGTGTCTGAGCTACTGCTATTTACGTTGCCTGAGCTACCACTATTTACGTTGCCTGAGCTACCACTATTAACGGTGCCTGAGCTTGTCGAAGGCACCGTCTTATATTGCCCATAATTCTTTGATAATTCGGGCAAATCTTCGTTTTTATTATTTATAAGAGCTTCCTTTTTTTCTCTTCTCCATTTTTGAACTTGTTTTTCTCTATAAAATGCAAAGTCAATTCGCTCAAATTCTTCAAAATACACTAGTTTAACAGGCAAGTGCTTCTTGGTGTGATTTGCACCTTCTCCTGCATTGTGTTGTTCTATCCTCTTTTCTAAATTAATTGTACTACCAACATAATAACTTCCATCACTGCATTCCAAAATGTACATCCAACCTTTCATAATAATTTTGTTTTGCTTTATTACGGTGACTTCGACAGGCTCAGTCACCGAATTACAATATATTGTTATTTTTTTGGTTTGAGTTTATATGATTAATTTCCGAATTTATATTTTTAGATTAGTCAGAGTATTTATTTTCAGAGTTGTCATCGCTTTCATTAGTTGCGGTGCCTGAGCTTGTCGAAGGCACCGCAATTAATATCATATATTCCCATGCTTTTTCCTTATTATTAGGAATTTCTCCTTCGAGTATTGCTTCTCTTATAGCATTTTTGATATCGCCGACAAGTCTTCCGGGACCTATATTAAAATATTTCATTATTTCATCGCCACTTATCGGTGGTTGAAAGTTTCTCAAATTATCTCGTTCTTCGACTTCTGCTATTTTTCTTCGAACATGTTTAAAGTTTTCGATGTAATGTGCAACTCTACGTTCATTTTTTGATGTTATGTCCGCTTCACATAATGTCATCAGGGCATCAAGATCATCACCTGCATCAATAAGCAGTCTTCTCAGGGCAGAATCTGTTACAATATCTTCAACCAGAGCAATGGGTCTCATGTGAAGCTCAACAATTTTCTGAACAAATTTCATTTTTTCATTCATAGGAAGTTTCAATCTGTTGAAGATTTCGGGGACCATTTTTGCTCCAACTGTGTTATGGGCATAAAAAGTCCAGCCGGTTCCTTCCACCCATTTTTTTGTTTTAGGTTTTGCTACATCATGCAATAATGCAGCCCATCTAAGCCATAAATCATCACTAAGTTTTGAGATATTGTCAACGACCAGTAATGTGTGCAGAAAATTGTCTTTATGAGTTTTGTTGTTAAGAATACTGATTCCTGCTAAATTATATAATTCAGGGAATATTATTTCCAATAAACCTGTTTCAAACAGTAATTTGAATCCTGTTGAAGGCACAGGGGATATAAGGATTTTATTTAATTCTGTATGAATCCGTTCAGCTGTAATTATTTTAATTCTTTCTTTATTCCTTATAATAGCTTCCAGACACTCTTCATCAATCCTGAAATCAAGTTGTGTGGAAAAACGTATTGCACGAAGCATTCTCAATGGGTCGTCAGAAAATGTAATATCCGGATCTAAAGGAGTCTTGATAATCTTCTCTTGTAAGTCTTTAAGACCTATAAAAGGATCTTTTAGAATGCCGAAAGTCTCTTTATTTAAGCTTATAGCCAACGCATTGATTGTAAAATCTCTTTTTTGATCATCTTCAATAGTACCTTCTGTAACTATAGGATTTCTGCTGTCAAAACTGTATGATTCTTTTCTGGCTCCGACAAATTCCAACTCAGTGCCTTTGTATTTAAACATCGCTGTTCCATAAGTCTTAAAAATGCTGACTTTTTTGACATCTACTTTCTTTGCGAGTTTCTTTGCAAATTCAATTCCACTGCCTCTTACAACTATATCAATATCTTTAGGTGTCTTGCGATTAAGTAATTTATCCCTTACAAATCCTCCTATTACATATACCTCTGTATTAGTCTCACTTGATAATTCGGAAATTATGCGAAATATTCCTGCTCTGAGAAATCTTGATATTTGATATTTATTATTGATCACTTAAACAAAATCTTATGTTTTCTGTTTTGTAAAAAAACAATTTACAAAAATATCTAAAAGAATTAAAAAATGGCCGAACATCTAACAAAAGAAACATTTATCGAGAAAATTTTCGATTACGAAAATGAAAAAGAATGGAAATTTAAAGGCGATAAACCTGCACTGATTGACTTTTATGCAGATTGGTGTAGCCCATGCAAAATGGTTGCTCCTTTAGTGGAAGAATTATGTGATGAATACAAAGGTTTAATTGATATCTATAAAATAAATACTGAAGAACAACAGGAATTATCTTCAGTATTCGGAATTCGCAGCATACCGTCATTACTTTTTATTCCTGTGAATGACAAACCTCAGATGGCAGCAGGAGCCTTGCCAAAAGATGGATTTGTAAAAGCATTTGAAGATGTTTTTGGAATAAAAAAGTAGTTTTATAATAGTTTTTGGTTTAAGTACCCTGAGTTTAAATACATAGTGCTCATTGTATTCAGACAAAGGGTTCTTTTTATTGTAATCAGATTGATGTATTTCTTTTTTACTTATTTTTTTTCAACTCTTCAGTATAATTGTTACTTTTGTAAAAAAAATAATATGATCTGGCTGATAAATTATTTGATTTTACTAAACCGCAAAGCATTGTTCACTAAGATTCTTTAGTTTGCGAATTTCTCGCTATTATTTTTCTTTTATTATTTATTAAAATTTTAATGTCATGAAAGTACATTTTATTAATAGTACATTTTTAAGTTTGTACAAAATTGAAGAAATAGTCACAAATAATCATAAAATCCAGCTATCTGATGCGGCAAAAGCAAATATTATCAAATGTCGCGAGTATCTTGATAATAAAATAAAAACACACAACAAACCAATTTATGGTATTAATACCGGATTTGGTTCGCTTTGCAATACATCTATAGGCGAAAATGAACTGGAGCAACTTCAAACTAATCTTGTTATGTCTCATGCCTGCGGTATGGGCGATGAAGTGGATAGCAAAATTGTGAAATTAATGATGTTATTAAAAATTCAGGCTTTGTCTTATGGCAAGTCAGGTATTTGTATCGAAACAGTTGAAAGATTAGTTTATTTTTATAATAATGATCTAATTCCTGTAGTATATCAGTTGGGTTCTCTTGGAGCCTCTGGCGATTTAGTACCGCTTGCTCACATGACTTTGCCTTTGATTGGTTTGGGGGAATTGTATTATCGAGGTAAAAAGCAAAAAACTTCGGATGTCTTAAAAAAACTAAATCTTGAGCCAATTAAATTAAAGTCGAAAGAAGGTCTTGCTCTAATGAACGGGACTCAGTTTATGTTAGCTCATGCTGTTGATTCTGTTTTGCACGCACAAAAAATTATGACAAATGCAGATAAAATTGCTGCTTTATCTATTGATGGTTATGATGGTCGAATAGATCCATTTAATGAAAATTTACATATTATTCGTCCTC
Source organism: Bacteroidales bacterium (assembly GCA_035388205.1). Lineage (GTDB taxonomy): Bacteria > Bacteroidota > Bacteroidia > Bacteroidales > ML635J-15 > Bact-19. The sequence continues at coordinate 7,797 of DAOOPK010000037.1, forward strand.
ACTTAGGACAAATAGAAACAGCAAAAACTATTCGCGATTTACTCGACGGATCTGAAATTATTTCTCAAGATAAAATGCATGTTCAAGATCCTTATTCTTTCCGTTGTATTCCTCAAGTTCATGGAGCGTCAAAGGACGCACTAAACTATGTTAAATCTGTTGTTGAAACCGAAGTCAATTCAGTTACAGATAACCCAACAGTTTTTCCTGATGAGGATTTGGTTTTAAGTGGTGGAAATTTTCATGGTCAACCTTTGGCAATTGTTATGGACTTTTTAGCAATAGCTCTTTCTGAAATAGCTTCTATCTCGGAAAGACGTGTTTATAGATTAATTAGTGGTGAGCGGGGTTTGCCAGCATTCCTCGTTTCAAGCCCTGGACTTAACAGTGGGTTTATGATTGCACAATATACTGCTGCATCTATTGTCAGTCAGAATAAGCAATTATGTACTCCCTCAAGTGTTGACTCAATTTCGTCAAGTAATGAGCAGGAAGACCACGTTAGTATGGGTGCAAATGCTGCTACTAAACTTTTGCGGGTTGTTTCAAATGTTGAAAGAGTTATTGCAATCGAACTTTTTGCTTCCAGTCAGGCTTTGAGCTTTCGTGAACCATTAAAAACATCTAAGCAACTTCAAAAATTTGTTGACGAGTTTCGTAAACAGGTCCCATTAGTCGAAAACGATATTGTAATGTACGAAATGTTGCATAGGGCAGAGGAATTTGCAAAAAAGTAATATAAAAAAAACCGCTCAACAGCGGTTTTTTTTTAATATATATTCTTATTTTCCTGCAAGTCTTTTATAATAATTGTATCTCCATTTAGCATTACTTTCTGCTTCAACAAACAATTTTTCAGCAATTTGAGGGAATGTTTTCTGCAAAGAGTTGTAACGTACTTCACCTTGTAAGAAATCCTGGAATTTTGACCAATCAGGTTCTTTACTGTCAAGTTCGAAAGGATTTTTACCTTCTGCTTCGAGTTGTGGATTGTATCTCCAGTTAGCCCAATAGCCACATTCTACAGCAAGCTTTTCTTCTTCCTGAGATTTTCCCATACCTGCTTTTAAACCATGATTAATACATGGAGAGTAAGCAATAATAAGTGATGGTCCGGGATATGCTTCTGCTTCTTTTATTGCTTTGAAGTATTGGTTTTGGCTTGCACCCATGGCAACCTGAGCAACATATACATAACCATAAGTCATTGCCATTGCTCCAAGGTCTTTTTTACGTGTTCTCATACCTGCAGCAGCAAATTTGGCAACTGCAGCAACAGGTGTGGACTTAGAAGCTTGTCCTCCGGTGTTTGAGTAAACTTCAGTATCAAGAACTAAAATGTTTACATCTTTTCCTGATGCGATAACATGGTCAAGTCCTCCATATCCTATATCATAAGCCCAGCCGTCTCCACCAAAAATCCAAACAGACTTTTTAACAAGATATTTTTTCTTATCAAGTATTTCTTTGGCAATAGGATCAGAAAGTTTCTCCAATGCAACCACTAATCTATCAGCAGCTTTTTCTGATGCATCAGCATTATTCATTCCTGTCAACCATTCCTGAGCAGCTTCTTTTGCTTCTCCTGTCCAGTTGGCTTCATTGATAAGCATAGCAATTTTTTCCCTCATTTTTTCGATACCTGCTGCCATTCCAAAACCATATTCAGCATTATCTTCGAAGAGTGAGTTTGCCCATGCAGGACCTTTGCCACTCTTATATGCAGGGCAATATGGTGTAGCAGGAGCAGAGCCACCATAAATTGACGAACAACCTGTAGCATTTGCAACTACCATTCTTTCTCCGAATAATTGAGTTATATTTTTGATATATGGTGTTTCACCACAACCTGCACAAGCACCTGAGAATTCAAATAGAGGTTGAGCAAACTGAGAATTTTTTACAGTTTTATCTTTTTCCAAAATGGTGTCTTTGTACCCAACAACTTCATCCATGTAGTACCAACGATCTACCTGATCCATTTGTGTTCCTAATGGTTTCATTTCCAATGCTTTTGTTTTTGCCGGACAGACATCAGCACAGTTGCCACAACCTGTACAATCTAGAACACTAACTTGCATTCTGAATTTGTATTCTTTTGTCCCACCAATACCCTGTATGGTTTTTGTCCCTGCAGGAGCTTTGCTTACTTCTTCGTCTGTCATGAGGAATGGACGTATCGCAGCATGAGGACATACAAACGAACATTGGTTACATTGAATACAATTTTCCGGTATCCATTCCGGAACATTTACTGCTACTCCACGTTTTTCATATTTTGTAATACCATTCGGGAAAGTTCCATCTTCACGACCATTGAAAGCTGATACTGGTAAAGTATCTCCTCTTTGAGAATTCATAACATCAGCAACTTTTGTGACGAATTCCGGAACTTCACGATTTCTTTTAATTGCAAAACCTTTTGTTTCAATTTTTGCCCATTCGGCTGGTATAGCAACTTTAGTAACTGCATTACCTGCATCAACGGCTTTGTAATTCATTGCTACAATGTTTTCACCTTTCTTTCCGTATGATTTAACAATCATTTTCTTCATTTGTTCAACAGCCTTTTCGTAAGGAATTACATTCGAAATTTTGAAGAATGCTGATTGTAGGATAGTGTTAGTTCTGTTGCCTAAGCCAATTTCTTCAGCTATTTTAGTAGCATTGATAATATAGAAATTTATATTTTTTGTTGCCAGTACTTTTTTCATGTGATCCGGTAAACGCTTTTTAGTTTCTTCCACATCCCATATTGAGTTGAAAAGGAAATTTCCATTTTGTTTAATACCTGCCAAAATATCATATTGATTTATATATGCAGGAACATGACAAGCAACGAAGTCAGGAGTGGTAACCAAGTATGGTGCACGAATTTGTCTGTCACCAAAACGAAGGTGTGATGCCGTAAATCCACCCGATTTCTTTGAGTCATAGGCAAAATATGCCTGACAGTATTTTTCGGTTGTATCACCAATAATCTTGATAGAGTTTTTATTTGCACCAACTGTACCGTCTGAACCTAATCCGTAGAATTTGCCTTGGAATGTATCAGATGACATTATTGATATATTCTCAGTAACAGGTAATGATAAATTTGTAACATCGTCTTCGATTCCAACAGTAAAGTGGTTTTTCGAATTTGCTGATTCAAGATTTGTGAATACTGCCATCATCATCGAAGGTGTAGTATCTTTAGATGATAAACCGTATCTTCCACCAACAATAACCGGACGTATGGAATCATTGTAGAATATTTCTTTGACATCAAGATACAATGGTTCTCCATTTGCTCCAATTTCTTTTGTTCTGTCGAGCACTGCAATTTTCTTTACTGTCTTAGGAAGGACTTTTCTGAAATATTTTTCGGAGAATGGACGGTATAAGTGAACTGTAATCATACCAACTTTTTTACCTTGCTTGTTGAGAAAATCAACAGTTTCAGCCAAAGTATCTGTAATTGACCCCATCGCAATTACTATATTTTCAGCATCCGGAGCTCCATGATATGTAAATGGATGATATTCTCTGCCTGTCAATTTTGTAATTTCTTGCATGTATTCTTCAACCAAATCTGGAATGTTTGCGTAGAATTTATTGGCAGCTTCTCTTGTCTGAAAATAGATGTCTGGATTTTGTGCTGTTCCACGAGTAAAAGGCTGATCCGGATTCAATGCTCTTTTTCTGAATTCATTAATTGCATTCCAATCCACTAATTTAGCCATATCTTCATTTTCGAGATACTCAACTTTCTGAATTTCGTGAGAAGTTCTGAAGCCATCGAAAAAGTGAACAAAAGGAACACGACTTTTAATTGCAGTAAGGTGAACGACCGGAGCGATATCCATAATTTCCTGAACAGAACCAGTTGCAAGCATTGCGAAACCAGTATTACGTACTGCCATTACGTCGCTGTGGTCACCAAAAATTGACAAAGCCTGTGCAGCCACACTTCTTGCACTAACATGAAAAACGCCAGGTAATAATTCACCTGAAATTTTATACATATTAGGTATCATCAATAATAAGCCTTGTGAGGCTGTATATGTTGTAGTTAAAGCACCTGCCTGTAATGAACCGTGAACAGCACCCGAAGCTCCTGCTTCTGATTGCATTTCTTCTACTCTAACTGTCTGACCAAATATGTTTTTACGACCATTTGCTGACCATTCATCTACATTTTCTGCCATATTTGATGATGGTGTAATTGGATAAATACATGCCATATCACTGAACATATATGCTACATGAGCAGCAGCATAGTTACCATCACATGTTAAAAATTTTTTTGTCTTTGTCATATTCTTTTATTTAAATTTCTTCAATAAACTGTTACTTTTTTTTAGAGTTGCTAAATTAGTAATAATTATAATTATAATCACTCTTTTTTATGTGTTTTACAAAACAAATAGTAAGTTAGAAGTATTCTAAATTATATTTCGTTGAGGAGAAACAAAAATGCCTTAAGACAAACAGATGTTAGACTTAAGGCATTAGGGTATAAAATTTACACTTTATAGTCCTTTGTCCATAGTCCAAAGGAACTCTTCGTTTGTTGGCGATTGCATCAAGCGAGCACGCATAAACTCCATAGCTTCTACTGAATTCATATCAGCTAGGAATTCTCTTAATATCCACATACGGTTTATCAGATCGTTGTCAATCAGTAGATCTTCACGCCTTGTGCTGGAAGCGACAATGTCAACAGCAGGATAAATTCTTCTGTTGGAAAGTTTTCTGTCAAGTTGCAACTCCATATTACCTGTACCCTTAAATTCTTCAAAAATTACTTCGTCCATTTTTGAGCCGGTTTCGGTAAGAGCAGTCGCAAGGATTGTTAATGAACCTCCATTTTCTATATTACGAGCCGCCCCGAAAAATCTTTTTGGTTTATGTAAAGCATTTGAATCAACTCCACCGGATAGAACTCTTCCTGATGCCGGAGCCACAGTATTATAAGCTCTTGCCAAACGTGTAATAGAATCAAGCAGGATTACAACATCGTGTCCACATTCAACCATACGTTTTGCTTTTTCGAGTACAATGTTGGAGATTTTAACATGACGCTCTGCTGGTTCATCGAAAGTTGATGCAATTACTTCTGCATTTACATTTCTTGCCATATCTGTAACCTCCTCAGGTCTTTCATCAATGAGTAAAATGATTAGATATACTTCTGGATGATTTGCTGCAATAGCATTTGCGATTTCCTGTAGTAAAACAGTTTTACCTGTTTTAGGCTGTGCAACTATGAGTCCGCGTTGTCCTTTTCCAATTGGTGCAAATAAATCAACAATACGAGTGGAAAGTGTAGCTTTTCCATTACCTGTAATGTCGAATTTTTCATCAGGGAACAATGGTGTTAGATGATCAAAAGGAATTCGGTCACGCATAAGAGCAGGATCAATTCCATTGATTTTAATGACCTTTATGAGTGGAAAGTATTTTTCACCTTCTTTTGGAGGTCTGATAGTACCTTCAACAGTATCACCTGTTCGTAAACCAAATAGTTTTATTTGTGATTGAGAAACATAAACATCATCCGGAGAATTCAGATAGTGATAATCCGATGAACGTAAAAATCCGTAACCATCCTGAATAATTTCAAGAACTCCTGTAACTGCAATAATGCCTGAAAAATCAAATTGTTCTTCTTTCTTCGATTTACTTTCTTTTTCAGGCTTTGGTTGATTTTCTTGAACAACTGCTGCAGTAGATTCCTGAGAATCGTTGGCTTTTATTGTATCTTCACTAATATTAACTTCAAAAAACTTTTGGGCTTCTGTATCAATTAGGTCTGTTTTATTATTACCTGATTGAATGACATTCTTCTTTATGACAAGTTTCTTTTCTGCATTTGCCTGTTCATTGGCTTTTTGCTCTGCTGTTGGTTTTGAAATGTCAACAGTATTTTCGTTTATAATTGTTTCAACTTCTTGAATAGGTTTTGCATTAGCTGTTACATTTTTGGACTGTTTAGGGCTTTTGGCTTCTTTCTGCTTTGAAATATTATTATTTATTCTTGTAAGATTTTCATTTTTTGCCTGAACATTGTGCTTAAATGTTTCTTTTTTCTCTTTGTCTTCACTGATTGGAGTTATTGTTTTCTCACTAGCAGGAATAGTCTCTATAGGTTCGCTTGAAAAAAGATTGCTATGACTATTTACAACGCTAAAAGCAACTTTTTTTGCTGTAATTTTTGTCCTTTGTCTTTTTTTGCCTTCAGGAGCAGTTTTTGATGCTTCATTTGAAGCTTTTATCGCTTGCAGATCAAGGATTTTGTATATCAGTTCCTTTTTACGAAATGATTCAACTTTGTTGACGCCCAAATTCTTAGCTATTTCTTTTAATTCGGGTAATAACTTTGCATTTAATTCTAATATATCATACATGATTTTTGATTCTGAATGTGTTTAACATTAAATTTTTATTATCTGATTTGTTAAATTCTGCTGAATTAGATTAATAATTATGTATGCAGAACTTTTTAACTCTGCAAATGTATATAATAATTTTTAGATAATAAAAATATTTTTTAAAATTTTTTGAAAAAAAAAGTAAAACTTGGCAACCTCTGAGCTATTAATGTCGTTTAATAATAGAGTAATAAATTCTTTATGAGACAGTTGAAAATTGCGAAAAAGGTAACCACAAGAGATACTCCTGCGTTTGAGAAGTATCTATTGGAAATTGGTCGCAAGGATATGGTCTCAGCTGACGAGGAAATTGAATTGGCTCAAAAAATAAAAAATGGAGATGAAAAAGCATTAGAAAGGTTGGTTTCAGCTAATTTAAGATTTGTAGTTTCCGTAGCAAAGCAATATCAAAATCAAGGTCTAACTCTTCAAGATCTTGTTAATGAAGGAAATCTTGGATTGATAAAAGCTGCCAAAAGGTTTGATGAAACCAGAGGTTTTAAATTTATTTCTTATGCTGTATGGTGGATTAGACAATCAATACTTCATGCTTTGGCTGTTCAGGGTAGAATGGTAAGACTACCCCTGAACAAGATAGGAATGATAAATAAGATAAATTCCGCTTCTGCAAAGTTGGAACAAATATTTGAAAGAGAACCTACACATTATGAAATAGCCGGAGAGGTTAATGTTGATATAGATGAGGTTACAGATACTCTTAAATCTCAATCAAGGTTTATGTCCATGGATGCTCCTTTGAGTAATGACGGAGAGGATGATTTTACCTTGTATGATTTGATGGGAATGAAAGATAGTGTATCTCCGGATAATTCCTTGGTAAAGGAATCATTGGCAAAAGAAATAAATAGCACTTTAGAAGTGTTGGGAGAACGTGAATCCCAAATAATTAAAATGTATTATGGTTTAGATGGAATTGTGCCTCGTACACTCGAAGAAATAGGTGAGGAATTCGGATTGACACGCGAAAGGGTACGTCAGCTTAAAGAGGCTGCAATTCGAAGGCTTAAACAATCAACAAAACACACAAGGCTCAAATCATACTTGTTGTAATTTGTCAGTTTTTAGAGGTCGTAAGACCTCTTTTTTTTTGTAACTAAAATAATTATACTAATTCAGTTATCAAATAATTGATATATTTGTAAAGTCATTTTATTATAGAACAGTATCTTATGAAAAATATAATTATTGCTCCTTCAATGCTTTCAGCAGATTTTGGTAATTTGAAAAAGGACATTGAAATGATTAACAAGAGTGAAGCCGATTGGTTTCATCTTGATATTATGGACGGAGTATTTGTTCCCAATATTTCTTTTGGTTTTCCAGTAGTAAAGTATATTAAAAAGTTTGCTAAAAAGCCTCTTGACGTTCATTTGATGATAGTTCAACCCGAAAGATACATTGATGCTTGGAAAAATGCCGGTGCAGATATTCTTACTGTTCATTATGAAGCATGCACACATTTGCATCGTACAATTCAGCAAATTAAAGCTGCTGGGATGAAAGCAGGTGTTTCATTAAATCCTCATACTTCTGTTAGTTTATTGTCCGATATTTTGCCTGAAATTGACATGGTTTTGATAATGTCTGTTAATCCCGGATTTGGGGGGCAGTCTTTTATCCCTCAAAGCCTTAAAAAAATTACGCTGTTGCGTGCAATGACTAATATGTCAAATCCCGAATTGATTATTCAGGTTGATGGAGGTGTTGACCTTACAAATTATAAAGAAATTGTAAAAGCCGGAGCAAATGCTTTGGTCGCAGGTTCTGCTGTTTTCGGCTCGGATAACCCAACTGAAACGATAAAAAAACTAAAATCTTAATAATTTCCGATTAAAATTGGTAGTGTTGAAATAGATTTTTCACTCTTCGAACAAAGTGAGAAATCTGCTTGAATACACTGAAGTTTTATTTTCATTGTCATATAGAGTTGAAATCCTATAAATAGATGCAAGATTTCACAACTTATATATTCCTAGCCTCTGTTTTATTGTATAATCAATCGTTCTGTATATACTCTGTCAACTGAAGTTATCTTTACAAGATATGCTCCTTGTTCAAAGCTCTTTACATTTATCTTTTCATTGACAGAAATCTTGTCTGAGCAATAAACTAGTTGTCCTGTAATGTTAAATATTTCAAGTTTAACCAGATCATTTTCGTTTATCATAAAATAATCAGATGCAGGATTAGGATAAATATTCCTTTCAGAATTAATGCTGATGTCTTCAACTTCTACAATATCAAATACCGCCGTTACATTCTTGTCTTCATTCATTATCAATTGTTCAGGATTATTATTGCCACTTAAATCTCCTTCCCAGTATGTGAAGGTACAATCCATCGGGAATTCTGCTGATAATGATAATATTGTATTTTCGTCCACTACAACTGGCTCTGTATATTCAATATCATTAACCTTAACAAATCCACATCCTATGACATTTATTATCAGCGTATATTGTTGTGTTGATTCGGTAGTAAAATTCCAAACTTCTGACCATGCACTTTCGATAACTCCATCTGTAGCTTTAACTCTCCAGAAATATTGTATTCCTTCTGACAAAGCAGTCAGTGTTTTCTGGGTTTCGTTGATAGTTTCTGTTGTAACATCTGTACTAAAAGTGTTGTCTGTACTTATCTCGTAAACATATTGAGAAGCTCCGCTAACTGAATTCCAGTCTAATACTACACTTTCTGCATCTATTTCTGTGGCATTGTTTGTTGGAGAAACAAGAATTGGTGCATCTAATTCATTGGTTTCAGTCGTAAAATTCCATACTTCTGACCATTCACTGTAAACTACGCCATCAGTAGCTTTAATTCTCCAGAAGTATTGTGTTCCTTCGGCAAGTCCTATAATTTCCTTATATGTATCGCTTATTTCTTGAGTAGTTATTCCTGATACAAAGTTTTCGTCTTCTGTAATTTCATAAACATAAGCAGACGCTCCATAAACAGAGTTCCAATCTAATATAACATTATCTGTATCAATGTCGGTCGAATTGTTCAATGGTGAAATCAGAACCGGAGCTGTTAAGTCAGCACTTTCGGTAGTGAAATTCCATATTTCGGACCATGGAGAATATCCATTTGCATTTGCACCACGAACACGCCAATAATATGTTGTGTGAGGGTAAAGTCCTGTAATATTTCCTGTAACCAATGATGTTGTAGTTGATTTTATAATTGCTGTAAAACTATTATCTAAGCTAATCTGATACTGATAATTAACAGCACCAGTACTTGCATCCCATGTAAAATCAACATCTGAATATGATAAATCAGTACTGCTGTTTATAGGGCTAACCAGAATAGGAGCTTCTGTTAATTCATAAGCTGTTGTAAAACTCCAAGTTGCTGACCAGCCTGATGTATCGACTTCATTTCTTGCTGCTGCATGCCAGTAATAATTTGTACCATATAATAAATTTGTAATATTTGCCTGCGAACTTGCAACACTTTGCTCTTGATATAACACTGAATTGAAAGTAAAACTCG
>DAOOPK010000038.1:0-17397 GCA_035388205.1 Bacteroidales bacterium
AATGGGCTTTTTGCAACATTCTGTACGTTTTTCCAACACCTGCACTCATGCCAATATAAATTTTAAACTTACCGTTTCTTGACTTTTTAATGAGGTCTAGAAAATGCTGCGCAGATTTTTTTTGTTCTTCCTTCAAACCCTTTTTAATACACCCGTTCCCAAATTTTATGATAAAATTAAAAGGGATATTATTTCTTGCTATTATAATTTTATTTGTATTCAAGAGTGATTTGATAGCACAATCAACCTTACAACTAAAGTTTACGCCTATTGGAATACATCCTTTTGAAGAAAAAAATTCTCATCTTTTTGAAAACAGAATTGACGCAAATGGGGTTTTTATTACAGAACCTTGTTTTATTTTATCCTATGAGAATTTTATACGCAGTGATACCTTTGCATGGCGAGGAATGTTTGGATTTTTAAGTGATGCTGCCTCAAAACCCGCTATATTGATACATCTTGGGTTAAAACAAAGACTTGTACAAGTCTGGAGAAATTCATTAAGCATAGGTATTGGTGGGAATATATACGGAAGAGAGTGTTGGGATAAAATTCCTCATTATGTAACTGATAACTCATGGTCAGAAAACGGAAAATGGGAATACAAATTCGGATTTATGGCAGAAATAGAATATGCTCTTTTCCTTAACGATAAAAATGATCTCACTTTATCAATAATTTATGGTCATCAACCAAATACATTTACTTTTTCGATTGGTTATAAATATTGGCTTTCTTCAGTAATTAAACATCCAAAAAAATGTGGATCTTGTCCATTTTCAAAAACGAGTAAGCACTGGAACCCTTAATAAATCATGTCAAATTAAATTAAAGAGTATGGAAATTAAACGTGTATTTGATATTTTAGAATTATATAAAACAGACTATGCAGAGTTAAAAGATGCATTTTCATATAAAGATAAAGGATCATGGGTAAACTTCTCAGCTCATGATTATTACAAATACTCACATTTATTTGCCTGCGGTCTGATCAACAAAGGTTTTGCAAAAGGAGAAAAAATAATTACTATGTCTCAGAATCTGCCTCACTGGAACATTGCAGATATGGGGATTTCTTTGGCAGGACTGGTACATGTTCCTATTTACACAACCCTTGGAAACGAAGAACTCGAGTATATTTTAAGACACAGTGAAGCAAAAATAATCATTGTTTCTGATGCCAATCTATATAAGAAGTTAAAACCGATTGCTGATAAAGTACCCGAAATCGAAAAAGTATTCACTTTTCATCATATTGAAGGAATTGAAAACTGGGTTAGTCTTATTCAGGAAGCTCAGGAAAAAGAAGAAGAACTGATGGAAAAACTGCTTATAATAAAGAATTCGGTAGATGAAAATGATTTGCATACAATAATTTACACATCAGGCACTACAGGCAATCCAAAAGGAGTTATGATCTCTCATAAAAACATTTTGAGTAATGCATTGGCAGTAAAACCAATTGTTCCTATTGACCATGGTCAAAAAATGCTTAGTTTTTTGCCTCTTTGTCATATATACGAAAGAATGCTGAACTATTCATTTCAAATAAAAGGGATATCTATTTATTATGCAGAAAGTTTAGGAACAATTGTAAATGATCTCAAAGATATCAAACCTCATCTATTTAACTCAGTACCAAGAGTCTTGGAAAAATTCTACGATAAAATAATTTCAATTGGAAAAGATTTGCATGGGATAAAACGTTGGATTTTCTTCTGGGCAGTCAGATTGGGAACAAAATATAACGACAAAGGAAAAAACTCAGCAATTTATAATTTCAAACTAAATATTGCCCGCAGACTTGTGTTCAAGAAATGGATGGCAGCTTTTGGAGGTAATATTGTTGCAGTAGTTTCCGGAGGGGCTTCTCTACAAGTAAGACTTGCAAGATTGTTTACAGCTTCAGGTATAAGAATTTGTGAAGGATACGGTTTAAGTGAAACATCTCCTGTTCTAGCAGTCAATCCAATGGATTGGAACAATGCATGCCTTGGAACTGTAGGACCGGTACTTAAAGGTGTTGAGTTAGAAATTGCTGATGATGGCGAAATACTTGCCAAAGGACCAAACATTATGCTGGGATATTATAAAGACCCTGAAGCTTCTGCTAAAGTTATAGATGAAGAGGGTTGGTTCCATACCGGTGACATTGGCGAATTTATTGATGGTAAATTTCTGAAGATTACTGATCGTAAAAAAGAAATATTTAAAACTTCGAGTGGAAAATATATTGCTCCACAGGTTATTGAAAACAAATTCAAATCCTCAAGTTTGATTGAACAATTAATGATTGTAGGTGAAAATGAAAAATTTGTCAGTGCATTGATATCTCCGAATTTCAACTATCTGCATTTCTATGCAAATAAACATAAGATACATTACAGAGATAACATAGAATTAATAAAAAATTCCGAAGTCATTGTGAAATTTCAAAAAGAAATAGATATTGTCAACGAAACCCTTGGAGATCATGAAAAAATCAAACGTTTCCGACTGGTTTCAGAAGAGTGGTCACAACCAACAGGAGAATTATCGCCAACACTAAAACTTCGTCGAAGCGTAATCTACAAAAAGTATAATCACATTCTGACTGAAATCTATGGACATGGAGCAGATAAGACTGAAGATATGGGTAAAGACAAAAGTTCCGAAAGTTTCGAAAGCAAAATCACAAACGGAATGCGTAAACTTATTAATATTAAATCTGATAAAGATTGATTATAATCGGACACTTGTAAATTTCAATTCTATAAGACTTATACCTTGAATTCATCAAAATTATCAGGTCATATTATTGTTAATTCGGCATCAATTTATTATGAATTTATAAATTCTCAGTTTTTAACTGACTCAAATCCGGTTTTAATATTCTTGCATGAAGGTTTAGGCTCATGTGCACAATGGAAAAGTTATCCCGATATTCTGTCAGATGAGTTAAAGCTGCCTGTGTTGATGTATGATCGCTATGGCTATGGCAAATCAGAGAAAATAACTAGACCAAGAGCAATTACATATCTGGAAGAAGAAGCCCTTGATTGGCTGCCAAAAATTTTAAACGAACTCGCACTCAATACCCATAAAAAGATTCTTATCGGACACAGTGACGGTGGGAGTATAGCTCTTATTAATTCTTCATCTACAACTAAAAACATAATTGGAATTATTACTGAAGCTGCACATGTCTTTAACGAAGCTAAGGCTTATGGCAGTCTAATCGCAATTGTTAAAAACTTTAATGATGGGGATTTAAAAGCAAAATTGCAGAAATACCATGGGAAAAACACCGAGTCAATGTTCTTTTCTTGGGCAAATATGTGGTTAGGAGACAATTTCAGAGAGTGGAACATTGAACATTATTTGTCAAAAATTAAATGTCCTGTTCTAGCGATACAGGGACAAGAAGACGAATTTGGAACATATAAGCAACTCGAATCAATTAAAAAACATACAAACAATTTAAGTAAACTATTATTCATCGAGAACTGCAAACACGTTCCACATCAACAAGCACAAGAAATTGTTAAGAAAGAAATGATAAATTTCATTTGCAGTTTATATAAATTTATGATATAAATCATATCTTTGGGATTAAATAAAAAAGTATCAACTATAAAAATGACAATATGAATTTTGAATTTACCGAAGAACAATTAATGATTAAACAAGCTGCTAAAGATTTTGCAGTAAGAGAATTACTTCCTAATATATTAGAAAGAGATGCAAAGTGCATTTATCCTGAACGTCAGGTGAAAATGTTAGCTGAATTGGGTTTTTTTGGGATAATGATTGATCCGCAATACGGCGGAGGTGGAATGGATTCGATATCTTATGTACTTGCTCTCGAAGAAATTGCAAAAATTGATGCAGCTACCGCGGTTATACTTGCTGTACACAACTCATTGACAGCTTATGGTATAGAACATTATGGAACAGAAGAACAAAAACAAAAATTTCTACCTGCACTTGCAAGTGGAGAGAAAATAGGAGCATTTTTGTTATCAGAACCAGAAGCTGGTTCTGATGCAACTTCACAAAAAACCATAGCTGAAGATAAAGGAGATTATTACCTCATAAACGGAACAAAAAACTGGATAACAAGTGCTGATCATGGCGGTACCTATATTTTAATTGCACAGACATATCCTGAAAAAAAACATAAAGGAATAAATGCATTTATTGTTGATCGCAATTCTCCCGGTATCACACTTGGTCCTCACGAAGATAAAATGGGAATGAGAAGTTCTGATACTCATTCGGTTATGTTTACAGATGTAAAGGTTCCAAAAGAAAATAGAATTGGAGAAGATGGTTTTGGTTTTTCGTTTGCAATGAAACTCCTTGATGGAGGCAGAATAGGAATTGCTGCTCAGGCTATAGGTATTGCAGGTGGCGCTTTCGATCTTGCACTTAAATATTCAAAAGAAAGGAAAGCTTTTGGAACAGAGATTTGTAATCATCAGGCTATTGCCTTTAAACTGGCTGACATGGCAGTTAAATTGGAAAATGGCAGAAACCTCATTCTAAAGTGTGCCTGGCTCAAAGATAATGGCAAACCATATAGTATTGAAAGTGCAATGGCAAAACAATATTGTGGAGACGCTGCAATGGAAATCACAACAGAAGCTGTTCAAATACACGGCGGTTATGGTTATGTTAAAGAGTATCAAGTTGAAAGACTAATGAGAGAAGCAAAAGTAACTCAGATATATGAGGGCACCTCTGAAATTCAAAAAATTGTTATTTCCCGTGCTTTATTGAAAGACTGATTTACATTTGTAAATAAAATCCAAATTATTAATAATTAAATAAATATACCTATGAAAATTTTAGTATGCATGGGAAATGTTCCTGACACTACTACAAAAATTAAATTTGATTCGGAAATGAAAAAACTGGACACTAACGGTGTTCAATGGGTTATTAATCCATGGGACGAGTTAGCACTTACCAGAGCTTTGGAAATAAAAGAACAATCCGGTGGAAAAATTGAAAAAGTATCTGTTATAAATGTTGGTCAAGCTGATGCCGAACCAACAATTCGAAAAGCTCTTGCTATAGGTGCAGACGATGCTTTCAGAGTTGATGCCAATCCTAAAGATGCATATTTTATTGCTGCACAAATTGCAGAAATTGTTAAAACAGAGAAATTCGATATAATTTTATGCGGTATTGAGTCATCAGATTTTAATGATGCTGCTGTTGGTAGTATGTTATCAGAATTTATTGATTACCCATCTGTTTCCGCTGTTTCTTCTTTCGAATTTAAAGACGGAAATATTTGTCTTAAAAGAGATATTGATGGTGGAAAAGAAACTATCAGCATAAGTACTCCTTTTGTTGCTATTGTTCAAAAAGGCATTTGTATTAATCCAAGAATTCCTGCAATGAGGGGAATTATGATGGCTAGGACAAAGCCTATTAAGGTCTCTGTCCCTGTTGCGACAGATTCACTTATCGAAGCACTGACATTTGAATTACCGGTATCAAAAGCAGCATGTAAAATGGTTAATGCCGAAGATACGGACAAACTTATAGAACTACTGCACGGCGAAGCTAAAGTGCTTTAATCAGAGAGTGTTTATTTTAATTTAAATCTTAAAATTAATTATATGTCAATAATAGTTTTTTCAGAAAACAGAACAGGCAAAATTAAAAAACACAGTTTAGAAGCTGTTGCTTATGCCACATATATCTCAAAAAATAATTCAAAACCAGTCATTGCAGTATCGATTGGTAATATAAATAATGATGAACTTTCAGTTTTAGCAAAATACGGTGCATCAAAAATCATTTCTGTTAATGATAATAAATGGCAAAATCATGATAGTCAGTCATATACAAAACTGCTTGCCGAAATTGTTGAAAAAGAAAATGCTGATACAATTATTTTCAGCCATTCAAATTTAGGTAAAGCCATCGCCCCGAGATTATCTGTTAGGCTTAAAGCGGGACTTGCATCCAATGTGCTGGCATTACCGACCTGGTATTCTCCTATGACTTTCAAAAGAAAATCATACAATGGAAACGCATTCCAACAAATAAAAATAACATCAGCGAAATGCATAGTAACAATTAATCCAAACTCATGCGATTTAGTTGAAAATCCTGTTCCTGTGAATATTACAGGCTACACACCTACTACCAGTGCTAATTTTGCTACAAAAGTTGAAAATGTAGATCTCATAACAGGAAAAATACTTCTAACAGAAGCATCAGTTGTTGTATCTGGAGGTAGAGGATTAAAATCATCTGACAATTGGAAACCACTTGAAGAACTTGCCGAAGTACTTGGTGCTGGTATTGCTTGTTCACGTCCTGTTTCTGATGAAGGTTGGAGATCTCACGAAGAGCACGTAGGACAAACAGGTAAAATTATTGCTCCTGATTTATATGTCGCTGTTGGGATATCTGGAGCCATCCAACATATTGGTGGTATCTCAGGGTCTAAAGTTATTGTCGCTATCAATAAAGATAAGGATGCTCCTATTTTCAGTTATGCAAATTACGGTATTATTGGCGATGCTTTCGATGTTTTGCCAAGATTAATTGAATCTGTGAAGAAGTTTAAAAACGCATAAGATTAAATTATTTATTTAAAAACCTGTTTCATTTGAGACGGATTTTTTATTTTTACCAAACTTTTATAAATGATAAAATATATTGCATTATTCTGTTTTTGTATCATTTTTACTTCGACATTAAAATCTCAGGAGATTGACGAAACTGTCACTGTAACAAAAAATTACAATTGGGGAGTAGAAACTGATTTATTAGCATGGAGGATAGGAAAATTTCCTAAAAGTTTTTATGTGGGTGGATGGTATGGACAAAATCATTTCAAATTTACACTTGCAACAGGATATTTTGATTTGGTTCCTAATCATACACCCGATAGTTTTATTAATGTTAAAACATTTATTATTAATGCAAGATGTGATTATTTCTTCAATGAAGAATACAAGTATTTCTGGGTCGGACCTTCAATATTATTTGAAAATGCTAATATGATCAGTGAAGAAAACTACAAATCTGAATTAAGTTACTTTGCTGTTGGTTTTAGTACAGGATTTCTCTTTTTAATAAAAAAACTAGTGTATATTGGACCTAGCTTACAAATACATTTTCCATTAGGTAAGCGTAAATATGTTATAAGCCCGGACAGATTCTATTATGTCCCTTGGAGCTTTGAACCCGGAATACGATTGGGGGTAAAGTTCTGACCCACAATTATTTATATAGTTAAAATATTTGTTAATAACAAATTTTCGCAAAAGACAATTACACTTTTCTAAATAGTAAATTTGCGACTTAAACTAAAATGATTAATATGTCACAAATTATATTTTCCATCTTACTATTAATAACAATAGGCATTTTTTCATACTCTGCTTTCAGAATATATCAATTATTCAGACTTACTAAACCTGCATATCCTGTAAAAGACTTTGGTAAAAGAATTAAGAGAACAATTGTCAACGCATTCTTTCAAGAACGCATTTTCAGAAATAGAATAGCAGGCTTTATGCATGCAATGGTTTTTTGGGGATTTTGCCTGATTCTTTTAGGAAGTATAGAAATGGTAATTGATGGAATTGCTGGAACAGAAAGAGTATTAGCATCCTTAGGAATTGTTTATGATATAATAATCGGTGCCGGAGATATTTTTGCTTATATTATTGTTGTTTTTATTATTGTCTTTATTTTCAGACGCACTGTCCTTAATATTAAAAGGCTTCATGGTAAAGAGTTGCAAAAGAAAAACCATGTTGATGCTATTGTTGCATTAAGTTTTATTTTAATTCTAATGATAACTCTTGCGGGTATGAATATTTTCTATATCGTAGGAAATCCAAATTATGTGGGGATTTATCCCGCAAGTGCAATCCTCGCCCCGTTGTTTTCCACTATTTCGTCAAATACGGTCCTTCTTATTCATGATATTTGCTGGTGGTCACATATTATTATGATCTTCATTTTTGCAAATGTTCTTCCATATTCAAAGCATTTCCATATTTTCATGTCAATTCCAAATGTATTTTTCAGTCGCCTTACACCACTGGGGAAAATGACAAATATGGATAGTATAACTAAAGAAGTTAAGCTAATGATGAATCCAGAAACAGCTTTTGCCGCTACTCCTGAAAATGAAGAAGCTCCTACCCGTTTTGGAATCCTAGATGCTGAAGATATTACATGGAAAAATTATATTGATTCTTTAGCCTGCACACAATGTGGAAGATGCACTTCAGTATGTCCGGCAAATATAACAGGTAAAGAGCTTTCTCCACGGAAAATGGTCATGAATATCAGACAAAGAATGAAAATGAAAGGTTATCATCTGGTAAAAAATCACGATTACAGTGATGGTAAAACTTTGATAAGAGATCTGATTAAAGAAGAGGAAATTTGGGCATGTACAACTTGTAATGCTTGTGCTACAGAATGTCCGCTTAATATTGACCATCCAACATTTATTCTTGATTTAAGAAGATATTTGGTAATGGAAGAATCTGCTGCTCCTGCTGCACTTAATGCAATATTTTCAAATATTGAAAACAATGGGGCTCCATGGCAGTATTCAAATCAGGATAGATTGAAATGGACAGAATAAAATAATAACAGGTGGCTTCGACAAGCTCAGCCACCTAATCATTACAAATTGAATGTGGTAGAAAAAATTAAAATATATGAATACAGAATCTACAAAAATATCAGTACCAATAATGTCAGAGGTTTTTGCCAATGGTAAAAGACCTGAATATTTATTTTGGGTGGGTTGTGCCGGAGCTTTCGACAATAGATATATGAAAGTTGCAAAAGCATTTGCAAAAATCCTTAACCATTTAAAAATTGATTATGCAGTATTAGGAACTGAAGAAACATGTACTGGTGACCCTGCCCGCAGAGCCGGGAATGAAATGCTTTTCCAGATGCAGGCAATGACGAATATTGAAATTTTTAACATGTATGAAATAAAAAAAATTCTCACTATTTGTCCACATTGCTTTAATATTTTAAAAAATGAATATCCTGATCTTGGAGGTAAATATGAAGTAAAACATTATACTGAGTTTTTAGCAGATTTAATCAAAACTAAAAAACTAAAAACTGACAAATCCAAACTTAAAGGGCAACTTGTAACATATCATGACCCATGTTATCTTGGTCGAGCAAATGATATTTATGAAGCTCCCCGATATATCATTGAATCATTAGGATTAAAACTAATTGAAATGGATAAAAACCGCAGTTTTGCATTATGCTGTGGAGCCGGAGGTGCTCAAATGTTCAAAGATGCCGAAAAAGGTAACAAAGAAATCTTTAAAGAAAGAACTGAACAAGCACTGACTACTAAAGCCGGATTAATTGCAACAGCGTGCCCTTTCTGTATGACTATGATTACCGATGGACTTAAATACAAAAACAAAGAAGAAGAAATAAGCAATTTAGATATAGCTGAAATCATTGCACTGGCACTTATTTGAAACTTCTTAAATATTCAAACTTAAATCAACAAAATAATAAATTTTACTGTTCTCTCAATTTATTAATATCTCTTTTGTTTTTAATATTATTTTGATAATTTTGTCTGTTCGTTAATAAAATTGAAAATATGAATTTAACCACTATCGAATTTCAGATTACTGAAAATATTGCACAAATTACTCTTAATCGACCTCAATCGCTAAATGCATTGAATTCTATCGTTTTTAAAGAATTGAATTCTATTTTGGATGAAATAGAAAGAAATAGCGATCTGCGTTGCCTTATTATTACTGGAAATGGCAAAGCATTTATTGCCGGTGCAGATATTGCAGAAATGTCAGACATGAATCCTCATCAGGCAGAAATGTTTGCAAAAACAGGTCATGATACTTTTAATAGAATTTCAAATTTATCAATACCAGTTATTGCTGCAATAAATGGTTTTGCACTTGGTGGAGGCTGTGAATTTGCTATGGCATGCGATATCAGAATTGCCAATACATTTGCAAAATTCGGACAACCCGAAGTTAATTTGGGATTAATTCCGGGCTACTGTGGCACACAGCGTTTGTCTAGAATAATTGGTTTATCAAATGCATTGCATCTCTTACTTACTGCCGATATGATTGATGCCAACGAAGCCCTAAGATTAGGACTGGTTCAAAAGGTAACCTCTCCTGAAGAATTATTGGTTGAAGCCCGAAAAATCGCTTCAAAAATTGCTTCAAAAGGTAAAATTGCCTGCCAAAAAGTCAAGGAAGTAACTGTAAAAGGTTTCAATATGGATTTTAGCGAAGCAGCAAAGCTCGAAATAAAAGAATTCGGGGATTTGTTTGCTAATGCAGAATCGAAAGAAGGGATGAAAGCCTTTCTTGAAAAACGTAAACCAAATTGGTAAAAAAACTATATAAATAATCATTAAAATATTAACAATAAAACAATTAATATGAATTACGACAACAGATTTGAAAACGTTACCGTACTAGGTGCCGCAGGAAAAATGGGTAGCGGCATTCTGTTACTGACATCTATGGAGATGTATGACATCAGTAAAAAACCGGAAAATAAAGACAAAAATTATGTATTATACGCTCTTGACATTTCTCAGAAAGCCTTGTCAGGACTTATGCTGTACATTCAGGATCAGCTTGTTAAACAGGCCGAAAGAAAAATAAATGCATTACGTATTATTTATAAAGACAGAGCAGACTTGATCTATAACGGAGAAATCATTGCTCAATATGTAAAAGAAGTAATGAATATGATAAGACCTGTAACAACTTTAGAGTCTGCTTATGAATCACTCATAATATTTGAAGCTGCTAGCGAAAATCCCGATTTAAAAGTAAAAATGTTTTCTCAAATCAACTTAAATTCCAAAGTTGAACCTTGGTTTTTTACAAATACTTCATCTATTCCAATCGGGCATCTTAACAAAGAAGCCAATCTTTCGGGAAGAATTCTTGGAGTACATTTTTACAACCCGCCTGCAGTTCAGAAACTTGTCGAAGTTATCAAATGTAACGAGTCGAAACCAGAGTTGTCAGAATTTGTTAGCACTCTAATTAAAAACATGAGAAAAATAGAGGTTCCCTCTTACGACAAAGCAGGTTTTATCGGAAACGGACATTTCATGAGAGATGCAATCTATGGTATGACAACTATGGAAAGCCTGAGAAAAAATATGAGTTTCTCAGAAGCTGTGTATTGTGTGAACAAAGTTACTCAGGATTTTATGATACGTCCGATGGGTATCTTCCAACTTATTGATTATGTAGGAATTGATGTTTGCCAGTTCATAATGAAGGTTATGAGACCTTATGTTAAAGATGAAACAATTCATAGCCCTCTTTTGGATAAAATGATGGATATTAATATTAAAGGCGGTCAGAATCATGATGGCTCACAAAAAGATGGTTTCTTAAAATATGAAAAAGGAAAAATCACAGCTGTGTATGATATTGATAAAAAAGAATATGTAAAAGTTGAAAATATTTTAGCAAAATGTGATGAATTTCTTGGAACTTTGCCGCAAGGTCATCTTCCATGGAAAGCTGTAGTTGGCAATAAAGATAAAAACGATGTACTTTCAAAATATTTCAACGCTATGAAATCAAATAAATCTTCAGGTTCAGTGTTGGCATTGAACTACATGAAAAAATCGAAAGAGATTGGTGAAAAACTGGTATCTGACAAAGTAGCCTACACTGCTGAAGATGTCAATACTGTTTTGCTTACAGGATTCTTTCATGCCTATGGCCCAATTAACGATTTTATAAACTAATTACAGGAGGAAAAATTATGACACTCAGAAGAAAAATATATATGGTTGCCGGTTACAATACAATATCTATGGGTTCCGGCAGAAAAGAATTTAACCCAAAGAAAGCACGTCCAGGAATCGAAGAATATATGAAAGAAGCCGGGCAGGCAGTATTAAAACAGATAGGTGGAGCAAAAAATGTTGACGAATGTGCAGTAGGTAACTTTATTGCAGCTAAATACAATAATCAGGGCAACTTAGAAGGATTTTTTCCGATGATAGATGAAGGTTTAAGATATAAACCTGCTATCAGAACAGAAGGAGCTTGCGGATCTGGAGCATTGGCTCTTGCCACAGGAATAAAATCCATACTTGCTGAAACTGCTGATGTAGTGCTTGTTTTAGGTATAGAAGTTCAGAATACTGTTAAAGCAGTATATGGTGCTGATATTCTTGCCTGTGCAGGTTGGGCTAAAGAACGAAAAGACGGACATACCCATTTTTTCCCCGGCAAATTCAGTGATAGAGCCGGCAAATATTACGAAAAATTTGGTTATGATTATACCCGTCTTGGTATGGCAACCTGGTACAAAAATGCAATTGAAAATGCACGCCTCTGCCCTACCGCTCAAGAGTATCACAACACATGCGAAGACGCATTGGCAGTTGGCATGACCAAACCTAACGGGCGTTCATTTGTTGATCATCTGAATGTATTTGACTGCTCGAAAGTTTCTGATGGAGCTTCCGGAATTGCAATAGTTTCGGAAGAAGGTTTAAAAAGATGTGGAATAAATCCTAAAGATGCTGTTGAAGTTATTGGTATAGGCATGGCTGAAAACGATATTACTGCAGCACCGGCTGACCACACAAAACTTGATACAACTGCAGTTGCTGTAAAAAAAGCTCTTGAAATGGCAAAAATTACTAAAGATGATATCGCAACTATCGAATTACACGATTGTTTTACAATCGCAGGTATTTTGGCACTCGAAGCTGCTGGATTTGCAGAATACGGCAAAGGTCCACAATTTGTTGCAGAAGGTAATACTGCTAGAAACGGCAAACTGCCGGTTAATACCACCGGAGGTCTAGTTGGTTGGGGGCATCCTACCGGAGCAACAGGAGTACATCAAGCTGTGACAATATGGGAACAACTTACAGGTAAAGCCGGCAATTCCCAGATTAATATTCCGGCAAACAAACCATTTGGTTTAACTATTAATATGGGTGGAGACGACAAGACTCTTGTTTCTATAGTTTATAAAAAGAATTAGATTTAATATTCATATTAAAACGGGGGTAAATAACTCCCGTTTTTTTTTAAAATAAAATCATGAACAGAATAACTCAACTATTTGATATTCAATACCCAATAATTCAGGGTGGAATGATATGGTGCAGTGGTTGGGAATTAGCATCAGCTGTAAGCAATGCAGGAGGACTTGGTTTGATTGGCTCCGGCTCGATGGATCCTGGAATACTCACTGAACACATACAAAAATGTAAAGTAGCCACCAACAAACCTTTCGGTGTTAACATTCCACTCATTTTCAGTTTTGCAGAAGAGTTTATCAAAATAGTAATTGATGAAAAAGTTCCTATAGTTTTTACATCTGCAGGAAATCCAGCAAAATATACGAGTTTACTTAAATCTCATGGAATTAAAGTAGCCCACGTTGTCGCAAATACAAAATCGGCGGTAAAATGTGAGGCTTCCGGAGTTGATGCTGTCGTTGCCGAAGGATTTGAAGCAGGCGGACATAACGGGAAAGAAGAAACTACAACAATGGTTCTCATTCCAATGGTCACGGAATCAGTTTCAATTCCTGTAATTGCAGCCGGCGGAATTGCATCCGGCAAGGCTATGGCTGCCGCTTTTTGTCTAGGTGCCCAAGGCGTTCAAATTGGAAGTCGTTTTGCTGTTTCCTCAGAATCTTCAGCTCACGAGTTGTTTAAAAATAAGGTCATTGCAAGTGGGGACGGGGACACTTTTCTCACTCTTAAAGATTTAATTGCTGTAAGATTGCTTAAAAACAAATTCTTTGAGCAGGTTCAAGAAAAAGAAAAAGCCTGTGCCTTAAAAGAAGAGCTACTTGAACTACTTGGTTCCGGACGCTCCAAATCAGGAATGTTTGAAGGTGATACCGAAAACGGAGAACTTGAAATTGGTCAAGTGGCAGCAATGATAAATAAAATTGAACCAGCAGGGGAAATTGTGAGGAAAATTGTGGAGGAGTATTCTTCGGTCATGGAAAAATTACAAGGTTTTAACTTGTAAGTTAAGTGAAAAATACGGCTAAAACAGACTTACTAAATCCTTGTTTTGTTTATAACTTTCAACTTAAATAACTCAAATATTTCCAGCATTATTTTATCTTTGGTTAAAAATAATTATTTAAATAATAATCATAGTTATGTCTCCACAAAATAAAATTCAACTTTTCTCCGATAAAAAAATTCGTACTGTTTGGGACGAATCCTTGGGAAAATGGTATTTTTCTATTGTTGATGTGGTAGGAGTTTTAACTGAAAGCGTAGATCCTCAAGTGTATTGGCGGAAACTTAAACAACGCTTAAAAGAGGAAGGAAACGAAACCGTGACAAATTGTCACGGTTTGAAAATGCAAGCTGCTGACGGCAAAATGCGTATGACAGATGTTGCCGATACTGAACAACTTTTCCGATTAATACAGAGTATACCTTCTCCAAAAGCGGAACCATTTAAAATGTGGCTAGCACAGGTTGGACGTGAGCGAATTGATGAAATTGAAGATCCTGAAATTGGCATAGATAGACTAATGGAAACTTATCTACGAAAAGGATATAGCAAAGAATGGATTAACCAGCGACTCAAAAGTATCGAAATTCGAAAAGAACTTACCGACGAATGGGAATCTCGCGGAGTAAAGAAAGGCCAAGAATTTGCAATTCTAACCGATGACATTACAAAAGCATGGAGTGGACTTTCTACAAGACAATACAAACAACTAAAAGATTTGAAAAAAGAAAATCTTCGTGACCACATGTCAAACCTCGAATTGGTTCTAAATATGCTGGCCGAAGCTTCAACTAGCGAGATTTCGAAGAAGGTAGAACCAAAAACATTTAACGAAAATCGAACTGTTGCAATTAAAGGAGGAAGTGTTGCAAAAGCTGCACGTCGGCAACTCGAAAAATCAACCGGTAAAGATGTTGTCACAAAGAAAAATGCGAAAGCACTAGGCAAGAATTTAGAATTAGGAGAAGACAGATAAGTGTTATCCTGCCAGCCTAAACCTGTATGGTTCTGCCCTGCGCTGGCCGCTGCTTAATCCTGAAAGGCAAAGCCCCTACTCCCTCGGATCCGCCACAAACGGCATTCTGGCCATTTTTTGAGCACGTAGAACAGGATAACCAAATTCTACATCAACGATTCCCAACAACAAATAAACACCTGCACCTCGAAATGGATATTCCTTTATTGAATCTGGAAAATGTACCGAATCGAAAAAACATCCTTCAGAATCTATCCAGGTAATGAAATTCATAATCTCTCCTTTACTTGTTCTCACATATTTGAGTGTGGCAAAAATTCCCAACATTCTAACCTGTTTAGCTTCATATTTAACAATGTCTTTAAATTTTACATCCCCGCGAAATTTTGTTTGCAATAAATCAAAAAAACTCATACTTACCGGAAAACCCAACAATTCAATTTCATCATAAGCATCCTCCAACGAAGAGTTCACAAGTTCAGGCAAATTGTAAGTAGGCTCTGCAAAAGCAAATATTTTCTTCTGGACAGCGTAAACAACTGTCCTATGCTCTGACTTTCGCATTACCGATTTCCACATAAGTTCAGCTTTACCGTAACCTGTAAAACTAAACGCTCCTACTCTGATTAGAATATTTAGTTGCTGGTCAGGGATCTGACAACGATTCAAAAAATCTTCAAAACTTTGAAATTTTCCGTTTTCATTTCTTTCTTTAATAATTTGATGTACCAAAGCCTGCTCCAGACTCTGAATATGGATAAATCCAACAAAAATATCTCTGCCTTTAATTGTAGTAAGATAAGCGCCTTCGTTTATGCAAGGCAGATTTATGGTCGCCCCTAGCCTCTTCGCCTCATGAAAATAAACCCAAGTGGAGTAAAATCCTCCAAAATTATTTATCACTGCCGTCATAAACTCCAACGGATAATAAGTCTTGAGATACAAACTCTGGTACGATTCTACCGCGTAAGATGCCGAATGTGCTTTCGAGAAAGAGTATCCTGCAAAAGACTCTATTTGCCGCCAAAGTTCAAGACTTATATCTTCGGGACGATTTAGAGTCTGGCACAGCTCAAAAAACTTTTCTCTGATTTTGTCAAATTCCGTCCGTGAACGAAACTTTCCGCTCATTGCACGCCGTAAAACATCTGCATCTGCTAAATCCATGCCTGCATAATGATGACAAACTTTAAGCACATCTTCCTGATAAACCATCACACCATAAGTCTCCCCAAGTTGTTCCTCCATAACCGGATGCAAATATTTGACATTTTCAGGTTTATTATACCTTATTATATATTCTTTCATCATTCCCGACTTTGCCACACCCGGACGAATAATCGAACTTGCAGCAACCAGAGTAAGATAATCCTGACACTCAAGTTTTGTTATCAAGCCTCTCATGGCAGGACTTTCGATATAAAAACAGCCAATCGTGTTGCCTGTAGAAAGAAACTTATTTACCTTAACATCCCTTTTGAATTTTTTAACCTCACGAATATCAATTTCAACATTACGGTTTGCAGAAACTATCTCAACGCAATCTCTGATATGTCCTAAACCTCGCTGAGACAAAATATCAAACTTTTCAAAACCCAGATCTTCAGCAACATACATATCCCACTGAGTTGTCGGAAATCCTTTTGGTGGCATATCAGTAGCAGTATAGTAACAAATAGGTTTCTCAGAGATAATAATTCCGCCTGCGTGAATAGTTCTCAGATTAGGAAATCCCGAAAGTTCTGCAGCCATAGCAATTATCCGTCTGTGAATTTCATCCTTGTCTTTAACCAAATTCGGATTTTTTGCCAAGATATCCAGTTCTTCCTTTGGTAAACCTTGTACTTTACCAAGCTCACGCAATACCGACCTCGATTTAAAAGTGCTCATAGCACCAAGCAAAGCCGTATGCTCCGAGCCAAAACGTTTGAAAATATACGAAATAACATCATCTCTGTCACGCCACGAAAAATCAATATCAAAATCTGGAGGACTACTTCGTTTAGGATTAAGAAATCTTTCAAAATATAAGTTCAGTTCTATCGGATCAACATCAGTAATACCAAGACAATAGGCAACAATACTATTAGCCCCGCTGCCACGTCCAACATAAAAATATCCTTTAGATTGAGCATATTTTACAATATCGTGAGCAATTAAAAAATAAGAAACAAAACTCATTTTTTCAATAATTTGCAGTTCGCCCCTCATCCTTTCAGCAGCTTTACGATTTGCATGTCCGTAGCGCTTATCAAAACCTTTCAGACTAAGTTTTCGCAAAAGCCTGATATCTTCTGAAATACTACCGGTAAATAATTTTTTGTTTTTATGTTGATTATCAAAAAACAGGCTACAAGAATTAAGCAATTTAATAGTGTTTACGAT
>DAOOPK010000039.1:0-11948 GCA_035388205.1 Bacteroidales bacterium
CTATTTCCTGTCATTTATATCCAATTCGGATAAAAAAATACAGTTCTTTCGATGCAGTAAATTATCATGTCTGGGATATTTGCAAAGATGCTGTAATAATGGGAGAGAAAAATAATATCAAAATATTTGAGTTCCTTAAAGAAGCTTTGATTCGAAAATATGGAGAGGAATGGTACAAAGAAATGTGTATAGCAGCCAATTATATAATTGAAAAAAATATCAAATAATATCACAATAACTAAATTTCGTATCATCTAATTTGCTATATTTACACTTAAATATTTACAGACAGATAAAAAGAGCGATAGAAATCAACTATGAAAAAGACATTGATTATCTTAATGTTATTAATTTCAAGCATCTCATATTCACAATATCAGGTTGGTTTTGGAGTATTCCTTAACACTGTGTCACCTTTGAAAGCCGGAGAATTCACAACACCAGGAACTAATTCTGTAGAATTATCAATCAAAGCAGTATTACCGGACTACTCATGCTACGATATTATTGGAGGTTTCAGTAAAGATTATTTCAGATTTACAATTATGAAAGAAGTTCATCGTCAGTTGTTTTATCCTGTTGATCTGTATCTTGGACTTGGCTTTCATATAGGAGTTTGGAACAAAAACTATATGCTTCAATTTCCCGGATCAAAATTTTATGGTGGATTAGATGGCGACTTCGGTTTACAATTCACTATGCTGCCAATCTCTGTTTCTTTTGGATGGAGACCTGTATGGAGTTTTTTAGGAACGGATGGTTTTACATGGATAAAGCAAGTTGGAATAAGGTTTTGTTATTAATGATATGATATGAAAGTAAAAAAAATTAAACCATATTTATTGTTGTTTCTTATAACACAATGTTTTGTTTTGCATTCTCAGAATGAAGCATACAATCAACTGCAGGAAGCAGCCGGGAACACTTCGGTTTACATTCCTCCTGTTAACGGGCCTGTCGCAGTGGGTGAAGAAACCTCAGATTATAATAATTACAATAATAACGCACAGATTATTGCCAATTATCAATCAAAAGCTTATGACATTAACAATGATGGCGTATATTACCATAATTCAGGGAATTATAACAAGGCAATAAGATATTACAAAAGAGCATTATGGTATGATCCATATAACGAAACGGTGAGACAGAATCTAAAAAATGCAAGGGAAGCAAAAAATATTTATAGAGGGAACAAGAAAACAGCGACCCGTCAATACCGTCAGGATCAAAGGGAAATTGCTCAGAATCAAAACACACAAGATTCAAAACCGAATAACCAAAATGAGAATACACATAATAATCGAAGAGATTTAAATACCCAAAATTCTTTAGAAAACACCAATTCTGAAGCTAATTCTGAAGCTCTAAAAGCAAATCAAGAGCTTGAAGATTCGAAAGCAAAACTATCAGATTTAAAATTTAGCCTAGATAATACAAACAAATTATTAAAAATGTACTCTCAATCATTAATAAATAACACTGGTGAGTTGGATAGTTGGGCAGAAATGGTTGATAAAACATATCAAAACACTTTAAATGTTTCGAAAGAATATTTTTTAAATATGTTTTTAAAATACAGCTTATTGACAAATCTTGATCCTGAATACAGAGATGGTCCATACCAAAAACTTGAAGAATTATTAAAGAGTAATGACCCCAATATGAGTAGCTGGCTAACAAAAGAACTTACATCCCAAAATATTAAACCTAAAGATGTTGAGAAAATTGTTGAGTTGGTATTGCTAGGATACGATGCTGAAACTATAGGAAGTAAAATATTTTACGGATCATCAACAGATATCTTAACAAAGATGGATGCTGTTTTATTTGTAAATAGTGTTTTCGAAGCAGCAGATTGGGTTAGTTACGACAAACTAAAAGATGCATCATTGTTTAAACAAATGGCGGGAGTAAAAGGAATAACAAAACCGGGCGACTGGTTTGCTCAGGCTAAGGTAGTAGGTGAAGTTTATTCAGACTTGGTGGTTCAATGCGTAAGTTGGAAAAATATAAACGAGTTGGTTACAGATAATGAACAAAAATCACATAAGGTTGACGCACTCATAATTAAGCAGGAGCAAACTATAAAACAGATAAACTGCCTTGAAGAATGTATTAAGAATTCGGGTGGTGATTGTATGTATAAATGTACGGGTAAGACAAAACTGCATACTCCTCCCCCTTTTCCTGAATAGTTGAAAAACGGTTTTCATTTTCTTTCATATTACCTGAAGATAATTAAATCGCCCTTTCAGGGCTCAGTGTTACAGACTTATTTCAAGTCGATGCTACGCATCAACTTATAATAAATCAGGCTTTCAGCCTGAAAAATACTTGTTATAAACTCCCAATATAAAAGCCTGATTTTTGTCTATTACTCCCATTTATCAATATTCTTAAAATCAGGCTGAAAGTCTGATTTATTTTAAACATGAGGTAAAGCCTCATGTTTATATGCCTCAAGAAACGTAAACCCTGTAAGGGTGGCTTAAAAACAATTTAAAAACTCTGTTTTCTATCTTTTACCACTCTTTTTCCCAGGTATTGGTATATTGTTTTTAGCAATATATTCATTCCAGTCTTTGCACTTAGAATCTGAAACAAAACTATCACGTTGATAATAATGGCACATTGCAGCAGCGAGACCGTCAGTAGCATCAAGTTTTTTTGGTAATTCTTCGATTTTTAGCAATTTTTGAAGCATACCCGCAACTTGTTCCTTTGAGGCTGCACCAGAACCCGTAATCGCAAGTTTTATTTTTCGGGGGGCATATTCAAATATTGGTATTTCTCTTGTTAATGCTGCTGCAATAGCTGCTCCCTGAGCACGACCAAGTTTTAACATCGACTGAACATTCTTGCCCTGAAAAGGAGCCTCAATAGCAAGCTCGTCAGGTTTAAAACCATCAATAAGTTGCAATGTACGTTCATAAATATGCTTTAGTTTATTGAAATGCCCATCCATTTTATGCATATCAACAATACCAAAACCGACACATTCAATCATTTTCCCCTTTTCATGCACAACACCGTATCCCATAATGTTTGAACCCGGGTCAATACCTAAAATAATCCTATCTTTTAGCTGTTTTTTCATTATTGAGCTCCAGTTAATTTTCTTAAGTTTTTTCGTGCATCTACGGTAAAAATACTGCCCGGATACTCAGAGATTAATTTTAGGTATGCTTCTTTAGCGGCTTCTTTATTATTCAATTTTTCCTCAAGAAAGGCAAATCTGAACAAAGCATTATCAGCTAAAATATCATAATAGTATGTATCAGCTACTTGTTTAAAAAAATCTGCAGCTTTTACAAAATCTCCTCCTGCTTCAAATATCATTGCTTTTCTAAATAAAACATCATCTATCAATCCATGACTGGGATATAATGATACAATTGAATCAAGAGTTACAAAAGCTTTGTCGTATTGTTTCGAGAAAATGTAAAAATCGGCACGTGCAAAAATCTTCATTGTTGCTTCTGTTGTGTCTAAGTTATAATTATCCGAAATAAACATACTCAATTCCATTGCATCATTAGCAATCAATTTTGACGTGCTGGACTTTAAAACATCAAGTTGTGCCTGTGCCCATCTAAACTGTCCGGTATAATAAGCAAGTTTTGCTTTCTTATACCTTGCCTCATGCCCTACAGGACTTTCAATTGCAGCATTTTCAACTTGAGCATATGTCAGTATTGCATCCCACGGGTTATTGTTTAAAAAATAGATATCTCCTAATAACAGTTTTAATTGTAATTCCTGATCCGGTAAGAACTTTTTCTCGTTCAGATAGTTATTAATCAATTGAATTGATTCATCAAAATTATTTAGATAAAATGCTTTAATATTAACCAGAGCAAAAACAATCTTGTATGATTCCTTCCGGTAAACAATGCCCAGAGCTTCTTCAAGCATTGATTCCAGATTTATTAGTTCCTGAATATCGGGATGTAGTTTTGAGGTAGCTTTTACGTAAGTTACATTTAGGTTCTCTATATAAGCTGCATTATAATACGAATTTTCACTGCCCTTTGCAATTAAATAGGAAAACGCTTCCATAGCGAGATCATACTCTTCGCTATTAGACAGCATCAATCCAAACTCATAAATATCGCTTTCTCCTCCTCTTGATCTTTTATCATATGCAATCAATTGGTCCAAAGCAAGTTTATACCTACCTGTTTGTGAATACTGCCAAATCAACAATTTATTAAATATTTGCTTTTGTGGATTTTCCTGTATCTTCTGAATAATTAAAGTTTCAATTATTTGATCTAAACTTTCATCAATATCGTTTGCTGTAATATATTGCAGCCGAGACTGAATTGTCGGCAAAGCCTGAGGATTTTTATCCAGATACAGTAAATAATATTGCATCATCCTCTCGTAATCACGTTGAATATAGAACAGATTACCCAACTCCAGACTAAAATCAGAATTAGTCAGTTTTTCTCCTGACAGATATGTTTTTTCAGCAAATGAATATTGGCGATAATATATAAATGCTGAAGCTGCTCCCAAAATGTTGTTTCTGTTTGTTTTAACAAGTTCAATTACTGAATTGAATTCTTTTTCCGCTTCTTCGAAACGATTTGAAGAATAATAAACCATTCCAAGATCAATTATTAAATAAAAATCGGTTTTGTTTTTCTTTTTTTCCTTTTTCAAAAAGCTTTCTGCTGTATTGTAATCCTTCAATTCTGTCAGACATCTCAAATAATAATCCCTATTATTTTTATAACCTGTTTCATTATATAATTTTTCATAAATTACAGCAGCTTTATCATATTCCCCGTTCTGATAGTACTTTAAGGCTAATTGAGCATCTTCATTCTGAGAGAACAGATTAATACTATTGCAGAAGACGCATCCAACAATTATGACCAAATATTTAAAAATACTTTTCTTCAAATTCTTTTTTTAGATTTACGATCATTGGATGATAAGTCTTGTATTTTTCTGCATGAATTCGGGCAAATTCCAATTTTGAATTAATTAGTAATTCAATTTCACTAAGAATTGAATCTTCCGTATGAATATAAGTATCTATCTCCTCATCAGTAAACAGATCTTTATCAATATCATGCCTTAGATTAGTGATCTGTGATTTGGATAAGTTCAAAGCCTCTGACAACTGAGCAAGATGAAGTGAATGCAATTTCTTAAAACATTTGTCAACTGTACCATAATTATATATTAACTCCATTATAGAGTCTGTCCTTTCATAATTTGGTGGCAATGATTCGAAAAAGGCAATGTATATTTTTGTAGTATCATAAATCTTTTTATAGGCTTCTACTTGAGGATCAGACAATTTATTTTCTAGCACTTCAATTCTCTGTAACATTAAATCTGTTTTTTCTAATCCTTCCTTTTGCTTTTCACTTTTACAAGCGAAAAAAAAGATGCAAAGGAGTATTATTACAAATAAACTTTTTTTCATCATAATTTATTTAGTTATCCATGTAAATCCTGTATATTTATGTAATACTGCCGGAATCTGAATTCCCTCATCCGACTGATAGTTTTCGATTATAGCTGCCATTATTCTTGGTAATGCTAAAGCACTTCCATTTAAGCTATGAGCAAGTTTTGTTTTTTTATCATTTTCAGGTCTGTATCTTAGTTTCAGACGATTAGTCTGAAATTCTTCAAAATTTGAAACTGAGCTTACTTCGAGCCATCTTTCTTGTGCAGCAGAATATACTTCGAAATCGAAAGTCAGTGCGGAGGTAAAACTTATATCTCCACCACAAAGTCTTAATATACGATAAGGTAATTCCAATTTTTTCAATAATCCTTCAACATGATCTTTCATTTCTTCGAGAGCAATATATGAATCTTCAGGCTTGCGTATCTGAACAATTTCAACCTTATCAAACTGATGCAATCTATTCAGTCCTCTTACATGGGCTCCCCATGAACCTGCCTCTCGTCTGAAACAAGCAGAATAAGCCATGTTTTTTATTGGAAAATCCTTTTCGGACAAAATCATATCCCTATAAAGATTTGTAACAGGGACCTCTGCAGTCGGAATTAAATAAAAATTATCTACCGTAACATGATACATCTGTCCTTCCTTATCAGGCAACTGTCCTGTACCAAAACCGCTGTCTTCATTTACGACCAGAGGAGGTAATATCTCAGTATATCCTGATTTTTCAGCTTCGTCGAGAAAGAAACTTATTAGTGCACGTTGAAGTTTTGCTCCTTTTCCTTTGTAAACAGGAAAACCTGCACCGGTAATTTTTGTTCCCAGTTCAAAATCAATAATATCATATTCCTTTATTAAATCCCAGTGAGGTTTTTTTATCTTTAAAGCCGGTATTTTTCCTACTTCTTTCTCAACTATGTTATCATTTTCACCTTTACCCTTTGGAACAGATTCGTGAGGTAGGTTTGGCAACAAAACAATAAGGGAATTCAACTCCTTTTCAGCTATTGCGAATTTTGACTCTAGATCTTTGATCTGATCTTTTAATTCAACCGTTTCAAGCTTGGCAGCTTCGGCTTTATCCTTTTTCCCCTGAGCGAACATCTGCCCAATTGATTTTGAAATTTCATTTAAACGATTTTGAAGATTATCTTTATTTAATTGAAATTCTCTTCGTTGATCATCACACTTGATAATACTATCAACAATTTCTTTAGCATCAAAATTCTTTATTTTTAGTCTTTCGATAACTTTTTCCTTATTCTCTCTAATCAGCTTTAAACTCAACATATAATAAATATTTAACGATGCGAATTTACAAATTTCCCATGAATTTTTTATATAAAACTAAAAAACAAAAAAGCCTGTCAAATAAACAGGCTTTTCAAATTAGCAATGTATATTGTTATTCAGTTTTTTTAGGTTTTGCTGTTTTAGCTGCTGGTTTTTTAGTCGTTTTAGCCTTTGCTGCTGGTTTTTCCTCTGTTTTAGCAGTTGCTTTCTTTTCAGTTTTTGCTACAGGTTTCTTTGCAGTTTTAGTTTCCTGTTTTTTCTCTGCTTTTACAACTGGTTTCTTTTCAGCTTTGGCTTCTGTCTTTACCTTTACTTCTGCCTTTTCAACAGGTTTTTCAGCTACCTCAACAACTATGGGTACAGGGATTTCTTTTTTTGCTTTTGCAACAGGTTTTTGTTCAGCAACAACTGTTTCATTAGGCAAAATAGATACATAAGATCTATTATCTCTTTTTTTCTGGAAAAGTACTTTACCATCAATAAGAGCAAATAAGGAATGATCTCTGCCAATTCCCACATTTTTACCCGGGTGATGTACTGTTCCACGTTGACGAACAATAATATTTCCAGCTACTGCCTCCTGACCTCCGTATATTTTTACTCCAAGTCTTTTACTTTCTGAATCACGACCGTTACGCGAGCTACCGGCTCCTTTTTTATGTGCCATTTTCTGATATAATTATTAAGCGTTAATATCCTGTATTTCAATCTCAGTCATCTCCTGACGATGTCCGTTCAGTTTCTGATATCCTTTTTTCTTCCTTTTCTTAAAAACAAGAACAGTATCAGATTTACATTGTCTGATAACTTTTGCAGATACACTAGCTTTTGCTATGACCGGTGTTCCAACTGTAATCTTATCTTCATTATCCAATAAATATACCTTATCAAACTTTACTACACTACCATCCTCATTTTCTAAACGGTTTACATAAAGTTTCGTTCCCTTCTCAACCTTAAACTGTTGTCCTGCTATTTCAACTATTGCGTACATTTTATAAATTGTTATTATATAATCTTAATTTCAAAAATTTTCGGACTGCAAATGTATGAAACATTATTTAAATTACAAAAGAAATTTTTTATTATTTTTTATCCCTTGCTAATAGTGATGAAAATCATGAGGAAATTATCTCGCATCAGCAATAAAAAGCCCTTTTTTATATTAAAAGTTATATTCTTTCAAATGCTATTTTTAGCCATAAAATACTAAAATATCCAATTAGCAGTTATATCTTTGTAAAAAAATAATTATTGAAAAGAACAAAATTAATATTATTGTTTCTTTTTTTTCAGGTAGTTCTGTTACATGGTCAAAAAGAATTACCCTTAAATCTGCCCAAACTGGATAATCAGATTGCTCATTTTGGTTATTCGTTGGGATTAAACACCATGGACTTCATCATTAGGCCATCAGATTTATTTTTACCATCTTTTGACACTGTTTATTCAGTTGAAGTAGGTCGTTATGTAGGTTTTAATATAAATATGATCGCAAATTTACGTTTGGCAAATTATCTGGATGTAAGATTTTTACCGGGATTGATATTTGGACAAAGAAATCTTGAATACAAGTACATAAAAAACGGAGAGTATTGGCTTCATAATATGATGATAGAATCCACTTTTCTCGACTTTCCAATATATTTGAAGTACAGAGCAGCAAGAATAAGTAACTGGAGACCATTTATTATTGGCGGTATTTCAGGTCGAATTGATCTTGCATCACAAAAGAAAATAAATCCTGCAGAACAGCCAAAAATTAGACTTAGACCTTTAGATGCTTATTATGAAGTTGGTATTGGAGCTGACTTTTTTCTTGAGTATTTTATGTTTGGAATCGAATTAAAATCATCATGGGGAATTTTCAATGTCGTACAATATGACAACACGCAATTCAGCGAATATTACAAAAGATTAAATTCTCATATGATAATCTTAGCTTTCCATTTTGAAGGCGGTAAGATTGATAAAATTAAATGGTGGAATTAAATCATGATAAAAGAAGCTGATTTCGTTTTCTATCCAGAGGAACTTTTTAACGAAGAATATGTCTTACAAACTCTTTCAGATAAATTTAACATTCCAAAAGAAGTAATAAAGTCTTTCAGAATAATTCGCAAATCAATTGATGCCAGAAAGAAAGTCAAGTATAATGTCAGAATACAATGCATAAGTTTGTCTGAAGTTTTTCCTGAATTAACCAGTGAATTTGATTTTAGAGATGTAAGCAAATCTAAATCAGTAATAATCGTAGGTGCAGGTCCTGCAGGATATTTTGCCGCACTAAATTGTTTGCTTACCGGTTTTAAACCGATAGTAATTGAGCGAGGCAAATCTGTTGAAGAACGTAAACATGATATTTCCAAAATAAATAGAGGTTTAAATCTTAATCCTGAATCCAATTTTGCTTTTGGAGAAGGTGGTGCCGGAACATATTCTGATGGGAAACTGTACACCCGAAGTAAAAAAAGAGGGGATATTTATAAGATCCTTCAACTTTTACATTATTTTGGAGCTGATGATGATATTTTAATAAACTCTCATCCTCATATAGGTACGGATAAACTGCCGGGGATAATGAAAAAAATACGCGAAAAAATTGTAAGTTCCGGCGGAGAAATTCATTTTAATTCGAAAGTAACAAAACTCATCATTGAAAAAGATAATATTAAAGGCATCGAGTGTGAAGATGGGAAATTGTATAGCTCTGATTTTGTAATCCTTGCAACAGGTCATTCGGCGCGGGATGTATATTATTTTTTAGAAAATCAAAAAGTTATGATTTCCGAAAAGGGTTTTGCCATGGGTATAAGAGTAGAGCACCCTCAAACCCTCATTGATAGCATTCAATATAAAAGAAAAGAACGAGGCGAATTCCTCCCACCCGCGAGTTACAATCTTGTTAAACAAATTGATAATAGAGGAGTGTATTCATTTTGTATGTGCCCTGGGGGAACCATTGTTTGTTCGGCAACTGAAAAAAATCAGATTGTAGTTAATGGCATGTCAAACTCCAGAAGAAATTCATTATACGCTAATTCGGGAATAGTTGTTGAATTGCAGCCTGAAGATTTCTTGACATATTCCAAAAATAAAGTGTTTTCAGGTTTGGAATTTCAAAAACAAATCGAGGATATGGCCTTTGTAAATAGTGCATCAGGATTGCAAGCTCCTGCACAAAGACTAAGTGATTTTGTAAGCGAGAAAATTTCACAAGATATTCCAGAATCATCCTATCATCCTGGATTGATAAGCAGTCCATTGCATTTTTGGCTTCCCGAAATTATCAGTCAAAAACTACAAAAAGCCTTTAAAGAATTTGACAAACAAATGAGAGGATTTATTACAAATCAAGCGATTGTTGTAGGAGTTGAATCCAGAACCAGCAGTCCTATAAAAGTACTTAGAGATCCAACAACTTTTCAAAGTGTAAATATCAAAGGATTATATCCCTGCGGAGAAGGCGCTGGATACGCCGGAGGAATTGTTTCTTCTGCTATTGACGGTATGATGGCTGTAAATAAAATCAACGAAATTATAAAGCATTGAAGTAAGTAGGTTATTGCGTGGTTTGCTTTCTTACAAATCAGAATCAAAATGTATTCTTTGCAAATTTTATTAAAAGTTGAGAAATAGTAGTCAACCATATTAGCTTCGCTGAGCTAAAGGTTCAGGCATTAACACTCATTCCTTCACAAACCACCCACTCCAACTCTCTTCAGCACTAACAATTCTCACAAAATAATTACCAGCCTTTAATTGCTTTACATCAACAGAATTTTCCCAGCCCAACAACTCATTTGTAATTAGTTGGCGACCAAGGTTATCATAGATTTCAACCCTTACATTTTTTGTGTTTTCTGGTAAATTAAAGTACAGAACATCTTTCGCTGGGTTCGGATAAACCACAATTTCAAGCTCTTCAGTAAACTGCTCCACAGCACTCCCCCCACACTCACAATCCTCAACTACACAGCCACAACTATCGGTTTTTACAAGCCACATAACTTGAGGTTCAAAGGCAACACCTGCCATGATAAAGCCGCTGTCTTGTGTTTGTCTTATTGATAATAAAGATCTATCTCCAATTGAGCCTTCAGCAGAATAGTAATGTTTTGAAATACTATCCCCATCAGATGACAAATGAAATAAACCAACATTCCTATCATCTTTAATTGTTGCCCATATACTACCATCACTAGCGACTGTAACAGTAGCTAAACTAGTATATTCAGCTCTAATACCATATTGTTTATTCCATATCTCATTAAAATCAGAATCCAATTTGATAATATTATATTTTCTATTGTAAAAAGATGCAGAAATTGGATCTGTTACATAGGATGTTAGAGGTATGATATATTCGTTATCGGGAGTTTTTACAATACTATGAATAGTTCCATCAGGATAAAGGGAATTACCATAATTCTTAGTCCATTGTAGATTCCCATTTGCATCTGTCTTTAAAAGATATCCATTACCATTACCCAGACCTCTGGTATCTCCACCAATCAAATAACCGTCATCACCTGTTTCAATAATACATAGTCCCATATCTCTAGCGCTTGTCCCATACTTTTTATACCACAGCATATTGCCCTCGCTATCAGTTTTTACAAGTAAAACATCTCCATCGGGATCGTCTTCATCATGAGTGCCAACTAAAGCATAGCCTCCATCTGTTGTTTGAATATGATTGTAAAATACCGTAAAGTTGGCATTGTCGAAGTATAGCTTTGTCCATAATGTGTCGAAGTTCTGGTCGAATTTCATTAACATGCATGCATTAATGGTATCATTATTTTGTGAACCGGCTAATGAATAACCTTCATCGCTGTTTTCAATCAACGAATTACGAGTTCCATGGTAATAGTTATAAATTTCGTTTCCATAACTTTTAGTCCAAACTGTATTGCCTTGATAATCAACGTGCAATAAGATAATTTTTACCTTACCTGTGGGGTTTTCCAATAACCTTCCTCCACCTAGTGCAACATATCCTTCATTGTATTCAATGATGTTACGTAAATCCGCCAAATGGAAATCATCATAAACTCTATTGAAAATATTAGCTTGTCCGTTTGAAACATAGACAGCACAAAAAATTAAATATATTGTAATGGTAATTGTTTTCATACAAAAAAGTACAAGGGGATTTTCATCCCTTTGTACAAAATTACTAAATATTACTTTATAACGCTAATTTGTTTTGTAA
>DAOOPK010000039.1:12048-17361 GCA_035388205.1 Bacteroidales bacterium
GTCAATTTTGCTTACAGGGCTTTCTTTAAGAATTAAGTATTCTATCCAAATCTCATTATTGGCAGGTGTGGGGTAAACTTCTATCATATCGTTTAGGCTAAAACTCTGACTTAGATTTTCTTGCTCTGTGTTTAATTTCAAAAATCTATCTTCCATTGGAATAATAAATTCAGGTTCAAATACTGCAAGACCTGCAATTGTTAATAGAGTTTGTGCCTGACTGCTGCATTTATGGTCGGGATTATATGCTATTTCTTCGATAAACGTCTGATTGGTTTCGATTATTTCTAAATACTCATCAACATTATAAGTAGTATCTGTTTTAATTATAATTCTTTGTAAACCAACAAAATCAAAATATTCTTCTCTTTCTTTATCGTTCAGATTGCTTGTTTTTGATTCAAGTAGGTTAAGCTGATGCGAAGCCTCAGAATATTTACCATCAGAAATTAGTATCTGTATTGCCAAACTATTTGAAACAGGGCTATCATCCTTAATTAAATATTCCAGAGCCTCATTCTTTAGTTCCGGAACACTGTCGTTTTGTAATCTATACCTTGCAAAATCGTCAACAAGCAAGTCTTTTTCATATTCTAATTGCCCTATTTCCTGTTGCTTAATTACAACTGCATTTGTGCCCGTTTGATGTTGGTAAATCAAAGCTTTGTGTGGTTGAGGTAAATCCATATTGGCCAGTTCGACTGCGGCATTTGGAGGTAAAGGCGAGTTTGCTAATAAAACATTGGTTTTTGCTACTACATGACCATTTACACTAGTCTGCATAAAGCTACAAAGAACAGTGTCGGAAAGATATGGCGATATTTGCAACAACTCGTTACAGGTTTTATTAAAGTTGTTTGGACGCAAATTTTGAACTTTTTGTAGGGTTGCAGGAGTGTTACCGCCATCTACTAGATTTTCCAAACTATCAGCTTTTGAGCTAATCAAACTTTTCTTAATAGCAATATGTTCCGATCCAACAATAGGTTTAATACCCGGAAGTTTTGACTCACAAGTTTCTAGTGTACTATATTCTGTACCAATAGGTTGCGTTTCAACATTATCCGAGGTAAATCCACTAATATCGGTAACATCGCCGGGCATATTGTAATAATACTTGTAGTTAAAGCTAGTATTAAAGGTTTTGAATGCTTTTGCACCGCTAAGCATGCTTGTCTCAAATTGGTTTGCAGCAGAGACAGAGGGAATATATGGATCGTATGACAACCTCCCCTGTTCACGTTTCACATCCCCTTTAGCTACAAAAATATTTGCATCGAAATTTACATTATTTTGATTAAAGTCGTTGCATTGCATAAATAAACCTTGGTATCCCGAGCTATTTGCGTTGTTATAATACGCGCTAAGAGAATATGTATTAGAGTTAAACTTGTTTCGGTATATTTCGTTTGAGCTGGTCGAAGAGCTGTTTACAACCAATCCTCTTACCCAATCGTTAAAAGTATTGTTTTCTACTTGGTACCCGCCACAGTTTTGCAAATATAAGCCTGCTACTTCGCCAAAAGCATTGGATGTAAAAGTATTTGATGTAATTGTTGATAAATTTGAAGCTTTAATATATGCCCCGATTTTTTCGTATTCGATAAAATCGCAGTTTCGTATTATTATCTGCTGCGGCGAGGTGTTTTGAGCATATATTCCATAGTACAAACCTTCGAAGCGAGATTTGTCTTCAGGTGTCATTGGGGAATCGGGTAGTCCAAAGAAATGTCGGTTTTCTATTACCCTTAAGCCCGAATTAATACTGTTTATTCCATTGCCTCTTGCAGAGCTAGATAATAATTCGCTTGATGAAATATTTGAGTAAGTTTTTCCTTTTAGAGTAATTTTATCTACAAACCTTAAGTTCATGTGATTTAATGGCTCGGAAACATAATTGTCGTTTGTAATAAAGTCGCAAGTGTTAACATAAGCCCTTGGTTTTAGGTTGGGGAAAGCACTCCAGACAAGAAAACTATCGTTAAAGTTATAAAGATCTATTCCTGTGGGGCAATTGATAAAGCTACTGCCGCTAATTCTCACAAGTCCATTCCAGCTAGAACTTACAGCGGTTTCTGCATATTCTATACTTGCGTTGTTTTTAATATAAAGTTTACCTGGGCCTGATGGGTTTGCAAAGTCTCCTTCAACA
Organism: Bacteroidales bacterium; assembly: GCA_035388205.1. Taxonomy (GTDB): domain Bacteria; phylum Bacteroidota; class Bacteroidia; order Bacteroidales; family ML635J-15; genus Bact-19. The sequence continues at coordinate 14,201 of DAOOPK010000039.1, forward strand.
GTGATTCCTTTCCATAAATCGCCACAATTATTTGTAATAACAGCACCATCAATAATAAGAGTACCACCTGCTTTAACACGAATTTCGGCATCAAACAGGTTAAGAATTGTACCAGAGTTAATCTCCATTGTACCACCACTTTCGATGATTATTTCACCATAGAAAAAGTCAAGGTCGTTGGCAAGGATGTTTCCATTGGAATTTAAGTTGAGAACTCCGCCATTTTTGATATGAATGGCAGGCAAGTTAGAAATTAATCTTATTTCGGAATTGATGTTTACAGTTCCTTCAACAGAAACGGTATTTCCAAAACAAGTTAATTCGTTAATGTTAACAGTCGTACCTGCCTCTATATTATTTGATGAATAATTGTTATAATTAGCAGCCATAAGCACAGCAGCATAGGAATCAAGCGTTCCAGCTGTAAAGAAATGATAATGTTCATCAGGAAAATCGCCTATGTTTTGATTATACTCCGTAATTAGGTTATTGATAAAATCACGATTATTTACAGGAACAGAAGTTGTAACAATTATTTCTTCAATTTGTTGAGGTGTTAAATCAGGATTTGCACTTAGCATTAAGCCTACTGTTGCAGCAACAAAAGGTGCAGCTAAAGATGTTCCGCTACGTTTTCCATAAGAATATTCTTGTCCGTCACATGAAATTGTTGTTGTATAAACATCTTTTGCCGGAGCACAAACAGTAACAAACTCATTTATTGCAAAAGCAAAATCATCTATTATTGCATTCTCATCAGTCACTCCATCTACAATTGCTTGTGAGCTGTATGGAACATTGTTATTTACATCAACTCCTCCTACAATAATTACTCCCTGTATTTCAGCAATTTGATATTTATTTCCGAAATTATCGTGATGAGAAAATATTGCAGAACTATTCCCGCCAGACAATACAATTGTTGAGCCTTCGTTTACAAAAGCTTGATAGATTAAAAAATCTGTCTGTGGAGTACAGTCAGTATAATAATCTGGGAAATCACTATAACAAACAAAATGACGAGATAGGTTTACTATTTTGTTACCGTCTATAATAGCTGATGTAATTTGGCTATGTAAATCGGACATATAAGCAGATGAGGTCCTAAGTGCATATGTATTTACCGTTAAATCATAACCTGCTCCTGTAAAACCGATTTCATTATAAGGATTAGCAGCTACAATTCCTGTTACTGCTACTCCATGGTAATCATCGCAAACATCGGGGTCTGGTTCATCTGGATCCTCTGGACCTTTAAGTATATTGTGATGCGAATTGATACGTCCATATAAGTCAGGATGATAATATGTTTGATTAAAACCTTGATCTAAAATTGCAATACTAATATTAGAATTCCATAACGTCAATCCCCAAGCACATTGTAGATTTAGAAGTTCATAAGCATAATATTCATTTAATATATTTTGGTCACCTGATGCAACTATATAATTGCTACAATTAATATCACAACATGGTACTAAATCAATTCTCGGTTCATTAATTACATTTTCGAAAAGCCCAGTCTCTATTAGTTGTTTAATGATTGTATCAACATTATATCCGCAACCTAAATGATAATATTTATTTATACTCTTTTCACTTAATCCTTCATAAATTTTTTCGAAATAAAATATTTCATTCCGCTGCCTAAACTGTAATATTAGAGAATCAAATACTAAAGATTCAAGCTCATTTAAATTGTCTTTTAATTCAATGAAAAGACTTGCATTAACACGTGCTTCAATTAAAATATTTTCTGTATAGTCCGAAAAAAGTCCATTACAATTAGTTTTTGAAAAGATTCTAAAATAATATGATTTTTCGGGATTTAAACCATCTATTATGATACTAGTGTCTTGTGTACTTCCATTAAACATACCGAAACCATATTGTACATCAGGAATTGTATCGACTACCCAAAAATATGAAATTATTTCATTTTCATTGGCAAATAAAGAAGACCAAGATACTTTTGCTTTGTTTTTCCCGACATCATAGACGAAAATATTCTCAGGTTTTTCTGGAGTTACACAATTATTTGGATTAGACTGAATTACAGAACTAAATTTAGAACTGTTTTTATTCGTATCGGTTTGAATAGTTACAAGAAATTCAAACTCTGTACTCACCTCCACACCCCACTCACCATCTGCATCAGCAACCACACTTGTTAAATATTCATTCGCATTCTCCTCCCCTGTACTTCCGAAAACTTCAATTGTGCTGTTGGGCAAAGCCGAGCCTTTAAGTACTCCTTCATCGTATTTGTATATTTCTGGTGGTTGTATGTCACCGTTTGAGCTGTAAAGAAATTCCATTGCTTTGTTATTATTATAGATTCTATTGCCTGATATTCTAATATGTTGAGAATCTCCTAAAAACAAAGCAGTACGGCAATTGGTTATTGTATTTCCTTGCCCTGCTTCTGTACCTCCAACTGTTATATTGTTAGAACTCTTAAAATAAAAACCATAAGTATAATATCTCGAATTAGGATCATCTGCCTCATCTTTAATAATATTGTTATAAAACAAAATATTATCACTTGTTGCAACAGCAAAAACCAAACTATATTTACTTGTATATAAATTATGAGTAATTACATTATTTTTAATATAAGAATCTCTTGCGTCTGTAATTGTACAAACGACATACGGAAAGTTTGCAAACCAAATGCCTTCGATGTTAATTTTATGATTGGAAGACCTAAAACAAGACTGTTTTGAGAATAAATATCCGTTTATTTTTACATTTGGACTACCATCTGCATAGCCATTCTGTGTGGTTCCGTCAATAGTTACATCGTTTAATATTTGTGGTAAATATGAATTTAGTACTATTTCTTTTATTCCTGTCCCCGGAATATTAAATTCTATTATAAATTCTCCGCTTTTTTCATTCACTTTTCTTATCGCCCACTGCAATGTTCCGTACATTTCAGGGTCACATAGATTATCATCATAATTGTAAGGATGTTCAAATGGATCTGGATCTGTTGTTTTAGTTACTGTATAAACTTTTTGTGCATTAGTGAAAACTGATACTAAAACTAATGCTATACCTATTATTAAATATTTTAAATTTTTCATAATTTTCTATTTTAATTTATTTAACAAAATATAATCTGTTCGACACCTCTGCCTGATTGTCTTTGACATACA
>DAOOPK010000040.1:0-16897 GCA_035388205.1 Bacteroidales bacterium
GTTTTATGATGTTTAATAGTTTGATTAAAAGGTACGTGGACAACTTCACGATTTATCATTCCAATCATAATGCTTCTTTGGTCATCAAGTAAGGCTTCAACGGCTGCTACTCCTAGCCTGCTTGCAAGATATCGGTCATAAGCTGATGGAGAACCTCCTCTTTGAACATGTCCGAGTACAGTTACTTTCATGTCAAATTCGCCTCCGAATTTTTCCATTGCTTCTTTAATCTGAAAAGCTCCTCCGGCATCGTCACCTTCTGCAACAAAAATAATACTTGAAGTTTTTTTAGAGCTCATGTACTCCGTTAATTGTGCGTGCAATGCTTTTAAATCGGTAGGTATTTCCGGTACCAGAACTGCTTCAGCTCCACTGGCGATACCGGCTCTTAAAGCAATAAAACCTGCATCACGACCCATTACTTCAATGAAAAATATTCTTTCGTGTGATGCTGCAGTATCTCTGATTTTGTCCACAGCCTGAACGACTGTGTTAAGTGCGGTGTCGTAACCTATAGTCATATCTGTGCCATACAAATCATTATCAATAGTACCCGGTAAACCAACAATTGGAAAGTTGTGTTCATCAATAAAAACTCTTGCACCTTTAAATGTTCCGTCTCCACCAATAACTACAAGTGCATCAATTTTGTTTTTCATTAGATTATCATATGCTATTTTACGACCTTCGACAGTCATAAACTTTTCACTTCTTGCAGTTTTTAGGATAGTGCCACCAAGTTGTATTATATTGCCTACACTTTTTGAATTCATGTCAATAAAATCTCCTTTTATCAAGCCCTCATATCCACGTAATATTCCTACTACCTGCAAATCAACATGAATTGCTTTTCTAACCACAGCTCTTATTGCAGCATTCATTCCCGGAGAATCTCCACCCGAAGTTAATAATGCTATTTTTTTTACTTTTGCCATATCTTTAAATATTTATGCTAATATAATCTGATTGTATATTAATTGTACTTTTAAAGTCTATTTTGTTAATAAATATTGAATTTTGTTTTTTACATTTTCCATCAGCCATAAAGGTGTCGAAGTTGCGCCACTAATACCCACAGAATTTACATGATTAAACCAGCATTTTTTAATTTCTTCAGGATAACAGATAAAATGACTTTTCGGATTATTATCCTGACATACAGAAAAAAGCATTTTTCCGTTTGAACTTTTTTTATCACTAACAAAAATAATAGTATCGTATTGACGGCAAAATTCCTTAAGTCTGGGGATTCTGTTTTTAACGCTGGGACAAATTGTATTATATATTATTATGTTATCCGCAGAATGGTGAATTTCTAAAGATTTCTTCTTCATGAACTCACCCAACTTTTCATATTCATCGCAATTTGAAGTGGTTTGCGAAAAAACGAAAGTTTGTTTTGTAAGATCAATTTCACTTGCCTCATTCAGATTGCTGATTACTATTGCATTTCCATTTGTTTGACCTACAAGACCATTGACTTCTGCATGACCTTTTTTACCGAAAATAACAATCTGTGAATTAGGATTTTCTTCGTATTTAAGCTTAATTTTTTTCTGCAAATTTAAAACGATGGGACAAGTTGCATCTAATAATTCAATGTCGAAATTTTTGGCTAAGATATAGGTTTCGGGAGGTTCCCCATGTGCTCTTATAAGAACTCTTTTTCCTTTAAGTTTTCTAAGTTCACTATATCTAACTGTGTTCATCCCCAAAATATTAAGTCTTTTCTCTTCCTGCGAATTATGTACAATTTCGCCTAGGCAAGAAATACCTGACTCCGAAGATGCGTATTTTTCAGCCATAATGATTGCATTTATCACCCCCGAACAAAAACCTGCATATTCGTCAATTCTTATTTTCATTCAGAATTTTTTTCACATAGTTAATTGCCAGCTCCAATTGCTCCTTTTTATTTAGGTATGAATTGTCTATTAAAATTGCATTATCAGCCATTCTTAATGGGCTGACAGATCTCGTTTGGTCAAGTAAATCCCTTTCCATCAAGTTTTTTTTAACTTCTTCAAAATCCACTTCGTTTTTTTTCTCAACCATTTCATCATATCTTCGCTTCGCTCTCACATCAATATCAGCTGTAATAAAAAATTTGATTTTTGCATCAGGGAAAACAACAGTTCCAATATCTCTGCCATCCATAACTACCGACCTGTTCTCAGACATCTTCCTCTGTAATCTGACCATTTTTTCTCTGACTTCTGGAATTGCACTGATAATGCTTACTTTTGAGGACACTTCTATTCGTCTTATCTGATTTTCTACATTTTTATTATTCAAAAAAGTTATAGGATCAGAATTCTTATCCAATTCGAAATGGATTGTTATATTTTCGATATTTTTGATAAGCAACGACTTGTTAAAATCATTATCATTAAAGGCATTGTTTCTTAATGCAAACAAGGTTACTGATCTGTACATTGCACCGCTATCAACATATAAATAACCCATTTCTCTTGCCAGCTCTTTTGCCAGAGTACTTTTGCCACATGAAGAATAGCCGTCAACTGCAATTTGTATTGGTAAATTGTTCACTAAAAAGAATTAATTCACAAATTTAAAAAAATTGCAAATGAAAAACTAAATAATTTTATAAGTATTCAATTATTTTAGTACATAGTATCAGAATTTTTATAAAACTCTGAAAGATTTAAACCTATGCTAAAATGGTGAGAGACCCCTGCTACATGATAAGAGGCAAGACTATAATTCAGGTTGAATTTTCTTAGTTTGAGTCCAAATCCTATTGCCATCCCAACGAGTTTTGGTGCAGTTTGTAATGAAAGCTCAGATCTCCGGCGATAATTGTAACCAAGTGCAATATAAAAGTTTGGATGAGGCACAATTTCGACCCCAATTAGTATATGTCTTATAAATTCATCTCCAACTTGTCCTACTTTATTCATTGTTTTGGCAAGTTTTTGTCTGAAAGTAGTATCTGCAACAGAGGTGTTTAGTTCAAATGAATTATCAAAAACGCTTACATAATCAAGGTTCCATTGCAATAAGTCCTGAGCTGTAACAGAAAAGCGGAGTGGAGCATGAGCCAGCTTTTTAGTAACTCCAAGTTGTACATCATAAGGCAAAGGTTCCCTGAAACCTTGTGTATATGGTTTGAGCTGCAATCCGATATTTTTTATAACAAAGCCGACAGAGAAAAGTTTTGCTGTATCAATGTAGGAAACTCCTGCATCAAAAGCAATTCCAGAAGAAAAATATGACCAGAAATCCGAATAAACAAATTTTAAGTTTGTTCCGGCAACTATTTTTTCGGTAAGCGGGAAGGAATAAGCAATATTGAATGAATATTCAGAAGGAACAAAATTGCCAAATATTTCACCTGTTTCATCAGCATGAATAAAACTACCGTAGTTTATATATTGTAATCCTGCAGCAAACATTCCAATATTGTCGAAATTTTTTGCGTATGAGATGTATCCAAAATTAATATCACTAAGATAATTTATATAATTGAGAACAACCTTGTTATTCAGCTCTGGCCTTAATAAACCTGGATTGTTAAGTACAAAATTCAAATCATCATCATAGTGCGAAACATTATTTCCACCTAAAGCAGCAATTCTTGATCCAGAAGGCAGATTAAGAAACTCATACGTGCTGTTCCCTCCCGTTTGAGACCATGAAAATATTGAAAAACCCAATATTATTATTAGAAAAAGAATCTTTTTCATTCTAAATTTTTGACAAAAATAAATAATAATTCATAAACGAAACCATTTAACTAATATTGCCTAATACTTAATTGCAATGTGTTAAAATTTACCATTTGAACAAATCCTTTCAAGTTTAGCAAATATGTTAATTACTACTGGACAAGTCTCTGTATTTTTTACACAAATATCAAGTATAGATAAGATATTTTTTTGATCAGTATGTGGATAATCTTTACAAGCCTTTGGTCTGACTTTATAAACTACACAATAGTTTTCATCATCAAGAAATGGACAAGGCATAGATTTAAAAACATAATCATTGACTTCATCAATTTTAAGATACTTTTCGATGAAGCCGGTTGGTTTCATTTTAAGAAATGCTGAAATTCTTCGAATATCTGAGTCAACAATCCTGGGGCCAAGAGATTTGCAGCAATTGGCACAGCCCAGACAATTTATTTTACTCATTTCATCTGAATGTAGTTTCAAGAAAACTTCATCAACTTGTTTGGATTTTGATTTTCGAAGTTTTTTAATCAAAGAAGTGTAATCCTTATTCACATTTAACAATCTTTATTGATTGGTTAACGCCGTCTCCACAGAAATTCAGAAAATATATTCCATTAGTAAGCTCACTCAGATCTTTTGTAATAATATTGTTATTTTCTGCCAATTCTTTATAACTAAACAACTCTATTCCGGAAGCAGAAAATAAAGTAACTTTGATTTCTCTTACAAAATCTGTTTTATACTGATATTTTAGTAAATTATTAGTTGGATTAACAACATTAGCATAAAACTGAGGATCGGTAGAAAAACTGCTTATATTATTATGCTCTCCGATATAAAACTCAGCAACAACAGGTAAATGGTCACTCATATTGTACAAAGCATCTATCACATTTGCCGGCAGAGTCGTGTTATTTGGATCATTAATCGCATCATTAAACCTTTGTCCATCTTGTCCTACTGCCCAAAAAGAGTTTGTTTTATATTTAATATAAGAAGTTCCGTCTTTAACAGATGTGCTTAAAAGAATAAAATCGAATCTGTCATCCATTCCTCCGTAACTGTGACAGTCGGAATCGGAATTTGAATGAGTGGACTGAGTATGGTAATCTCTGTATGAATAGTTATTGTTCCAATCACCCAATTGGTCAACTGGATCGAAAAATGCAAGTGAGACATTAGCAGGATTTATTAGCTTTTGAAATGCTTGTTCAGTATAGGTATATACATTAAAATCCCCAACGATAACGAAATTTTCATTATTTCCTAGATTTTGAAGATATGACATAAGTTCATCAATCATATTAGCTCTTTCGGCAGCATCCTCAGTGTTGTCCCCTGCTTTCAGATGGGCAATAATTACATTGAAATAAAGCGTTTCTTCCGATTCCAGGCATTTCAATTTATATATGTTGATATCCCTGACATCAGTAGTTATTACAGGTTGAGAAACTAGCTGAAATTTATTTTTGTCGTAAAACAACCCATTTACAAGGTAAGAACCTGTTGGTGAGGCTGCCATCCATTTAGTTTCTCCGTTTGTATTGAGGGAGTTTCCTAAAATGTAATTTGTTGTGTATGAAGCACTAATATTAGTTCCTACTTCGCAGACAGCAAGTATGTCCGGTTGCTGATTTTGAACAATAGTTTTCAAATAAATTGCTTTGCTTTCGTGTGCATTGTTTTCGCTCGTGCAGTATGAAGTATAATTATTGAAATTCAATAAATTGTAGGACATTAGTTTTACAGTTCCCTGAGAAGAGAGAATAAACGAAAAGAACAAAAAAGGCAGGAAAATAAATTTTTTCATCAATAATATTAAGCTTTAATTCATTATTTGTTTTTTATCAACCACTATGATTTTGCCAAATTTTGCCAATTCTTCCATGTTTATTTGTTTTTTATTCCCGACAATAGTTATAAGCAAAGGGCGATTTTGAATATTAGAATTATAGAATTCCAGTATATTTTTAAAATCTATAGATCTATATATTTTAAATTGTAATATGCGAGGATCTTCTTTATATTTCTGCACCTGCCATCTTTCAACAGTTTCACTGATATTTCTCCATTCCGGTTTATTGCTGTTAATAGATTGTAATAAGGCAGATTGTATATCTGGCATGCGATTTTCTTTTACTGGCATTTGGTTAATTAGGCTGTCCATAAGTCCAATCACATCAACTGTTTTATCGCTTTGAGTCCCCACAAAAGCTTGTAAATAACCTTTTTCAGACGGTAAAAATCCGTTGCGATAAACTGCATAAGCAGTGTATGCCATAGAACGAAATTCTCTCACTTCCTGAAAAACAATTGCCGACATTCCTGTACCGAAATATTGATTATAAGCAGTTGAGAATACTCTTTCTTTTTCATCATTAATATTGCCCTGAACGTAGAAATAAATATTACTCTGTAAGGCTTTCGGATCGTCAAGGAATAATATCGTATTTTCAGAGTATTCTTTTCTGGGCAATATAATAGGGAAAGAAGAAGCAGTTGCTTTAATATCTGATTTGATTAGTCCTTTGTAAAATTCTGCAACATCATTTTCTTTTAAAGTTCCAGAATAGTGAACGGTATGCGTCTCACCCGGTAATTCTTTTAAAAGTTTTATCAATTCTAGTGAAGTTAGACTTTTAACTTGTTTTACTGTCATTCTTCTTAAATAGCTTGAATTATCGCCATAAATACCATAATAAAACAATGCTGATGCCACATCATCAGGAGAACCGCTTTCATATTTTCTTTGAAATGTAGCATTTTGCAATAGGTTTTTAAGTTTCGAATCGTCAGCAACGGGAGATTCAATTAAAGACAATACTAAACTTACAGATTCTTTAAAATACTTATCAAATCCATCAATGGAGATGTTAAAATAATTGTCTTCAGCATAAACTGAAAAAGAACATCCATATTTTTGGAGTTGATTATTAAACTCATTGAGTTTGTATTTTTCTGTTCCAATTAATTGCACATATTCTGCCAATTGTTCATACCTGTTATTATTGATTTTTCCTGTTCTATATTTAATAGTGAGATTAAAAATTTCGTTTACATCATTTTCGACATAATACAATTTAGCCTGATCTGCAATATCAATTATTTTTACATCTTTTTCAAAATCAATGAATTCAGGTTCTATTTTGGCTTCAGGAAGTTCTTCAAATTTCTTGGCAAATATTGATTTAGCTTCAGCATTTTCAGGTATTACAGGATCAAATCCGGGTTTTTCCAGCTTATCCTTATCAGGGAATCCCATTTTTGAGTTAAATGACAAATAATTTGTATTCAGATATTTTTCTGAAACACGTTTGACGTCTTCTAAAGTAACTGCTTCAACTTCAGCAGGATAATTGAGCACTTCCTCCCAGGTTTCTCCTGAAATAAAAGAGAAGCCAATCAGGAAAGCCCTGTCTTGCGAATTTTCAAGTGATTGTTGATGTTCTTTAATGATATTAAGTTTAACAGCTTCGAAAAATTCTTTATCAATATCACCTACTCTCAATCTTGCAATTTCATTGTAAACCAGTTCTTCTGCTTTTTTCAAAGATTGCCCAACGACTTTTGGAACAAATAGCACCATTAATGCTCCATGGTCATTACGAATATCGTTAAAACTTATTACTTCTAGCAATTTACCATCTAGACTAAGTTTATCTAAGTATCCTGTTGATGCTGAATTACTTAAAAGAGCCTGACAAACATCCAAAACTACTTCATCCTTATCATTTGTTTTAACTGTTCGGAATCCAAGCAAGCCAATTTTTACAGGAGTCATTTTAACTTCAACTCTCTCAACTCCATTAAAAGCTTTTTCTTCATAAACTGGATACTCAGGTACTTTGCCACTTTTCCATTCTCCAAAATATTTTTCAATTAAAGGAATAACTTCTTTTGAATTAAAATTTCCGGTAAGAACTAAAGCCATGTTATTTGCCACATAATAAGTTTCGTACATTTTTCTCATATTATTGAGAGATGGATTCTTAACATGTTCGGCAGTACCAATAACAGTCTGCGTGCCATAAGGATGTACTCTATATAGATATTTATAAAAAGTTTCTATAAGATTTGAGCTAAAATCATCCATATACATATTTTTCTCTTCGAAAACAGTTTCGAGTTCGGACTGAAACAAACGAAAAACTGGATTTTTGAATCTGTGACTGTAAATCACAATCCATTTTTCGATTTGATTTTTAGGAAAAACATTAAAATAAGCTACAATTTCTTCGGATGTAAAAGCATTTACTCCACTTGAACCCATCTGGTCAAGTATTCTGTCCAGTTCATTTGGAATTGCGTATTTGCCAGCTTCGAGTGATAAAGCATTTATTTCTTTTTGTATGGTTTTTCGTTGTTCTTCATCAGTAGTCTTAGCCAGTTCTTCATACTTACCGGCGATTTTTTCGATTATTACTTTTTCGCTTTCATAATCAATAGTCCCCAGTTCGTCAGTACCTTTAAACATCATGTGTTCAAGATAATGTGAGGTCCCCGTGTGATCAGCAGGGTCATATTTTCCTCCGGTTTTAATAATTACCGCTCCTAAAACATTAGGTACACTATGGTCTTCGTTAAGATATACTGTTAATCCGTTTTTTAGGGTAAAGGAATTAACTTTAAGATTTTCGCTGTTTTTCTGAGAGAAAAGAGTGACTGAAAATGCTAAGAATAGAACAATTAAAAGTCTGAATTTCATAAATGTATTATTTTAAGTTTTTATATTCTTTATATGTTAATTTTTTGGTGGACAAGATATAAATATTTTTCTTAGGTTTATTAAATAATCCCACATTTGTTTCCGATAATTTTTGCAATATTTCGATTCCGTCAACAATTTCTCCAAAAACACAATATTGTCCGTCGTAAACAGGAGCTCCGCCATTAGTTGTGTAGATATTATACTGATACTTATTCAACCTGAACAGTTTTTTGCCATCTTTTTCTATCTCAGGAATTATCTTGTCCGTTAATTTGGAGTATAGGCTACTCCATTCTTTAGTCATTCCAATAGCTTTATAAAAATCAAGACTATCCTTAAAAATAAGATTTTCAGGTTTGTTGAGATATATAGTCAGATAATCAGCAATAAGAGGAGCGTTTCTTTTGGCTTCGAGTGTCTTGAGCGTTTTTTCATCAAGAGATATGCCCTGAACAAGATAAAATAATTTTGTGTCAGATAAACGATCAGGATTTTGTTCGTTAGGTAGTCTTAACATTCCCACAGCACCGGTTTTATTAATTATTTTTGGATTGGATTCGGGGGTAAGAGCATTTTTGGTAAAATTATCATTCATAAAATCATCTTCTTCAGTTTTATCCGGTAATCCGGCTTTCATTATTCCGTTTGGAATTACAGAATATACTAGGCATGAATCATACACACCTGAATTGACATTTGCTAGAAAATTGTCTCTGTATAGAGGAGTCCCTTCATACAATCCTACAATAAAATCTCCCTGATCTGTATTTATCACAGCGTAGTTTTTAATCTTCAAAGGGTTATCTAAAAAAGAGCATGACAAACACAAAACTGTTAAAAATGTTATCAAAAGGAAAATAAATTTGTATTTATTCATAAAAAAATATTTGATTTGTAAAAAATAAATTACTAATATTGTAAGTTACAAAAATAAACAAATTGTTATTATTATGAAGAAGTTAATTAATGTTGCAATAATTATTGTGATTCTTATTGGGGTAGTGTTAGTTAATTACAGTTGCAAACCTGAGGATCCGCCAAAAGCCGTTGTGTTTGTTGTAGATGAGAATGACGATCCTGTCGAAGAAGCGATGGTAGTTGTAAAAGCTGCAAATTCTGATAGTTCTCATACAGTTGTTTATCTTTTAAATGAAAACAAAGCAGTTGCTGATACTCAATATACTAATAAAGATGGGAAAGTATTCTATGATTTTAAATACGAATCTATCTATAAAGTAGAAGTAACCAAAGGCACTGACAGGGATCATCCTTTTGCTAGAAGAGGAATAGGAATTCTTATTCTTGAAAACAATAAAACAATTGAATCCAAAGTTGTTATAAACGAGCAAACAACCTTTTAATAGTATTTTACTCTATTAAACCTTAATAAATATGAAAAAATTTATACTTTTAAGTCTGATTGCAATATCAGCTATGAATTTGTATTCGCAAATATCAATAACTAGGGCTGATTTTGTTGATGTAAATGATGAAATCCCCAGAATTTATTACACATTTGAACAAGATGGAAACGCAATATCGCCCGATAGTGTAATTCCTGAAAACCTAATTTTTGATGACCCCAGACATTTCCCTGTTGCATTAATTGACACGTTAGTCTATTTTCCTTCTTCAGATACAGATACTGAAGGAGTTTTTGAAGGAGCAACATGTGCTTTTATGACAAGAGATGGTTTTATAATGCATTTATTGATAAAGGAAGAGGGTGTAAATCTTGTAGGCGTTCAGGGAGAATTACCATTATTGGGTGGCATGATGAATTTGGAGTTTGTGGACACTTTGATAATGAATAATTTTCCGGGAGAATATGAAAATACTCATGTTGACCAGGGAGTAGGAATGGAAAAACAGCATATTTCTGCTTTTCAATCTGCAATACCTGCCGAATATTACGATCAGTTAATTGCTGTATTTGATACTGTTAGATTTTTTATGGAATTAAAGCTCAATACAAGTTTTGATGAATACGGGAACATACAGTACATAGGAGATTCAAATCAAAACGGCAATTTTCAATATCTCCGCGAAAACAGGAAACTATTAACGATGTTTGATGTACAGTTGAGGAACAAATTTACTGCTGTATATGTTTCTATAAGCGGAATTCCAGGAGTAGGAGAGATGCTACCTATGGAACTTCCAATTTATGATACTACATATTCTCATCTATACTGGTCGAAAGGATGGAAAAATCCACTTTTGGAAGTTGAGTACACAACAGACTATGATTCAGTTTACAATATGACTTTTCGTTATGCTTACATGAGTTATGTAGATACTAATCTTATTCCTGATATGTCGGTGTATCCGAATCCTGCAAGTGAAAAACTGGTTATTAGTTCTGAAAACATTCAGGATTATAATTTGTATATTTTCAGCATTGATGGAAAATTAGTTTCTACAACAAAATTAAATAACGGTAATAACTCAGTAAATATAGAAGAGTTTTCATCGGGGACATATTTTTATCAATTATTTGATAAGAGAAAAACTCCTATAGTAGCAGGTAAATTTATTAAGGAATAAATTTTGGGGCATTAGCTCATCTGGCTAGAGCGTTAGACTGGCAGTCTAGAGGTGATCGGTTCGAGTCCGATATGCTCCACAAGGTCTTCAGATGGAAACCTTATTTATTTATGATATTTTATGTTTATTATAATATGTGAAGAACAGGTAATTATGTAGGTTTTCCACATTTTTGTTACGATTTATTTTCCCCTAATAATTTCATTCACATAATTTGCAATTGCATCAGCATCTTGTTTTTTCATGCAATCAAAATGTTTTTTCGGACATTTTTTATGACCCAATTTAGAACATGGACGGCATTTTAGATTTTTAACTTCAAATATTTTTGAGTTTTCAGCGGGCAAATAGGGATACATCCCGAATCTCGGAATTGTATTTCCCCAAATTGAAACGATGTTCTTTTTAAATGCCGCCGCAATATGCATTATGCCTGTATCATGAGTAATGACCACCAAAGATTGTTCAACAATAGATGCTGATTGATTCAAGCTCAGTTTACCACACAGGTTTATTGCATTTCGACACCCTGATATAATAATTTCGGCATTATTGAAATCTTCCTGAGCCCCTAAAAGCACAAGCTTATGATTTATTTTATTGCAAATCTCAATTATCTTTTCGACTGGGAGTTTTTTTGTTCCATGCTGTCCACCGATTGCAAATGCAACAAAACCCTTATTTGTATCAAATCCAAAATCGGCAAAATTCACCTTATCCGAATTCTTAATAAAATAATCCAATCCTTTCAAGTCATTTTGTACATCAAATAACTTAACTGCATCAAAATAGCGATCAACAATATGAATATCTGGGAGAATGTTTTTCTTAAAATTGACTATTAACCACTTCTCACGATTAAGTTTTGGGAAACTGAAATCCAGAATTTTCAGTTTGTTCTTAAAACGATACGATCTAAGATTTTTGTGTAAATCAATCAGATAATCAAATCCTTCATCTTTAAGTTCGCCGACAGTTTCTTTGTATGATTTCAAAACATGTACCCTATCAATATATGGATTGTTTTCGAGTATTTGAGCATATTGAGGTTTTGTAAGAAAATGCACAACTGCACCTTCTACCTGTTGTTTCAGGCATCTAATTACAGGAGTTGTCAGGACAATATCACCGATACTGCTGAAACGAATAATCAAAAATTTAATTTCCTTTTCATCCATTAAACAAAAGTAGAAAATCTTTCTTTCTTAGGCTCTGCATATTCTGTCTTTTTTTTACTTTTGTTGCATGGAATGTCCAAATTGTCATAAAACCGGAAATGCATTTATGCGAATCTTCTCTAAAAGAGGAAAATCCGGATCTCGTTTTTGCACTTATTGCAATGCTGAAGTAAAACTTATCTACAACTGGAAAAAAATATTTATTTTGGTAGCAGTTGTCATACTTGTATTGATGATTCTCAATTATGTATTACAATCATTAGGCTGGCCAGGAATTACAGGAGGTTTTGCAGGTGGAATGGCAGGGGCTGTTATAGCGATATTTATGCGTCGCCCGCCTTTTCTTAAAATCGAATTGGTGAACAAAAACAAAAAGAAGAGCAAAAATTAATTATGTCTCAATTATTTTCAGTAATAGATATCGAAACTACAGGAGGGATGAGCCGTAGTGAAAAAATTACTGAAATTGCAGTTTTTGTAACAGATGGATATAAGATTGTTGATGAATTTTCGAGTCTTGTAAATCCCGAAAAAAGAGTCCCGCCTTTTATTACTTCTTTGACCGGCATTACAAACGAAATGCTTGAAGACGCTCCAAAATTTTATGAAATTGCACAAAAAATAGTAGAAATTACACGCGACACAGTATTTGTTGCACATAATGCTAGTTTTGATTATGGATTTGTGAAACAGGAATTTGCACAATTGGGGTATAATTTTCGATTAAATACACTTTGTACTTTAAAGTTGAGTCGCAAATTATTTCCGGGGCACAAATCCTATAGTCTTGGTAATATTTGCAATGATTTAAACATAAATATAGTTAACAGACATCGTGCAGCAGGGGACGCCAAAGCTACGGCAATATTATTTAATAAGCTTTTTGATTTTGATTTAAGAAATAACAAAGGTATTAATATTAATGGTTTCTCCATAAACGGATTAAATGCAAAGCTTAATTTAACAAAAATCAAAAACTTGCCTGAAAAATGTGGAGTATATTATCTCTATAATGAAGAAAACGAGCTAATTTATATCGGAAAGAGTAAAAACATATATTCGCGAGTAATGTCGCATTTAAGGAATGAAAAGACAAGAAAAGGTTTAAATATGAGATCTGAAATAGCTGACATTGACTATGAACTAACTGGTTGTGAGCTAATTGCGTTATTAAAAGAATCGCATGAAATAAAGCAAAATAAGCCGAAATATAATAAAGCACAAAGGCGGACAATGAACAATTGGGGTATTTTCGGTGCAGAAAATGAAAAAGGGTATTTATGTTTTTATATTAAGGATATAAATGAGAGTGAAGATATTTGTCTAAATGTTTATTCATCAAGAAATGCAGCAATTGAAGCCTTACAATTTTATTGTTCAAAATACACTCTATGTCAGAAGTTGTGCGGCTTGTACACTAGTGCCGGGGCATGTTTTTATTATGGCTTGGGCGAATGCAAAGGAGCATGTTGCGATGCTGAACCTGCAGATGAATACAATTTGCGAGCGACACAGTTTATTGATGAACTAAGCATGAACTTAAAGGATTCCTATATTATATTCGAGCATTGCGATAATAATCAAATTGGAATAGTGTCGATACGACAAAATAAATATTCAGGTTTTGGGTTTATAGAGAAAGAACTAGGACTAAGCCCCGATAATGTGGATGATATTATAAAAAAATATCCTGAGAATAAAGATGTAAAGCAAATTATTAGGACATATTTAAACACAAAGAAGGATTATCGGATTTTGAAATTGGGGAGAATATGATAAGCAGTAATATTATATGTTCGGGTTATTCCGGCAAATGGACTACCTATCCTACAATGGCGCCTGCATATAATATTGGCACAGGTCCCGAAGACCTCAGATATTATTATCAATCAGATCATTTAGGTAGTGCAACAGTAATTACAAGTAAGACGGGCGTTACTGACCAATATCTCCAATACCTCCCCTTCGGCGAGTTGTTTGTAAGTCAGCGCAACAGCACTTTCGACTCCCGCTACAAGTTCTCCGCAAAGGAATTGGACAACGAGACAGGCTATTCCTACTTCGGTGCTAGATACTATGATAGCAATTTGAGTATGTGGTTGAGTGTTGACCCGTTAAGTGATAAGTATCCGAGTTTGTCGCCGTATGCGTATGTGGCGAATAATCCTGTGATACTTAAAGACCCTAATGGGATGAGTATTGATGAATGGGATTTTGATGTTGAAACTGGTAAATCAACTTATGTTAGCAATAAAGGTGGTGATAATACCCAGCATATAAATTTTAAGTATAAAGGTGAAACCATATCAACAAGTTTTGCTACAACTAAAAGTGAAGCCAATGTTTTTAGAGAAAGTATGAATAATAGAAATGAAAGTTGGGAACTTGTTGGCATGGGGCTGTATATGGGTGGATCATTTGCAGGAGTGGGCGGAGCGCAAGGTCGTATCGGGAATTATACAATTTTTTCAGAGTCTAATAAAACTTTTGATTTTAAAGATTTTGGGTCTAATTTCGGTTATGATTTTGGAGTAAGTGCTGGGGTACTCCTTATTTATGGTTCTTCTGATTTTAAAGGAACAGATTTAGAAGGTTATAGTGCTGGGTTCAACTTTGGGGCTCATAAATTTGAAGGAAGTTTTCAAACCTCTGCAACTGAAAAAGGGACTCCCACATTTAATTATGGTGTTGTAAGTTTCGGGGCAGCGTATTCCGTACTTGGTGGTGGTTTCGGGGTATCAAGAACAACTGTTAACGAAAGAGAGACAAACTTGTATTATGGACCTAGACCAGGGGTCGGTTATTGCTTTGCAGCTGGTACACTCATTTATATGAAAAATGAATTTACAGAAATACAAGACATTAACGTAGGAGACTCAATCTGTTCTTATGATATTGAAAATGATTTAATCCATTATTCTGTAGTCACAAAGGCTTATGTCGCTGAATCAGATAGTATTTACAAGCTGAATATTTCAGGAAATGAAATTTTTGTAACAGCACAACATCCATTTTATGTAAAGGATAAAGGATGGATTCTTACCAAAGATCTGGATATAGGAGATGCTTTTTTTTCAGGGAATAATGAAAAAATAGCTCTATTATCTAAAGAAAATATTTCTTGGAAATCGAAAGTATACAACCTTGAAGTTGATGGCTTTCACAATTATTTTATAACAAATAAAAAAGTTTTAGTACATAATAAATAATGACATTAACTGCTATAACATTGCTTATTCTAATAATACTGAATGGTATTAATTGTATTATTGTCGGTAATATTAATAGATACATCCTAGTGAAAATAGGTAAAATTAAAAGTGTTTTTGGCATTAGCAAGTTGTCAGATTTTACTACCTTATTCAAGTTAGTAAAATCTGATAAAACTTTAAGGAAGTACAAAGTATTTGTTTATTATATGATGATTTCATTTATTTTTCAAATTATTCTCTTTGTTTTATTATTAATTTGCCTAATGATTTAATATAATTACTACGACAGTTTAATTTTACTGTTACTATCTAATAGTTTAACAAAATTTGATAAATATCATAATTACTTTATAACAAAAAGCAAAATTTTAGTTCATAATAAGTGATGGGAAATTTAATTGCATTTTTATTTTTACTGGTATTTATAATAAATGGCATTCACTGTATTATTTTAGCATGGGTACTTAGGCATTATTTGCTAAAACTTGGTAAAGAATGGTTCATTATAGCTGGAGGAAGGGTTTCTCATATAATTGAATTATACAAAAGAGCTGAGAATAGTCCAAACCGAAAAAAATACAGATTTTTTGTGTATTATATTTCTATCGCATATTTGGTTGAACTAATATCTTTAGTTACATTTCTTACTTTAATGATTTTCTTTTGATAACATACATTAAAAACTAAAAAATATGAGCATCAGCAACAGGCTGTTCCATTGCGGGGCAGCCTGTTTTTGTTTACAACGCTGCAATCTGGTTTAACTTACTTCTTTTAATAAAAGCGTCAATAATATCCTTAATAGTTGATTTATCCTTGCTATCGAGTTCTTCAACAGCTTTGAACTGTGCAAGCAGTTCATTATCTTTTATGCTTTGTTGTGCTTTTTGCTCCGTATTGCCGTAAACCAGAAAGTCAATAGAAGTGTTAAATGCATCAGCCAGTTTTTTTTCATCATGCAAATCTTAAAAGAAAAGAAATAATTTTGTAGTTTTAGCATTTAAAATAATTTCAATTACATTAAAAGAAAAATGAAAGAAATAGATTCCAATATAATTGGAAGTTTGGTATTTAAAGACGTTTGTCAACTAATTGAACAAACAAAATACGGTTTAGCTAGGGTAGTTAATTCGGAACTAACAATGCTTTATTGGCATATCGGTGGTCGTATAAATCGTGAAATTCTTCAAAATAAAAGGGCAGAATATGGGAAACAAATTGTGTCGCAACTTGCGACATTATTAACTCAAAACTATGGCAAAGAGTTTGAGCTTAGGAATTTAAGGAGAATGATTCAATTCCTGACTTGTCCCTTCAGATTTTATTGCGGTCGTATGTGTCTGAATATCAGCAATATGCAAATATAAACAGATGTTTTTACCGCACTAAGGCAGTTCTTGGAAACAATTTCAAAAGATAATAGCTGGTCAAAAGCAAACAAAATACGCCTTCTTTATTTATATCAAACTTTTTTTCTTGACAAAAAAAGTTACAAAAAAGTCAAGGCAAAACGATGCTACCCAACGCACCTCGAGACGAAACAAAAGAATTGTA